>CANITF010000018.1 GCA_947470515.1 Flavobacteriales bacterium
CCAAAATCACAATCTCTTATCCCATTAACGCTCTAACGGGGGTGCAAAGATAGACACTCTTTTTACTTAAACAAGGTTTTCAACATTCTTTTTTTGAAAAAAGAAAAAACAATGCCTAACTCCCTGAAAATATAAAGATTGGAAGATGATAATTATTTTGTTCTTAGTATTTCAATGAGCTTTAAATGAGCTAAATCTGGGGATGCGTGTTCTTTGATTGCTTCTGCAATTGAACATGTGACTAATTCTGTCCCACGCACTCCTATTGTTATATTAGAATTATTTCCAATCAACAAGTCAACAGCAAAATTCCCCATTCGGGTTGCCAAAATTCGATCTTGTACAGAAGGACTTCCTCCTCTTTGCATGTGACCTAAAACTGAATGACGCAAATCGTATTCTTGCAAGAAAGGCCTCACTTTATTCATTATATCAAAAGCATGTCCTTCATCATCGCCTTCAGCTATGAGAATAATTGTACTCCGTCTCCCTTTATTTTGCTGTTTTATATCTTCAACTAATTTGGGTATATCAGTAATTTCCTCTGGTATCAAAACTGATTCTGCTCCTGAGGCAATAGCACTATATAATGCTATGAATCCTGCATCCCTGCCCATAACTTCGATAAAAAACACTCTATGGTGACTACTCGCCGTGTCTCTAATTTTATCAACAGCTGAAATAACTGTGTTTAATGCAGTATCAAATCCAATTGTAAAATCAGTTCCGTAAATATCATTGTCAATTGTTCCGGGCAAACCGATAATTGGAATATTCATTTCTTGCCCAAGTATTTTCGCACCCGTAAAAGTTCCGTCACCACCAATCACTATTAACCCTTCAACCTCATTTTCTTTTAAAAATTTAATTGCCTTTTGTCTGCCTTCAATTTCAAGAAATTCTTTACATCTTGCGCTTCCGAGGATAGTTCCGCCATATTGAATAATGTTATCTACATCGGCATATTTCATGTTTTTTCCACGGCCATTAATCATTCCTTGATAGCCATCATAGATTCCAAAAGGAGTTATTTTATAATTTAAACATGTTTTTACAATTGAACGTATGGCTGCATTCATTCCAGGAGAATCTCCCCCCGAGGTTAAAAGAGCGATTTTTTTCATAATGAACAATATTGATGATTTTGAAATAAGTCAAACTATTAAAGTAACCAGAATACTATTTCATTTTCTGAAATTACACAATTCAAAAAAACTTTTGTCGATATTTATGGAATATTATATATGTCACATCTCACTTAGGCATGTTCATTAATAAGAGAAAGCAATATCGAGAGAAATCAGATGAAGAACTGATGACTTTGCACAAAAGCGAAGGTGGCTCTATATGCATTGGCATTTTATACGAGCGATATGGTCATTTAGTAATGGGAGCTTGCATGAAATATTTAAAGAACACACTAGAAGCGGAGGATATGACCATGCAAATTTTTGAGAATTTGGGTCAAAAAATAATTAAACATGAAATTCAATTTTTCAAGTCATGGTTATACATGGTAACAAAAAACGAATGCTTCATGATGTTGCGTAAAAAAGGACATGAATTTTCTTCTATTGAGATAACAAATCTTAAAGAAGAAGAAAATGATTTTGAAAGGATACTTTTAAAAGAACAAAAACTAACTCTATTAGAAGAAGTAATTCCGTTCTTAAAAGATGACCAGAGAAAGTGTATTGAACTATTCTATTTAAAAGAATTGTCATATCAACAAATTAGTACTGAATTAAATTTGTCGTTGATGCAAATAAAAAGTGCCATACAAAATGGAAAACGAAATTTAAAAATACAATTGGAAGAGCGCAATGAATTCAAATCAAACCAATAACGACACTAATAAAAGTCTTTCACGTGAAGATTTGGAAACTTATCGTTTATCAAAAGATGAGACGATAAAACATGTTTTTGAAAAAAAGGCGCAGGGAAGTGATTTTGAAAATGATGCTTTGGAAGGTTGGGGAGATAAATCTCTTCAAGCTCCAAACATGTCTCGTTTGGATAAAAAATTCCTTTCTTCGAACAAATGGATTTATTGGACAGCGAGTACATGCAGTCTAATAGCTATTATTATTCTGGTTATTTATTCGAATAGCCAGCTAAATTCAAAAGATGCAATTACAATTAATCAGTCACAAATTGTTTCTATAGAAAAAACTGATTTAGTTTTGCCAGATCGTATTGAACAAATGAATGAACTTCCTGCGATTGAGCAAATTTCCATCAAAACAATAAAAAAAGATTTTTCAAATCAGCAGCGAGAAGAAACAACAGAAGCAGAGACTCCAATAAAAATAGAGGTTCTTCCTTTTAGCAAAGTTGAGGAAGCAACACCCCAAATTGGAATAGTTAAAGAAACCATTTTAGGAAAAGAAATCTATTTGAATGATTTAAAGTTATTGGATTACCGCGCTTACAGATCAAAATCCAAGATTACAACAAAACAATTGATTCTCACAGGAACTCCTGCAAATATTGGAGAAGAGGTGTTAACGGAAGAAGAACCGATTTGGAAAGATATTGATATTCCGTACGTAGATTATCTTGAAAAAACAATCGAGTTATTTGCTAAAGGTCAAAATAAAAAGGCTTTAAGTCGTTTTGTTATCATTTTAGAAACTTATCCAGATGATTTGAATGGTAATTTTTATGCTGGACTTTGCTATTATAATTTAAAAGAATACAAAAGCGCGAGTAATACGTTTTCAAAATGTCTAGACTCTAAGTATTCTAACTTCAATGAGGAAGCAGAGTGGTATATGGCAAAAAGCTTTTTGGCTGAAGGAAATGTAACTGAAGGAAAAGTGATTTTAAAGAAAATTAAATCTGACGGAGGTTATTATGCGAAACAGGCGGAGAAACTATTGCAATAAAGATATTCCGCAGAGAACGCAGAAATGCGCAGAAGTGGTTTTGAATTATAAATACTCTTTTTTCTATTTTTCAAGTGCCCTTTATCATTTTTTATTAATCCCAATTCTTAAAATTATTTTGTGCTTCCTCCCCCTTTTCCCCCTCCAAAGGGGGAAGTTAAAAAAATGATTTACCTTCTTTCACCATTCTTCTCAAAAGTGGATTGGGACGATAGCGGTCTTCCCCATATTCAGTAAATAAGACTTCTAGTTTTGAAAGCACCATGTCCAAACCAATTTCATCTGCCCATTTTAAAAGTCCTTTGGGATAGTTAACTCCTTTTGTCATGGCTAAATCAATATCTTCAATTGAGGCAACGTTCATGAAAACAGCATCGATAGCTTCGTTGATCAACATAACTAGTATTCTTTCAAAAATAGAATAACCTAAATTTGAATCTTGATTTGGCGCAATAATTTCAGCTCCTTCAGCATAATTATAATACCCTCTCCCACTTTTTCTTCCGTAAAACCCAGCCTCTTTGTGGCGTTTTTGGGTAAATGAGGGTTTGAAACGTGGATCATAATAAAACGCTTCAAAAACGGATTCTGTTACTGCATAATTTATATCATTTCCAATATAATCCATTAATGTGAAAGGTCCCATTTTAAATCCACCAATAGAAGTCATGGCCCAATCAATTGTTTCGAAATCTGCTATTCCTTCTTCATATATGCGTAAAGCTTCACCGTAAAATGGTCGTGCAACACGGTTCACAATAAAACCAGGAGTGTCTTTACAAATTACGCCAACTTTCTTCCAGTTTGAAATTAATTCTTTTGAAAAGTTCAACGTCGCATCTGAAGTTTGAACAGCTGGAATAACTTCCACTAAAGGCATCAAAGGAGCCGGATTAAAGAAATGGATGCCAATTACTCTTGTTGGGTTTTTCAAAACCGAACCAATACTTGCAATTGACAATGAGGATGTGTTACTAGCTAAAATACAATCTTGTGAAACGATTGCCTCTAAATTGGCGAAAACACTGTGTTTTACTTCCAATTTTTCAACGATTGCTTCAATTACAATTTTACATGCTTTGAAATCATGAATATCTGTTGAATAGGTAATTCTTCCTTGAATATTTATTTTCTCATCTTCTGAAATTGAATCTTTTTCAACTAATCGCGCTAATACTTTATCAAGATTGGTTTCTGCTTTTGTTAGCATTTCTTTGTTTAAATCAACCAAAACAACTTCACTACCATTTTGGGCCGCAACTTGTGCAATTCCAGCTCCCATTGTTCCTGCTCCTAATACTCCTACAACCATGGTTTGTTATTTTTGATTTGTGTATATTCGGTAAGTATTGTTGAATTGCATTCGACAATATTTACTTTATCTAATTTTTGGCATGTTCAGGTCGAATTGCACCGAACATACTTACTTTAACTAATTTATGGCATGTTTTGGTCGAATTGCACCGAACATACTTACTTTAACTAATTTATGGCATGTTTTGGTCGAATTGCAATTCGACCCTACATGCCTTTAAAATCTGGTTGACGCTTTTCTAAAAAAGCATTTACACCTTCTCTAAAATCATGCGTTTGACCAGCTTCTGTTTGTAATTTTTCTTCAACTGCTAATTGCTCGGTTAGCGAATTATTCAAACTCAAGTTTAAAGCTCTTTTCGTCAGACCAAAACCTTTCGTTGGCATTTTAGCGATTTTCAGAGCAAAATTATGAATTTCTTGATCAAAATTTTCGTCATCGACAGCTTTATAAATCATGTTCATTTTTTCTGCTTCTTCAGCCGAAACTTTATCTCCCGTAATCATTAGTGCCAATGCTTTTTGCATTCCAATAATTCTTGGCAAAAAAAAGGTTCCTCCAGAGTCTGGAATCAATCCTATTTTTGAAAACGCTTGTATGAAACTTGCACTTTTCTTCGCAATTGTAATATCACATGCGAGTGCAATATTTGCGCCTGCACCTGCTGCAACGCCATTAACAGCAGCAATAATTGGTTTTTCAATTGCGCGAATTCGTTCAATAATTGGATTGTAATGATCTCTAACAATTGCCTGTAATTCTGGCCCTTCTGGATCCATTGCTTCAGCCAAATCTTGACCTGCACAAAATGCTTTTCCTTCTCCAGTTATTACAATCGTTCTAACCTCATCATTTAATTCTGCGTCATTTAAGGCCTTTTGAAGTTCGAAAGCCATTGCTTGATTAAACGAATTAAAAACAGCTGGACGATTTAGTCTTAATTCACACACACCATTATTTAAAGAAACTAATATTTCCATTAACATTATTTTTAGTTACGAATATAAACCAAAATTGATTTTTATTATCATGTAATATTAAAGACCATAATTTTGAACCATCGTTTTTAACCTATCTTTTAAAATATCTCTTAAAGAAATAGGACTTAACACTTCTATTTCCCCTGCAAAGGATAAAATCGAACGAATCAATTCTTCGGAGATCATGACATTTAATTCAAAACTTGTTCTGTTCTTTCCTGCTTTTAATAATTTTTGAGAAAAATGAAAAGGTTGTGAATCGATGTATTTTGCAGCGATATTATCTGCTTTAAAGAGTATTTTTTCAGGAACACTTTGATTATTTGTTGTAATCCCTATGGAGTATTTGAAATAATTCTCTGCATTAAAATCGACCGGTTTCAATGCACTTTCCTCAGTAATTACTAGGTTTGTCAACCGGTCTAATCCGTATGTAATTATATCACTTTTTGATTTATCGTAAGAAATCACATACCACCTATTTCTATATTCTTTGAGTAAAAGTGGTACAACAGATCTGTTTTTAGATTTTCCCGTAACGAAACTAGCATAATCGAATGTAACTACTAAACTGTTTCGAATTGCCTCTAACAATTCTGGCAAAAATTCATTTCCTCCTGATGAAATTGACGTTTCAAACTGCACGAAATGTTCTAAAGTTTTGTCACTAGGATTAGAAGAAATAGAAACGCGATCTACAATTTTATCGATTGCATTTCCAAATTGTTTAAACATGTCAACATCTCGAAATTGCATCAATGTATTGGCAGCAAATTTAATTGCACTCAAATCTTCTTCAGTAAGTGGAATATCATTTATTGAAAATTCTGGATCTTCATAATAATATCCGGCGTATCTTTTACTGTATTTTATTGGGGCATCATGTTCCATTTTCATGGCAAACATGTCTTTTTCTATTGTTGAGTCACAAATATTGGCACCATCGCTAGAACCGTATAACGCTTCTTCACATGCTTCCCTTAATTCTTTTTTCGATGGATGTTGTTTGTACTTATTTCGGATACATCTATCTATAATTCGGTATCGGATTAATGCATTTTTTATGTGTGGCATAGCTAATTATTAAACCGTCACTTTGGCTTGATACCCAAATAACTCATAAAACTTAATTGCTTTTACAACTTCAAAAGGAACATCTTCTTCCCAGCTTAATCCGCCAGCTTTGATTTTGGAGAGTACATCATCTGACATAATATGCAACAGATTTTTGTCATATTCATGAATCGCTTCCATTTTATTATTGTCCTTTAAAAATGACAATAAGCCATTTAAATGATCTGGAATTTTAAAATTTTCAAGGTTATATAATTCTCCTGAATCAACATTTATTGCTGGATACACAAACATTTTTACGTTGTGACCAAATCCTCTACCAAAAGCTTCTAACAATCCACCAGGTAAATTATCATAATAACGTTCATCAAAAATAGTGTGTAAATTATAAACTCCCAAAATCAAACCCATTCTATTTTCTTTGGTAATGGACGCCAAATAATCGACCATTTTATAATGCTTCAAGTAATTTGAAATCATTACCGTATAACCTAAAGAACCCAATAACTCAGCTCGATCAACAAAATCTTTGTCTAAGATCTTCCCATCAGCTGTTAAATCCTTTAAAGTTAATTCGAATATGACATTCAAATTTTCTTCGGAGACATCTCTTTCTTTTAGAAATTGCTTTTTTCCAACTTCTACCATGTCAATATGCACTTTCGTAACAGGTCTGAAACGACCTCTTAATAGAAGAATATTCTTCTTATAAAGCGCAGTAGCTGGCTGAAGTACATTTCCACATAAATCAAACATTGTCGCGTCTGTTATTCCGCGCTTCACAAGATTTAATGCAATAATTCTATTATCAATATTCTCAAAATCTTGACCTGAAACACGCAACATGTCAATTTCCATGCGATCACGTGGTAAACGGTGAACGAGACTTGTCAGAAATTCATTCAAATCATCGTGGTGGAAATAACACGCATGCACCAAATTCACACCTAAAATTCCCAATGCTTCTTGTTGACCTTTGTGACTGTTATCGTGCATTTTAATGTGCAAAATAACATCGTTCGGTTTTTCTTCAAGACCTAATTGAAATCGAATTCCAACCCAACCTTGCCCTTGATTTGTTTTATGATAATTGAGCGATTCAACTGTATTACAGAAAGCGAAAAAACGAGATTCTTTGTATTTATTTGGAAGACGAAATTTTAATGTTTCATATTCTGTCTCAAGCATTGTTAAAAGGCGTTCTTCACATACATAGCGTGTCGCTTCACCATACATCGAATCAGAAACTTTCATGTCATATGCAGACTGTGTATATGCGATTGTCCCCGAACTTCCTCCTGCTTTAAAAAAATTTGCGGCTACTTCCTGCCCTGCTCCAATTTCAGCAAAACATCCATAAATATCTGGTGTCAAGTTTACTTTTAAAGCCTTTTCCTCTGTCGTTAATCTTCTTTCGTCAATCATTTTTTATCTACTTGTTCGCCTAAAATTGTTGTACAAATCTATATTTAGATTTAGAATAAACATAATTTAAAGGTCTAAATATCAATTCGGATCCTGAAAATCAGGATTATTAATAAAATCGTAATCTGTCAATGTTAATAAAAAGGTTTTCAATAAACTCTTTTCTTGTGTATCTAATTGCACACCACCTTGAAAAGCGTATTCAATCAATGGGTCAATTGTGGAACTTTGTTGAATTCCACTTGAATAATGTTCAATTACTTGGTCTAAAGTTGTGAAACGTCCATCGTGCATGTAGGGTGCAGTCAAAGCAATATTTCTCAAGCTTGGCACTTTGAATTTTCCATTATCGTTTGCATTTCCTGTTATTGCTCCTCGTCCAAAATCTATAAACGATAAATCTAATCCATTGTTACTAAATTTTTTCACTTGCATCAAAGGTCCATTGTGACAATGAAAGCAATCTGCACCATTCAAGCTTCTGAAAAGATCGTATCCAGCCCATTCTTCAGGAATAATAGATGTTAAGGTGGCTTGTTCATTTGAAGAGAGCGGTAAGTTGTTTTCAAACTTATACATCACATCATACTTCGAAGAACCAGAAATCATGGTTCTTAAAAATTGAGCAATCGACTTCGAAACTTTAATTGAATCAATTCCTTCTTCATTGAATGCATTGAAAAACATATTTCTGTAATTCATGTCGGCATTTAATTTAGCAACAGCATTTGGCCAAGACTGGTGCATCTCAATTGGGTTTGGAACGGGAGATAGAATTTGCTCTTCCAAGGTTTTTGCTCTGCCATCCCAAAAAAAGAAATTTTGCCAACCTAAATTGATAAGTGCCATAGAGTTTCTGTTCCCAGAGATTCCATCAATACCTACTGAAAATTGATTTGGATCAGTGAATGAATTTTCAGGAGAATGACACGCAGCGCAAGAAATCGTATTATCGCCACTTAATTTTTTCTCGTAAAATAATTTCCTTCCCAACTCAACTCCTTCAACGGTCATTGGATTGTCTTCTGGAATAATCATATCTGGAAAATGGGAAGGAATGTCCAACACATAAGGCGTCGGCACGTGACCAACTTTATCCTTTTTGCAGGATAGAAAAATCGCAACGCTGATAAAAATAAGTAAGAGATATTTCATCAATAAAAGCTTATTGCATCCTTAAAATTTTGAATAACTTTCAAGCTCAGTGACTCTTGTCCAGCAGAGGAATGAGAAGAATATTCCGTTTTCAAATCAATTGTTTGAATTCCATTTTGCAAGAATTTCTGCATGTCTAATTTTAACGGCAAGGTATACAATCCTGTTCCTGAAGCTGTCCACGTTATTGACGGCAATGAAATAGGTTGTATAAAAGCATCTGTTCCGATGTGGAAAATCACAAAATGGTCAAAATTTTCAATTGCATCTGCTGTGGTGTCCACTTTTGCTTCCACTTTCATGAAAATATACCCAGGATTCCAATCCCAATGCATGTCGTTTGCAATTGCAATATTCAATGGATTATCATTCGCGAAAGCAGATGGATCTTCGTGGTTATAAAGCTGGTCAACACCAACAAAACCATTCAAAGAAGCATAATCAGCTGGCTTTCCAGGCTTACTAAAAAGCAACGTTCCAGTTTCTCGATAATCATATAAAGCAGCTTTACATAATTCATTTGAACCATTTTTCATACTCGTGAAATAGCATTTCAAATCTGTAAATTGAACCAGATAACCTTCGGCAGTTGTAAATGTTTGATCCAACAGAAGTTCGTTTGTACCAAAAGTTGGCTGCATTGTTACTTTCAAATAATCAACAATTGGAATAGGTTCAGTAACCTGATCATCCTTACAAGATGTTAGAACAGCTGCAGCAAGTATGATATACAACGTGAATTTTAAATACATATCTAACAAATTTACAAAAACAGAACTTATTTTCCTTATTTTTAATGACTTTATAAAAAATCAATTTCTTATTTAAAATCAATTCAATTAAGCTGCATGTCAACTATCGAAACTAAACCATTAAAAATATTAAATGCATCAGCCGGTAGTGGGAAAACGTACAATTTGGTCAAGGAGTATATTTGTTTGTTAATTACAGACGAGAAAGATTTCACGCGTTTTTCGAGAATCATCGCAATGACTTTTACCAACAAGGCTTCAATTGAAATGAAAACCAGAATTGTAAAAGCACTTGATGAATTAAGTTTCCCAGAAAAATATTTAGAAAAATCAACTGAATACGCTTCAAAAATTGCGTTAGAACTGAATATTTCTATTGATCAAGTTCACATTCGTTCTAAAAAAGTATTGCAAAATATTTTACACCGCTACGAAGATTTCTTTGTGATGACGATTGATAAGTTCAATTTAAAATTGATTCGTTCTTTCAGTCGCGATTTGGATTTACCCAACGATTTTGAAGTAATTCTCAATGAAACTGAAGTAATTGAACAAGTGGTAGATTTGTTGTTGAATCAATTGGGAAAGGAAAATTTAAAGGATTTAACAACCATCGTTTTTGAATATGCCAAAAACAATTTGGACGATGGCGAAAAGTGGAATTTCAGAAGCCAATTAGTTGAATTTGGTAAAATTTTATCGAAGGAAAAAGATCAAGCTACGATAGAGAAATTAATGCTCATGGATTTTTCCATCGAACGCAATAAAGAATTAAAATCGAATCTTAAAGTAATTTCCGACGATTTTATTTCCAACACAAAAAAGGTTTATGAGCTGTTTGAATCATTAGCCTTAGATCCTAAAATGTTACCCGGAGTTGGAAATACTTTACGACCTATTGAACGTTTAAATAATTTCACCAATTTTCCGGACACATTATTTACAGATGCTTTTCTGAAAAATGCAGAGGCTGAACCTCCGAAAGGTAAAATTTATCCTTCAGAACTTCGCACTGCTTTATTGGATTTGCAAAATCAGTACGAAACGATTGCTCCCAACTATTTCGTTCAAAAGATCTTTTTGAAGAATTTTTACAACATGGCGATGCTCCAATACATGGCAAAAGCATTGGTGACAATTAAAAAGGACGAGCAGTTAATTCGTATTTCAGAGTTCAATAAATTAATTTCAGATTTGGTGCGCAATGAATTAGCGCCTTTCATTTATGAACGACTTGGAATCCGTTTTCAAAATTTCTTGTTGGATGAATTTCAAGACACGTCTCGTTTGCAATGGTTAAACATGGTTCCATTAATTCGTGAATCATTGTCGAATGAAAACAAAAACCTAATTGTTGGTGATCCCAAACAATCTATTTACCGTTTCAAAAATGGTGTTGCCGAACAATTTGTTGCTTTGCCAGCAGTTTACAATCCTGAAAAACATTCAACAATTCAAGACCATTCGGACTATTTTGAATCAATGGGACACGTTGTTTCCTTAGAAGAAAATTACCGATCCTCTTCAACCATTGTAGAATTCAACAATACGTTATTTCCTAAAATCAAGGAAATGCTTTCTGATGAAGCAAAAGACTTTTACAATTCGATTGTACAAAATCCCATCTCAAAATTAGACGGTTTTGTTGATATTCTGTCTGTTCCAGAGGAAAAAGACAACACAGATTTAGTTCCAGAAATCGTTGAGCGAATTGAACAATGTGTTGCCGATGGTTTCAAATTGGGAGACATTTGCATTTTAGCTGATTTAAATTTCAAAGCGAATCAGTGGGCAATTGAACTAACTAAAAGAAAGTATAAAATTGTTTCGGCAGAATCACTTTTGGTTCAAAATGAAATTAAGGTTAAACTGATTGTTTCTTATTTAAAACGACGATTGAATCCTTCAAGCAACAGCGAGAAAAAACGGTTTGCTGAGCTCTTTTTCAGGATTTTGAAAATTGATTCTTTTGAGAATTACAGAAAATACCTTGATACAGGAATTAATCCTGACGGTAAAAAATATACGTATTTCAAAGAAGACGAATTCATCAGAGACTATTTTGGAAATCGAACGACTTTCTTTTGCAAGTTTGAAAACCTGTATGATTTAATTCAGCAATTCTATAGAATGATGAAATGGGATGAATTACAAAATCCCTATTTACACCATTTCGCAGATTTTTCGCATGAATTTGAATTATCGAAGGGTCCAGATATCAAATCTTTCTTGGCTTATTATGCAGCTCAAAAATCAAAGTTGGCCATTCAGCTTCCAGAAAGTGATGATGCGATAAAAATCATGACCATCCACAAATCGAAAGGATTGGAATTTCCAGTTGTGATTTTACCATACGTTGATTTCTCTCTAGACATCAAAGGAACAGGTAAATTTTTAATAGAAATTGATGATCTCATCATTTACACAACACTTTCAAAAGAGAGTCCAATTGATGAAATTGTGAATTTTCAAAGCAAGGAAAAAGCTCAAATTCTGACAGATAAAGTGAACCAAGCTTATGTTGCTTTTACCCGTCCGATGGAGCGTTTATACATTATGAACTACCACAATTCCAAAGGATTTGGAAAAAAACTGCATGAATGTTTCAGTGAATCACAAGGTATTACAATTCATGAAACAGGTGAGATAACCGCTCAATACGGAACAAAAAGTCAGCGAATTGTTCAGAAAGAAAAAGCAGCTTCGTCTTTCTTTGAACCAAAAAGCATTACTGAAAATTTATGGTTTCCAGATATTTCGTTACAAGATCAATCCAGTTTATTGGAAAACAATCTCTTGTCAAAAGAAAGACGTTTTGGAAATCAATTTCACGTTGCGATGTCTTTGATCAATGATAAAACAGCCATTAAAAGCACCATCGCTCAGCTGGCGCAAAGTGGAGAAATTGAAGTAGATTTTGTTCAACCTATTTCACAGAAAATTGAATCCATTTTTAATCTGACTGATTTTGATCAATTGTTTACTGATGCATTCGAAGTGTTGAATGAGCAATCCATTATTTTGGATGAAAAAACGACGAAACGTCCAGATAAAATAATTCTAAAAAAGAACGAAACAATCATTCTTGATTACAAAACTGGAATTCCTTCTGCAAAAGACGAAAAGCAAATTAGCGAATATGTGGCAACACTTCAAAAAATGGATTATCCAAATGTGAAAGGCTATTTGTTTTATACGGCGCTGAATGAGTTGAAGGGGGTTGGGTAGAGTTTTGCCGCAGCAGTAAAACTGCAGCGGAGCAAAATCAACGTAATAATCAACCCTTCACCTTCTCAAAAACGCCATCAACCAATGCGTCTTCTACCAATTCTGGAACAGTGATTTTTAGATTCGGTTCCATCTCCATTGCGCGTTTGATTGCGAAAATTGCTCCTTCATTTCGGGCCCAACTTCTTCGAGAGATTCCGTTGTTTACATCCCAATGAAGCATCATTTTCAAGCGGCGATCTGCTTCTTTGGTTCCGTCCAACAACATTCCAAAACCACCATTGATCACTTCGCCCCATCCTACTCCACCACCGTTGTGTATGGAAACCCATGTTGCACCTCTGAAACTATCGCCAATTACGTTTTGAATCGCCATGTCAGCAGTGAACCTAGAACCATCGTAAATGTTAGATGTTTCACGGTACGGTGAATCTGTACCAGAAACATCGTGGTGATCTCGTCCTAAAACTACTGGTCCAATTTCGCCTTTTTCAATTGCTTTGTTAAAAGCTTCTGCAATCAACATTCTTCCTTCCGCATCCGCATATAAAATACGTGCTTGCGAACCAACCACTAATTTATTTTCTTGAGCACCTTTGATCCATTGAATGTTATCAGCCATTTGTTGCTGAATTTCTTCTGGACTGCGCTTTTTCATTTCTTCTAAAACAGCACATGCTATTTCATCCGTTTTCGCTAAATCTTCCGGTTTTCCAGATGCACATACCCAACGGAAAGGTCCAAATCCATAATCAAAACACATTGGTCCGAGAATGTCTTGAACATAAGACGGATATTTAAAATCAATTCCATTTGGTGCCATTACATCTGCTCCCGCGCGCGATGCTTCTAATAAAAATGCATTTCCGTAATCGAAGAAATAGGTTCCTTTGGCTGTATGTTTGTTCACCGCAGCTGCATGTAAGCGCAATGTTGTTTGAACTTTTTCTTTGAATAAATCAGGATTATTGGCCATCATTTCGTTTGCTTCTTCAAAAGAAATTCCAACAGGATAGTAACCACCAGCCCAAGGATTGTGCAACGAAGTTTGATCCGATCCTAAGTCAACAAAAATATTTTCTTTGTCGAACTTCTCCCAAACATCTACGATATTTCCAATAAAAGCGATTGAAACAACCTCTTGTTTTTCTTTTGCAATGCGAACACGGTTACACAATTCATCCAAATCATCGATCAATACATCCACCCATCCTTGAGAATGGCGTGTATTCGCAGCTTTTGGATTTACTTCAGCAGTGACAGAAATACAACCTGCAATATTTCCTGCTTTTGGCTGCGCTCCAGACATTCCACCTAAACCTGCAGTCAAAAATAATTTTCCTTTGATCGTTTCATTTACCTTCGAAATTTTTCGAGCAGCATTTAAAACAGTAATCGTTGTGCCGTGTACAATTCCTTGAGGACCAATATACATGAAGGATCCTGCTGTCATTTGTCCGAATTGGGTAACACCCAAGGCGTTGAATTTTTCCCAATCATCCGGTTTAGAATAATTCGGAATCATCATTCCATTCGTTACAACAACTCTCGGCGCTTCTTTGTGCGAAGGAAATAAACCCATAGGATGACCGGAATACATCGCCAACGTTTGTTCGTCGGTCATTTCAGCCAAATATTTCATTGTCAAACGGTACTGAATCCAATTCTGGAAAACTGCGCCATTTCCGCCGTATGTAATTAATTCATGTGGATGCTGAGCAACCGCATAATCCAAATTATTTTGAATCATCAACATAATAGCTTTTGCTTGTTCTGATTTCCCAGGATACTCATGAATTGGTCGAGCAAACATGACATAATCAGGACGGTAACGCATCATGTAAATTCGTCCGTATGTTTCTAATTCATTTAAAAAATCTTCGATTAATTCAGCATGTTGCTCCTTTGGGAAATAACGCAAAGCATTTCTTAAAGCCAATTTTTTTTCGTCTGGACTTAAAATCGCTTTACGCTTTGGTGCGTGATTGATTGAAAGTTCGTATTCTTTTTTTGCTGGAATAGAGCTAGGAATTCCTTGTAAAATATCTTGATGAAATGCTTCGATTGACATGCGTTAATTTTTTTGTAAAGTTAATACATTCTACAAAAACTACAGACACCAATTTTACTTAAGAACATTCACATATCCACTATAAGTAAACATGTCATCACTATAAATATCTTTTGCTTTAATAGTCCAAGTATATGTTCCGTCTTGAACAATTTCACCTTTATATACACCATCCCATGTTTCAGAAGGATTTCTCGATTCCCAAACAATTTCTCCCCATCGGTTATAAACCAATAATTCAAAATTGTAAACATCAATCCCTTCCATGTGAATTCCCCATAGTTGGTTAAATTCATCTGAGTTTGGTGTAAATGTATTTGGGACATAGATTAATATTTCAGGAAGTACAATAACAATTTGAGCAGATGTATCGATGCATCCATATTCAGAAGTAGTAATTAAAATGACATCATAATTTCCTACTTCTCCATCTGGGAAGGTTGTTTGAACATTTTGAGATTGCGCATAAGATGGATTTCCTTGAGTAATAAACCATTCATAACTCACACCATTAGTCGAATAATTTATCAATTGAACCGTTGGATTAAACATCTTAACCGGATTTGGACTATAACCAAAATTCGCCACTGGCATAGGATAAACAGTTAAGAAATTAGTAAACAACGCAGAATCAATACATCCTTCTGGTGAAGTTACGATCAATTGAATACTGTAAATTCCAGCTTCTAAAGAATCAAGTTGTATGGATTCTTGATCAATAAATTGTTGACCATTTGATACTTGCCATTCTAAATGATCAACGAAATTTGGGTCGGTTATATTTAATATATTAAAGAATGCCGGCTCACAAACTGCTATATCAGCAGTGCTTATTAATGGAATAGGTAATGGTAGTAATGTAATAGTTGAAGATAAGACTAATGGTGCAGACTCACAACCATCTGTTACCGTAACAGTATAGGTGGAAGTTGAATTTGGTGAAAAGATCTGAATTGATGTAAAACCTGAATTAGTTTGTCCCGCTGACCAACTGAAATTATAAGGTCCGTTATTTCCGCCTGACGCAGATGCAGTGATAATTGAAGAAAAACCGGGACAAATTATTGAATTCGGTGAGATTAAACCGCTTATTCCAGGCAATACCGAAACACTTATAGTATCCGGTAGGGATAAACATCCAAATTCATTTTCTGCATATACGATGTATTGAGAATTAATTGTTGGACTCACAGTTTGGCTATTTGCTTCATTCGTTGTGAAATCCCAATGATATAAAAATGTATTGCCCCCAACAGCAGTGGCTAATAAATTAGCGCTTCCATTTTCACAGATTGTTGTATCATTTGAAACTGATAATTGTAATGGAATCGGATTTACAATCGTTACAGTAGAACAAACAGTACAACCCAATGCATTTTTTGAACAAACAGTGTAAGTTCCGCTGGATAATCCAGTAAGTGTGGCATTGGCAACCCAAGTTATTGCATTATCAAAACTATATTGCACAGCACTAGGACTAACAATAGTTATTTGACCGTCAATTTGGCCGAAACAAGAAGGAGGTGTAACATTTACGGTTTGTTGCTGTTGAATCACAAGCACTCTTACAGTGTCTCGATTCATTCCACAACCAACATTCGTCTCTCTCAATATAAATTGATACAAGCCTGGTTGATTAACGGTTACGGTTGGAGTAAGAGAAGAGAAATTTGGAGAAAAAGAAACAGCAGGTGTTGGAACAATTCCTGAAGTTAATGTTTGCCAAGACATTGTATTCCCCAAGCTCGTTTGCGTTCCAAAAAGAAAAATTGGACTTCCCAAGCAAACAGTGTCATCAATTCCGGCATTCGGCATTGGCGGTGTGAATGCGTTTACTGTAATATTTGAAACTGATGCCGATGGGCATAAAGGATTATTGGAACTAGTTGTCATCGTATATATATGAGGACCTGAAGTTACCGGAGTCGCCAAAACAAGACTTCCTGTCAAAGCACTTAAATCGGGTGATGCGTTCCAATTATAAATTCCACTTCCTCCACTTGCTGTCAATGTAACCGTTGTTCCTAAACAAATATTTGTTGCAGAAGAAGTAACTTGGCCAGATACTTGTATTCCAGAATTAACGCCAATCGTATAGTTACATACATCACCAGCATAGCCATCAATCATCATGTAATAGGTGTTACCAGGAATTAATCCAGTTGCCGTAATTGGAGAAAAGCTCGCAGAAGGCAATAACTGAGAAACGCATGTATACGTTGTAACTGGTCCTGAGCAATTAGTTGCTGAAAAAATCAATACTTGAATTCCCAAATTAGATGAACTACTCGTAACCCACACGTTTAGGGAAACGATTGGTGCATCCGCTACAAATTGAATGAACGAATTGTTTTCAATAGAACCACAAAAAGCTGTGCCCAATTCAGGCCAAAAATCTGCCGTATAAGCTGCAGACGTACTTCCACAATATCCACTTACATCGCAAATCAAAGCAGCTTGTGCGCATGTGTTTCCTGCGGGAGCAGAACTTGAACATGCAGGTAAAACTGCCGGTTGCGACACACAAATAAGAAAAGACAAATCAATTGGGTCGGTTGCATCAAAGTGATAGACTCGAATCCAGTAAGTATTTCCAACAATCAATGATGTTAGAGAGGTAATTTCAGTTCCACCGTTTCCATTACTATTCGTACAGGCTAATGAAGCGAAAGCGCTACAACTACCCGAATATACTTGAATAACTGGATTAAACGTTGCACCTCCACTCACTTGGACTGAAAGGGAAGTTTGTGTTGCTACAAAACTATACCAAACGTCATCATCAGCTACACCGGCACATCCAGAAGATGATTGAGTTGCATTGGCTAACGTTCCCGTTACTGGAGTACATGAAACACTAGCTGTTAAACTAATTGCTCCTAAACAATTATCATTGGAAGGCTGCGCGAAAGCTAAACCTGAATAAGAACAAAAAGAAAAAAGTAAAATACTTAAATGAAAATATGATTTTGTTATTTGAATCATCTCAAATTATTGGAAAACAAAAATGGAAATTAATAAAGCGTAAAATTACGGTTTTTATCTTAAAACATTCACATGTCCGTTGTATACATATTTTGCATCATTAACAAGATCTTTCGTTCTTATAACCCAAGTATATGTTCCGTTTTCCACGTACTTTCCTCCATAAGTTCCATCCCATTTTGCTGTTGGATCATGAGATTCCCAAATTATTTGTCCCCATCGATTGTACAGTAACAACTCAAAATCATAAACATCTATACCTTCAATATAAATCCCCCATGATTGATTGAATTCATCATTATCAGGAGTAAAAGTATTAGGAATAAACATTATTATTTCTGGCAGAACAATAACCAATTGCTCAGTACTATCGATACAACCAAATTCTGAAGTTGCAATTAACATAACATTATATTGACCTTCAACTCCATCCGGAAATAATGTTCTCACATGCGTTAATTCTGAATAAGATGGGTTTCCAGACTCTATATACCAATTAAACGTTACGGCATTTGAAGAATAATTTGTCAATTGAACGTCTGGATTAAACATAAACACAGGGTTTGGACTGTGATTGAAATTTGCATTTGGTTTCGGGTAAACAGTCAAATAATTATAAAAAGTAGTTGAATCAACACAACCTTGAGGAGATGTAATTACCAATTGTACATCATACAAATCAGACATCATATCTTCAGGTCGAATTGTATCTACATTTTGAAAAATTTGGCCATCTGATATCTGCCAATAAACTAAGTCCACCATTGTTGGATCAGTTTCATTAATGATTACAAAATTCGCAGGTTCACATTCCTTGTCATTATCCACAGAGATTAATGGAACTGGTAAAGGTGCTAAAATCACATTTGTAGTTAAAACTAGTGGGGTAGATTCACAACCGTCATTCACTATTACTGAGTACTGAGTTGTTATAGATGGATTTGCAGTAATCGAATGGGTAGGTCCATTACCAATTTCACCTGAACTCCAAGTAAATGTATAGGGCGCACCAATTCCTCCTATTACAGTTGCCGTTAAATTAGTTGGATAACCTGGGCAAATTGTAACATTTGGTGTAATTGTGCCAGTTAAAGGAGTTCTTATCGTAACATTAATTGTTTCTGTAGCCGAAATACAACCATTTTGATTTTCTGCAAAAACAGAATATGTTGTATTTACTGCAGGACTTTCAGGTTGTGAAGCAGCTGTATTTGTAGTTTGATCCCAATTAAATAAGTAAGAAGTTCCTCCAGTAGCAGAAGCCAGTAATGCAGCTGTTCCATTTTGACAAATCAATGTATCATTTGAAACAGAAATAGTTACCAAAGCGGGATTAGTCACTATGACATTTGAACATGTTTGGCAACCCGATGCATTTCTTGAACAAACTGAAAACGTTCCAGCATTAAAAACAACTGCAAATGAATCAATCTGCCATGTAACTCCATTGTCAAAACTATATTCGTCAGCAAATGGACTTGTAATATGTATTTCTCCATCTGCTAAACCGAAACAACTTGGGCTAACAGAACTTGTTGTCTGGGAAATTTGTGAAACAAGAACACGAACAGTATCTCTTCCGTACCCGCAAGTAACATTATTTTCACGCAAAATAAACTGATATAACCCAACTTGATTTACGGTTACTGTTGGTGTCAATGAGCTAAAATTGGGTGAAAAAGAAACTGTTGGAGTTGGCACAATCCCAGAGGTTATTGTTTGCCATGAAGGTGAATTTGTTGCCGAACTTATTGTCCCATTCAAATAAATAGGTTGTCCTAAACAAACGGTATCATCTATTCCAGCATTTGGAACTGGAGGAGGAACAACTGTAATTGTAAAAACAGCTGTATCAATAAATTGAGAAGAAGTTGAACTAGCAGGCTGAAAAACTTGAACTTGATAAGTAGTTGTAACGGCAGGAGTAACAATAACATTTGATCCACCCGATGTATTTGAGACACCATTCGTAACTAACCATGTAAATTGTGGTGTTGCCAAACCTGGTGTTGCAATATTTACTGTTGCAGATGCACCTTGACATATTGATTGATCAGGCGCTGAGACACTGCATGAAACACCTGCTGTTCCAAAGAAATTCAAATTAACATTTTGACTTGTTCCACTGTAATTTGAAAGACACAATAAATACTGTTGACCAGCAATTACGTTTAATGGAGCTTCATAACTTGAAGGCGAACCTAATGGAGGCAATTGTCCAGCAGGAGCCATACCAGTATTTCCATTACACGAACCATTCCAATTACAAGCCACTGGAGATAATGTGTTTCCCGTTATTCCAGCACACGTAACACCTGAATTAACATATGGCCACATTATCCAATCAAAACACCCTCCATTTGGCCCAATAATAGACCATGCCAATGTTCCAGTTGTAGTAACAGAAATTGTAATAAAGGTGGAACTTGTTTCTCCACTCAAAAGACATCCTGAATTACCAGAAGAACCCGGATTGGTAGAAGGATTTGAAATACTACCAGATGTGAAATCTACAATGTTAGTTGCCGGATTATTGGGTGCAATTCCAAAGGATGGTGTTGTACAACCAGGAACAGCATCTACACAATCATTTGGCTGAGCCAAACAGTAGCAGCTTGTAAATAAAAAAAGAATAATTATAAATCTCATTTGCTTATTTTTCACACCCTTCAAAAGGAAATGGTTTTACGACATCAATTCCTTGACGACCTATTTGAATACATCTAACTTTATCAGAATATTGATTAAACCATGAAATGAAATTTTCTTCAGATAATTCATCTAAATTTTGGGTCAAAATAAAAGATCTTTGTGTATTGTAATCTAAACGAATGACTTTAATATAAGGATTAGATCGCATTTCGGTCTCTAGAACACGCATTTCTTCAGGACTGTCAACTTCAATCATTGATTGAGCAAATAATACAGTTTCAGTATTGGATGTTTGAGAAAATATATTTGTCGTGATAAACAACAAAAAAATTCCAAGTAATAAATTTTTCATAAATATAGATTTTATTGAAGACGTCATTAACAAGCATTAAGTTGCCCTATTATTTCGACAAAGTTAATTTTATAAAAACAAAAAGCACAGAATAGTGAAAACAACAATCTAAATGTTAATTATTTAACAGATTAAGTGAGATGTTATAAAAACTTGAAATTTTTACCGAGATAAACTGCAGCGTCTCCTAATTCTTCTTCGATTCTTAATAATTGGTTGTATTTTGCCATTCGATCACTTCGCGAAGCAGAACCAGTTTTAATTTGTCCTGTATTCAATGCAACTGCTAAATCAGCAATTATGCTATCTTCTGTTTCACCACTTCTATGACTCATTACTGACGAATAACCATTTTTTGTTGCCAATTGAACAGCTTCAATAGTTTCTGTTAAGGTACCAATTTGGTTCACTTTAACCAATATTGAATTCGCTATTCCTTCATTGATACCTTTTGTAAGTCTTTTTGTATTCGTTACGAAAAGATCATCTCCCACTAATTGTACTTTATCTCCTAATTCTTGTGTAGCCAATTTCCACCCTTCCCAATCATCTTCCGCTAAACCATCTTCAATTGAAACAATTGGATATTTAGAGCACCAGTTTTTCCAGAAAGCGACCATTTCAACGGATGTCATTTCTTCACCGGTTGATTCAAAAATATATCTCTTTTTGTCAGCGTTATAAAATTCAGATGAGGCTGCATCTAAGGCAATATAAACATCTTCTCCAGCAACAAAACCTGCTTTATGAATTGCTTCCATTACATATTGTAGCGCCTCTTCATTCGACCCTAAATTAGGTGCGAAACCTCCTTCATCACCGACATTAGTCGACATTCCTTTTTCTTTTAATACACTTTTTAAGTGGTGAAAAATTTCAGTTCCCCATCTCAATCCTTCTGAAAAAGAAGAAGCACCAAATGGCATGACCATAAATTCTTGAATATCAATTAAATTATCGGCGTGTGATCCGCCATTCAAAATATTCATCATAGGAACAGGCATCGTAACAGCACCAACTCCACCAATATATCGATACAAACTCAACCCTGATTCTTGAGCTGCAGCTTTAGCGACAGCCAAAGAAACACCAAGAATTGCATTTGCTCCTAATTTTGATTTATTCTCGGTATTATCTAAACGAATCATTAAAGTATCAATTCCTTTTTGATCAAAAATGTCCATACCTTGAATAGCATCATTAATTAAGGTGTTCACATTTGAGACTGCCTTTAAAACACCTTTCCCTAGATAGATATTTTTATCACCATCTCTCAACTCAACAGCTTCATGAATTCCGGTTGAGGCCCCAGAAGGAACAGCAGCTCTTCCAACAATTCCATTTGCTGTAACAACATCTACTTCAATAGTTGGATTCCCTCGAGAATCTAATATTTGTCTTCCAATTACTTTAGCTATATAACTCATTATTTGGAGTTTTTCATATTGTGAATAAACTGGTCAAAAAGGTAGCGTGAATCATGCGGACCCGCTGATGCTTCTGGATGAAATTGCACTGAAAATATTGGTTTTCCAACAATTTCTATTCCTGCAACTGTATCGTCATTTAAATGCTTGTGTGTTATATTAACGGAATTATTTCCATCCAAGCTCTCTTTTGAGATTACAAAACCATGATTTTGAGATGTTATTTCACCTTTTCCAGTTTTCAAATTTAAAACTGGGTGATTAATACCTCTATGTCCGTTAAACATTTTTTCTGTTTTCAAACCTTGGCTCAATCCTAAAATTTGATGTCCTAGACAAATTCCAAAAACAGGTATATTAGAATTTACAATTTCTTTCACCAATTCTATTGACTCTGGCATAGCAGAAGGATCTCCGGGACCATTTGACAACATGTAACCATGAGGATTGAATTTGTCCATTTCAATTTTGGGTGTATTCAATGGAAAAACTTTTACATGACATCCTCTATCGGTCAAACATTTAATTATATTTTTCTTAACTCCAAAATCTATCAATGCAACTTTATATTCTATATTTTCAGGTACAACTTCAAACGCAACGTTTGTTGCAACTTGCGAAGACAATTCTAAGCCATCCATTGACGGTGCTTTTTCTAAAATCGTTTTCAATTCTGAAATAGATAAATTTTCTGAAGAAATTATTGCGTTCATCGCTCCTTTACTTCTAATGTGTCTAACTAAAGCACGTGTATCAATATCTGAAATTCCAACAGTCTGACTTTCAATCATGTAGTCTTCCAACGAACCGTTTGCAGACTCTCTCGAATATATTTCAGAGAATTTTTTTGTAACTAGTCCTGCAATTTTAATGGATTCTGATTCAATTTCTTCATTATGCACACCATAATTACCTATATGTGCGGTTGTCATAATTAGAATTTGACCAAGATAAGAAGGATCCGTAAATACTTCTTGATAACCTGTCATTCCTGTATTGAATGCAATTTCACCAGTTGTGGTGCCAATTTTACCAATTCCAACACCTTGAAAAACTGTTCCGTCGGCTAAAACTAAAACAGCAGGTCTTCTTTCTTCCATTTAAAATATTTTGTGCAAAGTTAGGGTTTCATCTTGAAATTTGGAAACTGTTTGACATAAAAAAGGGTAATGTTACCATTACCCTTAATATATTTGACTAGAAATGAATTATTTCTCTTCTGTACTTTCTTCTGAAGTAGTTTCATCAGTTGATTCTGGAGCAGATTCTTCATCGGGAGCGGCAGCCTCTTCAACTGTTTCAACTTCAGCAACAAGCTCTTCTGATACTGCCTCAGCGGCAACCTCTTCAACAGTTTCAACTTCAGCAACAGGCTCTTCTGATACCTCATCGGCAGTAGGTTTAGCATCAGATTCAACAACAGTTGTTGCCTCATCACTCTTTGTACCAGCTCTTCTTGAACGTCTTGTTGTCTTTTTCGCTTTTTCGTTAGTGTAGATATCATTGAAATCAACCAATTCAATAATACACATTTCAGCGTTATCACCTAAACGATATCCCGTACGAATGATACGTGTATATCCTCCTGGTCTATCTGCAATTTTTGGAGCAACATCTCTGAATAACTCAGAAACTATCTCTTTACTTTGCAAGTATCCAAAAACAGTTCTTCTCGAATGTGTTGAATCTGTTTTTGATTTAGTCAACAAAGGCTCTACATATCCTCTTAAAGCTTTCGCTTTTGCAACAGTTGTATTAATACGCTTGTGCTGAATAAGAGAACAAGCCATATTAGATAACATTGCTTTTCTATGAGAAGCTGTTCTACCTAAATTATTTACTTTATTACCGTGTCTCATTTTTTTAAATTTCGTAAGTAACGGTTAACTGAGTCTTTCCCAAGGTATCGCCTAAAGCTCAGCCACCTATTACGCCATTATTAATTAATTGCGATTCCTAATCTTTATCTAATTTATACTTAGATACATTCATTCCGAAAGTAAGACCTTTGTTATCAACTAAGTCTTCAAGTTCAGTAAGAGATTTCTTACCAAAATTACGGAATTTCAAAAGGTCATTTTTGTTATAAGAAACTAAATCACCCAATGTTTCAACATCTGCAGCTTTCAAACAATTTAGAGCTCTTACAGATAAATCCATATCAACTAATTTTGTTTTAAGCAACTGACGCATATGTAAAGAAGTTTCATCAAATTCTTCAGTTTCTGCTTTTACTTCACTGTCCAAAGTAATTCTCTCATCTGAGAACAACATAAAATGGTGAATTAAAATCTTCGCTGCTTCTTTTAACGCTTCTTTTGGATGAACAGAACCATCAGTAGTAATATCAAAAACTAATTTTTCATAATCCGTTTTTTGTTCAACACGGAAATTTTCAACCGTATATTTTACATTTTTAATAGGAGTATAAATTGAGTCAATGAATATAGTACCAAAAGGAACTCCACTGATTTTATTTTCTTCAGCTGGAACATATCCACGACCTTTCGTGATCGTCAATTCAATTTCCAACTTAACTGAAGTCTCCATATTACAGATAACCAAATCAGAATTTAAAACTTGAAAAGCCGAGGTAAATTTACCTAAATCACCTGCTGTCAGTTTATCTTGTCCAGAAACAGAGATAACAACAGTTTCAGAATCAGTTCCTTCAATTTGTTGTTTGAAACGAACTTGTTTCAAATTTAATATTATTTCAGTAACGTCTTCTACTACCCCTTTAAGTGTAGAGAATTCATGATCTGCACCATCAATACGAATAGACGAAATTGCAAATCCTTCTAAAGAAGAAAGCAAAATACGACGTAATGAATTACCTACAGTGATACCATAACCCGGTTCAAGAGGACGAAATTCAAATTGTCCTTGATGTTCATCGGACTGAATCATGATAACCTTGTCAGGCTTTTGGAAGTCTAGAATAGCCATATTAATACTTTATTTATTATTTAGAATATAATTCGACAATTAGTTGTTCTTTGATATTTTCAGGAATCATGTCACGTGCAGGAATACCTAACACTTTACCAGACATATCTGAATTATTCCAATCCAACCAGTCATATTTTTTATTACTAGATGACAAAGAAGCTGTAATAGCTTCTAAAGACTTCGATTTCTCACGAACTCCAACTACATCACCAACTTTCAATGTATATGAAGGTATGTTAACTAATTCTCCATTCACAGTAATGTGTCTGTGAGAAACCAATTGACGCGCTCCACGGCGACTAGGAGAAACACCTAATCTATAAACTGTATTATCTAAACGTGACTCACAAAGTTGCAACAGGATTTCTCCTGTAATTCCTTTCATTCTTTGAGCACGTTCAAACATGTTAGAGAATTGACGCTCTAATATACCATACGTATATTTTGCTTTTTGCTTTTCAGTTAACTGAATAGAGTACTCTGACTGCTTACCGCCACGTCTTTTAGAAGGACCATGTTGCCCTGGACCGTAAGCTCTTCTTTCTAGCGACTTGTCTGGACCAAAGATTGGATCTCTGAAACGACGCGCGATTTTGGATTTTGGACCTGTATATCTTGCCATTTTTATGTATTTAAAAGTGCGATTATGAATTAAGGCTTTCCTTCGATAATCTTAGTACACTTTAGTTAATTAATATTAAACTCTACGTCTTTTTGGAGGACGACATCCATTATGTGGTAGTGGAGTTACATCCACTATTTCAGTTACTTCGATTCCAGCATTATGCAATGATCTGATAGCAGACTCACGTCCCCCACCTGGTCCTTTAACATAAACTTTTACCTTACGTAATCCGAAGTCATGGGCTTCTTTAGCACAATTCTCAGCTGCCATTTGAGCAGCATAAGGAGTATTCTTTTTAGAACCTCTAAAACCCATTTTTCCCGCTGATGACCAAGAAATAACTTGGCCAGCATTGTTAGTCAAAGAAATTATTACGTTGTTGAAGGTAGCTTGAATATGCGCTTCACCCATCGCATCAACTTTGACGATCTTCTTCTTTTTTTGATTAGACTTTGCCATCTTTTATTTACTTATTATTTAGTCGCTTTCTTCTTGTTAGCAACTGTTTTTCTTCTACCTTTTCTAGTACGAGCATTATTCTTTGTACGTTGACCTCTCAAAGGTAAACCTGAACGATGACGAATCCCTCTTTGACAACCGATATCCATTAAACGTTTAATGTTTAATTGAATTTCAGAACGCAACTGACCTTCAGTTTTCACTTCATTAATCGCGTTACGAATGGCTGCCAATTGATCATCATTCCATTCTTGAACTTTGATGTTTTCGTCAATTCCGTTGTCCTTCAAAATTTTACTTGAAGTGCTCTTTCCAATTCCGAAGATGTAAGTCAAACCGATTACACCTCTCTTGTTTTTTGGTAAATCTATACCTGCAATACGTGCCATACTTTTTTATATTACCCTTGTCTTTGTTTAAGTTTAGGATTCTTTTTATTAATCACATAAACTACTCCATTTCTCTTAACGATTTTGCAATCTGCAGTTCGTTTTTTAACTGATGCTCTAACTTTCATCTTTTCTTTATTTAAACCAATGCTTATTTATATCTGAAAGATATTCTACCTTTTGATAAATCATAAGGAGACATTTCAACTTTCACTCTATCTCCAGGAAGAATTTTAATGTAGAACATTCTCATTTTTCCTGAAATATGAGCTGTTATGATATGACCATTTTCCAACTCTACTCGAAACATTGCATTCGATAAGGCTTCGATGATCACACCGTCTTGCTCAATTGATGTTTGCTTTGCCATTTTTAAAATCCAGATAATTCGCCTTGTGTTCTTCTTCCTTTAATTCGAGTTCCTTCCATCAAACCATCCATGTGACGATTTAAAAGATAAGATTCGATTTGTTGCAAGGTATCCAAAACAACTCCGACCATAATTAATATAGATGTTCCTCCAAAGAACATAGCAAAAGCGTCATTTACTCCAGCTAATTTTGCAATTGAAGGTAGAATAGCAATTACTGCCAAGAACATAGATCCCGGTAACGTAATTCTCGAAACCAATGTATCAATATATTCTGCCGTATCTTCTCCTGGTCTAACACCTGGGATAAAACCACCTGATCTTTTCAAATCATCAGCAATTTTTCTAGGGTTAATCATGATAGCTGTGTAGAAATAAGTAAAAACGATTATTAAAAGTGCTAAAAGCAAATTATAACTTACGCCATAAATATCTCCTAATGTTCTTTGAATAAAATTTCCACCTTCTGCAGCACCACTTGCAAAAATCATTACAGGAATAGTCATAATTGCTTGAGCAAAAATGATTGGCATTACACCACTTGCATTCACCTTAATTGGCAAATAACTTCTAGCGCCTGCCTCATCAACAGCTCTAGCTCCGACAACCCTTTTAGCTGTATTTAATGGGATTTTCCGAACACCTTGAACAATTAATATTGTTCCCAGAATCACAATCATAAATGCTACGATTTCTAAGACAATTTTAATCAAGTTTCCAGAACCAACTGCAAAACCGAACTCTGCAGTGAATGCTTCAGGTAAACGAGCAAGAATTCCAACAGTTATCAATAATGAAATACCATTACCAATACCTTTGTCTGTTATTCTTTCTCCTAACCAAACAGCAAACATAGAACCTGCAATTAATACAAGTATTGTCTGTGTCCACCAGAAAGTTGAAGCATCTACAGGCATTGCACCTTTAGATTGCACATATAATGTCAAATAACTTGGTGCTTGTAAAGCACAAATAATTATCGTCAGTATACGTGTGTAATTATTAATTCGTTTTCTACCAGACTCACCTTCATTTTGCATTTTTTGAACAGCAGGAACTGCCATACCTAATAATTGCATAATGATCGATGCACTAATGTATGGCATAATTCCAAGAGCCATGACAGAAGCATTGGTAAAACCTCCTCCTGAAAAAAGAGAAAGCAATGTTTCCAACGCATTTTGTCCGCCACTTGCTTGCGCATTCATTAATGCCGTGTAATTAACACCCGGTAATACGACGAATGATCCTACTCGGTAAACCAAAATTAATCCAAGAGTCAATAAGATTCTCTTTCTTAATTCTTCTACTTTCCAGATATTTTTAATACTTTGTATAAATCGTTTCATTTAAAAAAATGTTGGCGAAGTTAATTAGATTTCTGAACAATTCCCACCCTGACCTTCAATTAAAGCTTTCGCTGAACTTGAAAATTTGTGAGCAATCACATTAACCTTACCTTTCAATTCTCCTCTTCCTAAAACTTTTACTAGCTCATTTCTTGAAACTAGTCCGTTTTCACGCAAAATTTCAGGTGTAATTTCTGAAACATTTTTACGATCAATTAGAGATTGAATAATATCTAAATTAATTGCTTTATACTCAACACGGTTAATATTTTTGAAACCGAATTTAGGTACTCTTCTTTGTAAAGGCATTTGCCCTCCTTCGAAACCAATCTTAGATTTGTATCCAGATCTTGATTTCGCTCCTTTATGTCCTCGGGTAGAAGTTCCACCATGACCAGATCCCTGACCACGTGCAATTCTTTTGTCTTTTTTAACAGACCCAGCTGCTGGAGTTAAATTATGTAAATTCATTGTAAATCGTTTTATAAGGATTACTCCACAACCTTGATAAGGTGTGATATTTTCTTAACCATTCCTAGAATCTGTGGAGTTGCTTCTTTTTCAAGAATTTGATTCAACTTTCTAAATCCTAGCGCCTTTAACGTAGCCTTTTGATCAGCGGGACGTCTAATAGCGCTTCTTACTTGCTGTATTTTAATTATAGCCATCTGATTTTCTATTAACCGTTAAACACTTTATCCAATGTAATCCCACGTTGTTTTGCAACAGCAACTGCATCTCTCATTTTAGAAAGTGCATCTATTGTAGCTTTAACTACGTTATGCGGATTTGAAGATCCTTGTGATTTTGCCAAAACATTATGAATACCAACACTTTCTAATACCGCACGCATTGCACCACCTGCAATAACACCCGTACCGACTGATGCTGGTTTCAATAAAATTTCAGCTCCACCAAATTTACCTTTTTGAGAATGAGGAACAGTACCATGTAAAATTGGAACTTTGATCAAATTTTTCTTTGCATCATCAATTCCTTTTGTAATAGCCTCTGTTACTTCTTTTGCTTTTCCTAAACCATGACCAACGATACCATTTTCATTTCCAACTACAACAATTGCAGAGAAACTAAATGTACGTCCACCTTTTGTTACTTTCGTAACACGGTTAACAGAAACGAGTTTATCTTTCAACTCTATATCTGAGGGTTTTACCCTGTTTAATACCTGTGCTGCCATTTTTTAAAATTTTAAACCGCCTTCTCTTGCAGAGTCAGCTAATGATTTAACTCTACCGTGGTATAGATAACCATTGCGATCAAACACAACGCTTTCGATTCCGGCTTTTAATGCTTTTTCTGCAACTTCTTTTCCAATAACTGCAGCTTGTTCAGATTTACTCTTACTCTCAACTGCTTTATTTTTAAAAGATGATGCTGATGCCAATGTTACTCCGTTAGTATCATCAATCAACTGTGCGTAGATTTGTTTATTACTTCGGAATACAGAAAGACGTGGCACCTTGGAAGTACCAGAAACTCTCTTTCTGATTCTTCTTTTTATCTTCGCTCTTCTGTTTATTTTACTGAATGCCATAACTTTAACTATTATTTTTTACCTGCAGATTTACCAGCTTTTCTTCTAACTTCTTCACCTAGGAAACGAATTCCTTTACCTTTATACGGTTCAGGTTTACGTAAGGAACGAATTTTGGCAGCTACTTGACCTATTAGTTGTTTGTCAAAAGATTCTAACGTAACAACTGGTGCTTTACCCTTTTGGGTATCTGCAGATACTTTTATTTCTACAGGAAATTCTAAAACAATTGCGTGAGAATATCCTAACATTAACTCCAACTGTTGACCAGTTGCGGTTGCACGATATCCAACTCCAATTACTTCTAATTCCTTTTTAAACCCTTCCATAACACCAATACACATGTTATTCACTAATGAACGGTATAAACCGTGCTTAGCTCTGTGATTTGGCGCGTCTGATTCGCGGCTGAAAGTTATTACATTGCCCTCAATGTTCACTGTTACACAAGAATCTATTTCTTGAAACAATTCACCTTTAGGACCCTTAACAGAAATTACATTTCCATTTAACTTTACGTCTACTCCACTCGGGATGTTAACTGGGGATTTACCTATCCTTGACATTTCTAACTATTCTTAAAATTAATATACGTAGCAAAGAACTTCTCCACCAACGTTTTGTTTTCTTGCTTCTTTATCAGTAATTACACCTTTTGAAGTTGAGACAATTGCAATTCCAAGACCATTCAATACACGTGGCATTTCAGATGCCCCGCTGTATTTTCTTAATCCTGGACGAGAAGCTCTTTGCAATTTTGTAATTGCAGGAACTTTCGTTGATGAATTGTATTTCAAAGCAATCTTAATAATGCCTTGTTTGTCATCTTCTTCAAATTTGTAATTAGTGACAAAACCCTGATCAAATAAAATTTGCGTCATTGCACGTTTTACATTTGAACTAGGAATCTCTACAATTTTCAAACCAGCCGCACTCGCGTTACGAATTCTGGTTAGAAAATCTGCTATAGGATCTGTATTCATAATCTTCCTATTAAACTTTAAATTACCAACTTGCTTTTTTAACTCCTGGGATCTTTCCAGACAATGCCATTTCACGGAATGTTACCCTTGAAATACCAAACTGACGCATGTAACCTCTAGGTCTTCCTGTCAAACCACAACGGTTATGAACACGAATTTTAGAAGAATTTGCAGGCAATTTTTGAACTGCAATCATAGCATCCCATTTAGCTGCTTGAACCTCTTCAGAAGTATCAGTTGACTTAAGTATTTTAGTCAATTCTGCTCTCTTCTTTGCGTATCTTGCAACTAATTTTTCTCTTTTGCGCTCACGCGCTTTCATTGATTCTTTTGCCATCTCTACTATTTTTTAATAAATGGAAAGCCAAATGCGTCAAGTAATTCCTTACCTTCTTCATCACTACCTGCTGAAGTAACAAACGTAATATCCATTCCAAGAATACGATTTACTTTGTCAATGTCAATTTCAGGAAAAATGATGTGTTCTTTGATACCCATGTTAAAGTTTCCTCTACCGTCAAATCCTTTTGGATTTACACCGCGGAAGTCACGAGTTCTAGGTAAAGCAACAGATAAAAAACGATCTAAAAAGTCGTACATTTTATCACCTCTTAACGTTACTTTCGTACCAATCGGCATTCCTTTTCTTAATTTAAAGTTGGAGATATCTTTTTTGGAGATAGTCATAATTGCTTTTTGACCAGCAATTCTTGATAAATCCGCAACAGCGCTATCAATCAACTTTTTATCAGCTACTGCATCGCCCATTCCTTGGCTCAATACAATCTTTTCCAGTCTAGGTACTTTCATAACAGTCTTGTACCCGAATTTTTCTGTTAGTGCAGGAATAATTTCTGCACTATATTTTTCTCGAAGTCTCGGTGAATAACTCATTACTTAATTTCCTCCCCTGATTTTTTTGAATAACGAACTAATTTTCCTTTTGCGTCTAACTTACGGCCAATGCGTGATGCAATGCCTTTAGTTACGATCATAAGGTTTGATACATGGATAGTTGATTCCTTTTCCACGATCCCACCTTGAGGGTCTGCTGCACTTGGTTTAGAGTGTTTTTTAACCATATTAACACCTTCAACAATTGCACGCATTTTTTTTCTGTCAATAGTAAGGATTTTTCCTTCCAATCCTTTAGATTCACCGTTAAGTACCTTAACAGTGTCTCCTACTTTAATGTGTAATTTCTGTTGCATAACTTCAATTAATTTAAAGTACCTCTGGAGCAAGAGAAACAACCTTCATATAGTTGTTTTCACGCAGCTCACGAGCGACTGGTCCGAAAATACGAGTACCTCTCATTTCACCTGCTTGATTCAATATAACGCAAGCGTTATCATCAAAACGAATGTATGATCCGTCTGCACGGCGTACTTCTTTTTTTGTTCTTACTATTACTGCCTTAGCTACTGTACCCTTTTTAACGGCTCCAGAAGGCATTGCGCTCTTGACAGCAACGACGATTTTATCGCCAACTGAAGCATAACGACGTCTAGTACCTCCTAAAACACGGATTACTAAAACTGTTTTTGCTCCTGAGTTATCTGCTACTCCAAGTCTAGATTCTGTTTGTATCATTACTAAAAATTATTTAGCTCTTTCAATAACTTCTACTAATCTCCAGTTCTTTGATTTACTCAAAGGACGGGTCTCCATAATTTTCACAGTATCACCAATGTGGCAATCATTGTTTTCATCGTGGGCGACAAATTTAGTAGTTTTTTTTACGAACTTACCATACTTTGGGTGTTTTACTTTACGTTCCACAGAAACTACAATAGATTTCTGCATTTTGTCGCTAGTAACGACCCCAATTCGTTCTTTTCTTAAATTACGCTTTTCCATGTCAAGCCAATTTCAATTTTAAACAAGCGATTAAGCTTGTGCTTCACGTTTAGTCAATTCAGTGTTCAATCTTGCGATTGTTTTTCTGACGTTTCGAATTTGAATTGGATTTTCCATTGGCGCAACACTGTGCGTCAGTTTCATTTTCGTAAGTTGATTTGAAAAATCGGCAATGCGACTCTTCACGTCTTCAACTGAAAGATTTGTGATTTCTTGCTGGTTCATATTAATTTCTATTTCTCTGGTATTACATAGTCGTTGCGAACAACGAACTTACATTTCACCGGTAACTTTTGAGCTGCCAAACGCATTGCTTCTTTTGCAATTTCGTAAGGCACACCGTCTGCTTCAAACATGATGCGACCTGGTTTTACTACTGCTACCCAGTGACTTGGAGCTCCCTTTCCTTTACCCATACGAACTTCTGCTGGTTTTGAGGTAACCGGCTTGTCAGGGAAAATTCGAATCCACACCTTTCCTTCACGTTTCATGTATCGAGTAACGGCGATACGTGAAGCTTCAATTTGGCGTGATGTGATCCATGCAGGCTCCAATGTTTTCAATCCAAAAGATCCGAAAGCAATTGTACTACCTCTTTGGGCCATACCTCTGTTTCTACTCTTTTGAACTCTTCTAAATTTGGTTCTTTTTGGCTGTAACATCTTATATCAACTTTACTGTCCTGTTATTTTTTCTTTCTCTTTGCTCCCATTGGTCTTCTTGGTCCTGCTCCTGGCGCTCCTGATTTAGCAGCGGCTGCAGCCATACCAATATTTGGAGAAAGATCACGCTTTCCATATACTTCACCTTTACATATCCAAACTTTAATACCTAAACGGCCATAAGTTGTATGTGCTTCAGCAAGTGCATAGTCGATGTCAGCTCTAAACGTATGTAACGGAGTACGTCCATCCTTGTACATCTCACTACGAGCCATTTCTGCACCATTCAAACGTCCAGAAATCTTAACTTTGATTCCTTCAGCTCCCATGCGCATTGTACTCGCAATTGACATTTTGATTGCTCTTCTAAAAGAAATACGAGCTTCCAACTGACGAGCGATTCCATCAGCTACTAAACGAGCATCCAATTCTGGACGTTTAACCTCGAAAATATTGATTTGAATCTCTTTTTTCGTTAATTTTTTTAACTCTTCTTTTAGCTTATCAACTTCTTGTCCACCTTTACCGATAATCACCCCTGGTCGAGCTGTATTAATCGTTACAGTAACAAGTTTCAATGTTCTTTCGATAATTATCTTGGCAATACTTGCTTTTGACAAACGTGCATTAAGATATTTACGAATTTGATCATCTTCAATGATCTTATCCTTGTAGTTTTTTCCACCATACCAGTTAGACTCCCATCCGTGGATGAAACCAAGTCTATTTCCTATTGGATTTGTTTTTTGTCCCATCTTATACTAACTTAGCTTTAGCACCATCAACAACGATGGTAACATGGTTTGATCTTTTTCTAATTCTATGTGCTCTACCTTGAGGAGCAGCTTGAATTCTTTTCAACATAGCACCACCACCAACTTCAATTGATTTCACTACTAATGTTTCTTCTTCAATGCTTTTTCCTTCATTTTTTTGTTCCCAGTTTGAAATTGCTGAACGCAATAACTTACCAAGACTTGTAGAAGCATCTTTTGCATTATGTTGCAATATATTCAGAGCTTTATTAACCTCAATTCCTCTAACAAGATCAGCGACTAATCGCATCTTTCTTGGAGCAATCGGAGAGTCATTTAAACGAGCAATTGCCATTGTCGTTTTAATCTCTTTTAAATTTTCGGCTCTTAACCTTTTTCTAGCACCCATGACTTTGGCTGTTTAAATTCTATCTTTTCTTATCTTTTCTATTCCCTCCATGGCCACGGAAATTACGAGTTGGCGAAAATTCACCTAACTTGTGACCCACCATGTTTTCACTTACGAAAACTGGAATAAACTTGTTACCATTATGTACAGCAAACGTTAACCCAACAAAATCTGGAGTTATAGTTGAAGCTCTAGACCATGTTTTGATCACTGCTTTACTACTCGCTGCTTGCGCATCTTCCACTCGCTTCATTAACTTGTAATGTACAAAAGGTGGTTTTTTCAACGAACGACTCATATCTTACTTATTTTTTCTTCTTTCGATGATAAACTTATCTGAATACTTCTTCTTATCACGTGTTTTGTATCCTTTAGCAGGAATACTATTACGAGATCTAGGGTGTCCACCGGAGTTTTTACCTTCACCACCACCCATTGGGTGATCGACAGGATTCATAACTACACCACGTACACGTGGGCGACGACCTAACCAACGAGAACGACCTGCTTTACCAGATACAACCAAGTTGTGTTCAGAATTTGAAACAGAACCAATAGTTGCTATACACGTTGTTAAAATCATTCTAGTTTCACCAGAAGGCATTTTAACGATTGCATAACGACCATCACGAGCGTTCAATTGAGCGTAAGTACCTGCTCCACGAGCAATAGCACCACCCTTTCCAGGTTTTAATTCAATATTATGAATTACAGTACCAAGTGGAATATCACTTAAGAAAAGTGCATTTCCTACATTTGGTGCAGCAGCTTTACCAGCTACAACTACATCACCAACTTTTAAACCGTTAGGTGCAATAATGTAACGTTTTTCACCGTCTGCATAGAATAACAATGCAATATGAGCAGTACGATTTGGATCATATTCGATCTCTTTAACCGTTGCAGGCACTTCATGCTTGTCTCTTTTAAAATCAATGATACGGTATCTTTGTTTGTGACCTCCACCCATGTATCTCATGGTCATTCTACCGTCATTGTTTCGACCACCAGATTTCTTCATCGGCGCAACAAGGCTCTTTTCAGGAACGTTTGTTGTGATTTCTGAATAATCACTGTTAATCTTGTGTCTTTGCCCTGGAGTAATAGGCTTGAATTTTTTAAGACTCATTCGTCAATTCTTAAAAATTATTAAATAAATCAATCGCTTCTCCATCTGCAACAGTAACAACAGCTTTTTTCCATTGTCTACTTGGTTGCTCAACGATACCTTTGTTTGTATATTTAACAGAGGATTTACCACCGCCATAATTCATTGTACGAACATCAGTAATACTGACACCATACATTTTCTCGACGGCTTTTTTAATTTCCAACTTATTTGCTTTTCTATCTACTTCGAAAGTGAAACGATTAAATTTTTCACTTGCTCCTGTAGCCTTCTCAGAAATAATTGGTTTTTTGATAATTTCTTTCATCATCAATTAATTTAAAATCTTTTCAATAACTTCAATTGAACTCACAGCCAAAACAACTTTTCTTGCATTTAATACATCATATGTATTAACAGAATCAGCAGTTACGACTTTCACTCTTCCAAGGTTACGAGAAGACAAATATACATTGTCATTTTGTTCACCTAAAATCAATAAAACTTTTTCGTTCTCAAGTTTTAATGCGGATAACAAAGACTTAAAATCTTTTGTTTTTGCAGCGTCAAAGTTTAAATCTTCAAGCACCATGATTGCATCACCCTTTGCTTTGTAAGAAAAAGCTGATTTTCTAGCTAATCTCTTCAATTTAACATTTAACTTGAAATGGTAATTTCTTGGTCTTGGTCCGAAAATACGACCACCACCTACGCGAGTACCAGATTTGATACTACCAGCACGAGCTCCACCAGTTCCTTTTTGCTTTTTAATTTTTCTTGTAGATCCAGCTATTTCTGCTCTTTCTTTAGCCTTGTGCGTTCCTTGACGACGATTTGCCAAGTGTTGCTTTACATCTAAGTAAATTGCGTGATCGTTTGGTTCAATTCCAAAAACTGAATCTGAAAGCGTTACTTTTTTAGAAGTAGCTTTTCCTTTAGCGTCAAATACTTTTGCTTCCATTACTTCAAAATTGTTACGGTTGAACCTTTAGATCCAGGTATAGAACCTTTCACTACGATTAAATTTTTATCTGCAAGAATCTTCAAAATCACAAGATTCTCCATTACAACTCTTTCGTCACCCATATGACCACCCATGCGCATTCCTTTGAATACACGAGCAGGATATGAACATGCTCCAATTGACCCTGGTGCACGAAGACGATTGTGTTGTCCGTGAGTAGCTTGCCCAACTCCAGCGAAACCATGGCGTTTAACAACACCTTGGAAACCCTTTCCTTTTGAAGTTCCTACAACGCTAACGAATTCACCTTCCTCGAAGATATCAACGTTAACCAGGTCACCCAGACTTAAGTTTTCGAAACCTTTAAATTCAACCAACTTCGATTTTGGAGTTGTGTTTGCTTTTTTAAAGTGACCCTTCAAAGCGTTCGGAGTGTTTTTTTCTTTGCGGTCTCCAAAACCCAATTGAACAGCTTCGTAACCATCTCTGTCTTGTGACTTAACCTGAGTTACGACACAAGGACCTGCTTCTATAACTGTGCATGGTAATGATTTACCCTCGGCACTGTAGATGCTAGTCATTCCGACTTTTCTACCAATTATTCCTGGCATATACTGTTTATTATTAATTATTAAACTTTAATTTCTACGTCTACTCCACTTGGTAGCTCTAATCTCATTAGTGCATCAACAGTCTTCGCAGAAGAGCTATAGATATCTAACAATCTTTTGTATGAACATAATTCAAATTGCTCACGCGCTTTTTTCATTACGTGTGGAGATTTCAATACAGTATAAATACGTTTGTGTGTTGGTAATGGAATTGGTCCGCTTACTACTGCACCTGTTGCTTTAACTGTTTTAACAATTTTCTCTGCCGATTTGTCAACCAAATTGTGATCGTACGACTTTAATTTTATTCTTATTCTTTGGCTCATCTAGTTAATTATTTAGCTGATACTTTAAAATTATTTTTTTGCAACTATAGCTTCTGCAACATTTTTAGGCGCTTCAGAATAGTGCGAAAATTCCATTGTAGAAGTAGCTCTACCTGAAGAGATTGTTCTAAGTTGCGTTACATAACCGAACATTTCTGATAAAGGAACGTCAGCTTTTAACACTTTCGAACCATTCTTATCATCCATTCCTTTCATATATCCACGACGACGATTTAAATCTCCTACGATATCACCCATGTTCTCTTCTGGAGTAATAACTTCTAACTTCATTATTGGTTCCAACAAGACTGGCCCACAATTTTTCAAAGCAGCACGATATGCCATCTTAGCTGCTAATTCAAATGATAATGAATCTGAATCGACAGCATGGAAAGAACCGTCAAGTAATTCAACTTTCATAGCTTCAACTGGATAACCAGCTAGAACACCATTTTTCATTGATTCTTTGAAACCTTTTTCAACTGAAGGAATAAATTCACGTGGAATATTACCACCTTTAATAGAATTGATGAATTCTAATCCTGTCTTTTCCTCATTTTCTTGAGGAGAAATTTTGATTACAATATCAGCAAATTTACCACGACCACCAGATTGTTTTTTGTAAACTTCTCTGTGTTCAACAGCTTTAGTAATATCTTCTCTATATGTAACTTGAGGAGCTCCTTGATTAACTTCCACTTTAAACTCACGTTTCAAACGGTCAATAATAATTTCAAGGTGAAGCTCACCCATTCCTGAGATAATTGTTTGTCCAGACTCTTCGTCAGTATTCACACGGAAAGTTGGATCTTCTTCAGCTAATTTGTACAAACCAGTTGAAAGTCTATCCATGTCTGCTTGAGTTTTTGGCTCAATAGCAATTCCGATAACTGGATCTGGGAAATCCATAGATTCCAAAATAATTGGATGTCCTTCAGCACATAAAGTATCTCCAGTTCGGATATCTTTAAATCCTACAACAGCACCAATATCACCTGCTCCTAACTCATCAATTTGATTTTGTTTGTTCGCATGCATTTGGAAAATACGAGAAATTCTTTCTTTGTTTTCTGAACGTGTATTATAAACATATGATCCTGCAGGTAAAACTCCAGAATAAGCACGAACGAAACACAAACGACCCACGAAAGGATCTGTTGCAATTTTAAATGCTAATCCTGCAAACGGCTCATCAAAAGATGGTTGACGCGTAACAGGAAGATCAGTTTTAGGATTAATACCAGTAATTCCATCTACATCAAGTGGTGAAGGAAGAATTTCCATAACCATATCTAACATCGATTGAACGCCTTTATTTTTAAACGCAGTTCCACACATCATTGGAACAACTTTTCCAGTAATAGTAGCTTGTCTTAAAGCATCTAAAATTTCTCTTTCAGTTAATGATTGTGGATCAACAAAATATTTCTCCATCAAATTATCATCAAATTCAGCAACTGCTTCCAATAATTTCTCTCTATATTCAGTAGCTTCTTCTAAAACATCAGCAGGGATTTCAACTTCTTGAAAAGTCATACCTTGATCATGCTCATTCCAAACGATTCCTTTGAAATTAATTAAATCAACCACACCTTTAAAAGTCTCTTCATTTCCAATTGGAATTTGAAGTGGCAAAGCGTGACTACCTAACATTTCTTTTACTTGACGACAAACGTTCAAGAAATCAGAACCTTGACGGTCCATTTTATTTACAAAACCAATACGTGGAACGTTATAGTTATTAGCTAAACGCCAGTTTGTTTCAGATTGAGGCTCTACACCATCAACAGCTGAAAACAAGAATACTAAACCATCTAAGACACGCAATGAACGATTTACTTCAACAGTAAAATCAACGTGTCCTGGAGTATCAATAATATTAACGTGGTATTTATCACCTCTGTAATTCCAATCTAGTGTAGTAGCGGCAGAAGTAATTGTAATACCTCTTTCTTGCTCTTGTTCCATCCAGTCCATTGTTGCAGCACCATCATGTACTTCACCAATTTTATGACTTACACCACCATAATAAAGAATACGTTCAGTCGTCGTAGTTTTTCCTGCATCGATATGCGCAGCGATTCCTATGTTACGAGTATATTTAAGATCTCTTGCCATTTCTATTAGAATCTAAAATGTGAGAATGCTTTGTTTGCCTCAGCCATTCTTAAGGTATCTTCTTTCTTCTTGTAAGCAGCGCCTTCTTCTTTCGAAGCAGCGATGATTTCAGAAGCTAATTTTCCAGCCATCGTTTTTTCGTTACGTCGACGGGAGTAGCTAATTAACCATTTCATCGCTAAAGATGATTTTCTATCTTCACGAACAGCTGTTGGGATTTGGAAAGTAGCTCCACCTACACGGCGACTGCGAACCTCTACACTTGGAGTTACATTTTCCAATGCTTTTCTCCAAACGTCTAATCCATCTTGATCTTCAATTTTCTTGTCTACGATTTCAATTGCCTCGTAGAATATCTTAAATGCTAAATTCTTTTTTCCGTCATACATTAAGTTGTTAACGAACTTTGTTACCACAACATCCTTAAACTTTGGATCTGGTAGAATCGCAATCTTTTTGGCTTTTCTTCTTCTCATGTCTTAAGAGCTATAATTATTTTTGTTTAGGTCTTTTCGTTCCATACTTAGAACGACGTTGTGTTCTTCCTTCAACACCAGCAGTATCTTCAGCTCCACGTACAATGTGGTATCTAACACCTGGAAGATCTTTTACTCTTCCTCCACGTACTAGTACTAATGAGTGCTCTTGCAAATTGTGACCTTCACCACCGATATAAGCATTGACTTCCTTTCCGTTAGTCAAACGTACCCTTGCTACTTTTCTCATAGCCGAGTTCGGTTTTTTAGGAGTGGTTGTGTAAACTCTTACACACACACCTTTACGCTGTGGACATGAATCAAGTGCGGCAGACTTACTCTTCTTGACTACCGCTGTTCTTCCTTTGCGAACTAATTGTTGTATAGTTGGCATAAAATACTCTTAATTTTTATTAATATATAAAATACCCCAAAACGCACTTTGAGGGGTGCAAAGATATCCATTTAATTTTAAATTCCTACAGGTTAGCGAAAAAAAGTCAAGTTTTTTCACATAATAGTGTTTACATCTTTTTATCATTCTAAATCACTATTATAAAATATTGATTTAGAATGATTTAAAAAATAAACGTGAATTCTAATTGTATTTAAAATAAAAAACTCTTGTTGCTAAGCGCTACAAGAGTTTGAAATCTATTTGAAAATAGAATTTTCTTTTAATTTCTATATAACGTACTTTTCGTTGCTTTAATAATTCTATCCACATTTGGCAATGCTTCATCAATTAACGTTGGTGAGAAAGCAAAAGGTGTATCTGTTTGAGTTACTCTCATAACTGGCGCGTCCAAATAATCGAAAGCATATCGTTGTAAATGGTACGCAATTTCAGAAGAGATAGAAGCTAATGGCCAAGATTCTTCGACAACTACACAACGATGTGTTTTCTTAACAGATTCAACAACACATGCGTAATCAATAGGACGAACAGTTCTTAAATCAATTATTTCAACTGAAATCCCTTCTTTTTCTAAAATCGCGGCAGCTTCAAATGCAACTTTAATTATTTTCCCAAACGTTACAATTGTAACATCAGTACCTTTTCTTTTAACATCTGCAACTCCGATTGGAATTATATATTCTCCTTCAGGAATTTCACCCTTATCACCATACATTTTTTCTGATTCCAAAAAAACCACTGGATCATTGTCTCTAATGGCAGCTTTTAATAAACCTTTTGCGTCATATGGATTTGAAGGCGTAATAACTTTTAATCCTGGTACATGTGCATAAAATGCTTCAAAACTTTGAGAGTGTGTTGCTGCTAATTGACCAGCAGTTCCATTTCCACCTCTAAAGACGATTGGACAGGAATATTGCCCTCCAGACATCTGCAACATTTTGGCAGCACTATTTATTATTTGATCCGCAGCCAAAATGGCGAAGTTCCACGTCATGAATTCTACGATAGGTCTTAATCCATTCATTGAAGCTCCAACAGCAATTCCAGTAAAACCTAATTCAGCAATTGGAGTATCAATAACTCTTTTTGGTCCAAATTCATCAAGCATTCCTTGAGAAACTTTATATGCTCCATTATATTCAGCAACCTCTTCACCCATTAAAAACACAGACTCATCTCGTCTCATTTCTTCTGACATTGCTTCACGTAAGGCTTCTCTAAATTGTACTGTTTTCATAAATCTTGAATTATTTCCTGTAAGGGTTGCCAAAAATAATAAAATAGAAAGAAATAACAGTTATTAATTCTAAACTTAAAAACTTTTGAGTTTCAGAAAACACATCGTAAATATTTGTTTAAATTTGCGCTCGTATAGAAAACAGAGAAAAATGAAAATACTTGTATGTATCAGTAAATCCCCAGATACAACGTCAAAAATTGCATTTGTAGATCAAAACACAAAGTTCGATGAGAATGGTGTTCAATATATTATCAATCCTTATGATGAATGGTACGCCCTTGTTAGAGCGCTTGAAATAAAAGAAACGCTTGGTGGTGACGTTACGGTTATTACTGTTGGTTCAGTTGCTGATGACGCTATTATTAGAAAAGCATTGGCTATTGGTGCGGATGATGCAGTAAGAATTGATGCTGATCCAACAGATGCTTATTATACAGCAGTTCAAATTGCAGAATATGCAAAAACAAATAGTTTTGATTTAGTATTGACAGGGAAAGAAACTATTAATTATAATGGTTCTCAAGTAGCTGGGATGATTGCTGAATCATTAAACTTTCCTTTTGTTTCGTTGGCGACTAAATTAGATGTTAATGGTTCTACTTTAACGTTGGAAAGAGAAATTGTTGGCGGGCTTCAAGTTGTAGAAGTATCATTGCCTGCTGTTGTTTCATGTGCAAAAGGAATGGCTGAACAACGCATTCCAAATATGCGCGGAATTATGGCAGCAAGAACAAAATCACTTCAAGTAGTTGCACCTGTGTCAGTTGATCTTTTAACGACATATGTTAATTACACGATGCCAAATGCTAAGTCTTCTTGTAAGATGATTGATCCAACGAACATGGATGAACTTGTAGCATTACTTCACAACGAAGCGAAAGTTATTTAATTAGAAATAAGTCTTACCGACAAAAAAATACATTATGTCAGTTTTAGTATATATAAATAGTAACAGTGGATTGAACAAATCAGCTTTAGAGACTGTGAGCTATGGTAAAAAATTAGGCGGAAATTTAACCGTAATTACAGCTGGTTCTGCTGACGAATCCAAATTAGCAACTTTGGGTAAATATGGTGCAAACAAAGTACTTGTTGACCGTTCAATCCAAGGAGATGATGATCAACAATTGACTCAATTGATTGCTGCTGCTGCCGATTCAGTTGGAGCAACAACAATTATATTTTCCCACGACCTTACAGCGAAAGCTGTCGCACCTCGTTTATCAGTTCGTTTGAAGGCAGGTTTAGTTTCAGGAGCAATTGCATTGCCTGGAGACGATGGTACAATTAAGGTAAATGTATTTTCAGGTAAAGCTTTTGGATCTGTTAAAGTAAATTCAACTGTTAAAATTATTTCATTGTTACCGAATAGTTTTCAACCAGTAGAAGATGGATCTGATTGCGCAGTAGAAAGTTTTTCAGCCAATGCACCAGCAGGTTTAATTAAGGTGTTAAGCACTAAAAAACCTGAAGGTGAAATTCCATTGCCTGAAGCAGAGCTAGTTGTTTCAGCTGGTAGAGGAATGAAAGGTCCTGAAAACTGGGGAATGGTAGAAGACCTTGCATCTGCATTAGGCGCTGCGACTGCTTGTTCTCGACCTGTAGCAGACATTGGCTGGAGACCTCATCATGAGCATGTTGGACAGACTGGAGTCGCAATTAGACCAAACTTATACATTGCAATTGGTATCTCTGGAGCAATTCAGCATTTAGCTGGAGTTAATGGTTCAAAAGTGATTGTTGCCATAAATACGGATGCAGAGGCACCTTTCTTTAAAGCAGCTGATTACGGTGTTTTAGGTGATGCCTTTGATGTATTGCCAAGATTAACTGAGGCTGTAAAAAAATTCAAAGCTTCAGGACATTAAAAATATCGATAGAAATAGTATTTTTACAAATAATAAAATATTTTAGGGAAGCGAAAACTTCCCTAATTTTTTAGGGGATTTTGAGGTATTGAAGGAAGAATGGATAAAATAAAACTTGATATTGCTGGTTTATCTTACAGTCAAACACAATCTGGTGCTTACGCTTTGGTATTAGCGGAATCTGGCGGGAAAAGACAATTACCAATTATTATTGGTGGTTTTGAAGCACAGGCTATCGCGATCGAGTTGGAAAAAATGACCCCAACACGACCTTTAACACACGATTTATTCAAACATTTTGCTCAAGCCTTTTCGATTGGAGTCAAAGAAATTGTTATTTACAATTTAATTGAAGGCATATTTTATTCCAAAATTATTTGTGAACGTGAAGGTCAGGTGACTGAAATAGATGCAAGAACATCTGACGCAATTGCAATTGGTGTTCGATTCAATTGTCCAATTTTTACGTTTGAAAATATACTTTCGATTGCAGGAATTTTAATGGATGAGAATCAAACTAAAGACGATGATTTTTCGATGGATGATGATGATGAATCAATTCAACCAGAAGGGTCTCTGAATAGTCTCAATTTAGAAGAATTAGAAAATCAACTCAACGATGCAATCAATGATGAAGATTACGAATTGGCATCAAGAATAAGAGATGAAATAAACAAAAGAACCAGTTAAATTTTTTGCACTATGCAGTTTTCTTTAAAAAATCGTTTGATTATAATGAACTTTCTGCAGTTTTTTGCTTGGGGCGCTTGGTTGCTATCAACTGGAGCTTATTTAGGCGGAAATCTTAAATTCTCTGGGATTCAAATTGGTGCCGTATACGGAACAATGGGGATTGCATCTCTGTTCATGCCTGCAATTGTTGGAATCATTGCCGACAAATGGTTAAGTGCAAATAAACTTTTGTCAATTTGCCATCTGTCACTTGCAGGACTAATGATTGTGTTATTCAATTTAAAAGACTTCAATTCATTCTATCCAATTATCTTTTTAATTTCTATATTTTACATGCCAACAATAGCATTAGGAAACTCTATTTCATATGCTTTGTTAGAAAAAAACAATTTTGATATTATTAAAGTATTTCCTCCAATTCGTGTTTGGGGAACTGTCGGCTTCATTTTAGCCGCCTGGTTTGTTGACTTTTTCGACTGGGGAGTTTCACCTAATCAATATTACGTTAGTGGTGGAGCTTCACTTCTCTTAGGTGTTTTTGCACTCCTACTTCCATCTTGTCGACCAGAGAAAAGCGGAAACAAAAAAACTTTGGTACAATCTCTTGGCTTAGATGCTTTTGTTTTATTTAGAAAGAAGAAAATCGTTATTTTCTTTATTTTCTCAATGCTTCTAGGTTGCGTATTACAAATTTCAAATATGTGGGGAGATGGATTTTTAAGAGATTTCACAGCAAAATACACCGATTCATTTGCTGTAAAACATTCATTAATGTTTTTATCTTTTTCAATGATCTCAGAAGCATTGTTCATATTATCCATCCCGTTCTTTTTAAAACGCTTCGGAATAAAAAAGGTAATGCTGATGAGCATGTTTGCGTGGGTACTTCGATTTGCTTTTTTTGGAATTGGGGATCCAGGAAGTGGTTTCATCTTCCTGAGCTTATCAATGGTCATTTATGGAATGGCGTTCGATTTTTTCAATATTTCAGGATCACTTTTCATTGAAAAAGAAGCTAATGCATCTATACGTTCAAGCGCACAAGGATTATTTATGTTAATGACCAATGGCTTAGGTGCAATTATTGGCGCTTATGGAAGTGGTTTTGTAATTGATTTATATACCAATGTTGAGACAAAACAAAAAGATTGGACAACTATTTGGATGATTTTCGCATTGTATTCGTTAATTGTAGGAATTATATTCGCAATCATATTCAAATACAAACATAACCCGCAAGAAATTCAGGAAATCAATCATTGATTTAAAAATGAATCTTGATAATCAACTTTTTTCAATAAACTCAGCTGCAGATTTTAATAGAATTGCACTTGAGACTTTTCATTTTCAAGTTGAAAATTGCGCTGTTTACAAGCAATTCTGCAAAAGTATTTTAAAAAGAACACCTTCGAAGATTGAAGAAATTCCTTTTCTTCCAATCTCGTTTTTCAAGACACATGAAATAAGAATAGATTCTGAAAAAGAGATTGAACACATATTTTTCAGTAGTGGCACAACTGGAGAAAATCGGAGTAAACATTTAATCTTAAACACACATATTTATGAAGAATCTTTCTTAAATACGTATCGTAACTATATTGGGAATCCAGAGGAACAAGTAATACTTGCTTTATTGCCAAATTATCTAGAACAAGGGAATTCAAGTTTAGTTTATATGGTGGATTCTTTGATCAAACATACTCAGTCTGAACTTTCAGGATTTCTATTGAATAATTTAGACCTTATCGAAGAAAAATATAAAAAAGCTATTTCATCAGGGAAAAAAGTTGTGATATTTGGTGTTTCATATGCCCTACTCGATCTTGCAGAAAAAACCATGAATCTTTCAGAAGCGTTCATTATTGAGACGGGCGGAATGAAAGGTCGCCGTAAAGAATTATCTAAGGAGGAACTCCATTCACTTTTAATTAATGGTTTAAACGTTCCATTCATAAGTTCTGAATATGGTATGACAGAATTGTTATCACAAGCATATAGCAATAAAGACGGACTTTTTAAAACTCCAGCTTGGATGAAAATTTTAATCCGAGATTTAAACGACCCCTTTAGCTATTTGGAAAATGGTAAAACCGGTGGAATTAACATTATTGATTTCGCAAATTTATATAGTTGCAGTTTCATTTCTTCTCAAGATTTAGGAAAAATAGAACACGATTCCTTTCGAATTATGGGTCGTTTTGATAATTCTGATATTCGTGGTTGCAATTTAATGGTCGAATAATCATGATTAATTTCTTACTTTTATTCTAAATTCTACAAATCCATGTCAGAAATAACTGATCTTATTCGAGAAAAATCTGCTCATATTTACGCCAAGGTAAAAGGATATAGAGAATATATACATCAATTTCCAGAACTTTCTTATCAAGAAGTTGAGACAATGAAATATGTTTCAAAAGTCTTAACGGGATTAAGTATTTCTCATAAAACTGAAGTTGGGAAAACAGGTGTTGTTGCAATCATTCGAAATGATAAACACGCTGAAGATGCATCTTGTATTGGATTAAGATCTGATTTAGACGCGTTGCCAATTCAAGAAGAAAATGACATTTCGTTTAAGTCAAGCGTTGATGGAGTTATGCACGCTTGTGGACACGACGTTCATACCGCTATATTATTAGGCGTTGCAGAGATTTTAAACGAGATGAAGGATTTACTTCCTTGCCCGGTAAAACTTATTTTTCAACCTGGTGAAGAGAAAAATCCGGGTGGTGCAACATTAATGATTGCGGATGGTGTTTTGCACAATCCAGAAGTAAAACAAATGTATGCCTTGCATGTTTTTCCAGATATGCCAGTTGGAAAAGTTGGTTTCAAAGAAGGACTTTACATGGCTTCTTGTGACGAAATTTATCTAACAATAAATGGAAAAGGAGGACATGGCGCGACACCAAATCAATGCATAGACCCAATAATTATTGGAGCAACTATTGTCACCCAATTACAGCAAATTGTAAGCAGAAAATGTGATCCAAAAACACCATGCGTCTTGTCTTTTGGACATTTTGAAGCAATTGGCGCGACAAATATTATTCCTTCAAAAGCCATTTTAAAGGGAACATTCAGAACAATGAATGAGGAATGGAGAGCTGAAGCATTAAAACTTATCGCGTTTCAAATAAAACACATTGTTGAAAGTCAAGGAGGCACAGTTGACATTGAAATCAGCAAAGGGTATCCTTATCTTGAAAACGATCCAGAAGTGACTTCCCGTTTAAAAATAAAGGCGCAAGAATATTTAGGAATCGATAAAGTCGAAGACATGCCAATACGTTTGACATCTGAAGATTTTGCTTTTTATTCTCAAGAAATTCCCGTTTGTTTTTTCCGTTTAGGAGTTCGAAATGAAGCAAAAGGAATAATTTACGGCGTACATCACCCGAAATTCAATATTGATGATAACGCGTTGAAAATTGGTGTTGAAATGATGGCATTAGCAGCATTTTAAAAAATTCAATTATGATCAAACAAATTCTATTTCTTTCGGTTTTTTTAATGTCTTTAAGCTCTTGTGATAAACAGAAAAGAACGACGAAAAAAATTGATGGGGAATGGGAAATAAGCGTTTATAAAATTACCGACACTGAAGGATTAGCGGAATATGCAGTTTGCTCAGGTTCTTACGTTTTTAATTCATGCAATAATAAAAGTAATGCATGTGATTACACGTGTAATCTAACTTTTGATTTCCCCAGCAATACTGGGACATCAATTGAAACGGGGACTTTTGAGGTTTTGTCAGACGGAGAATTCATGGATGTTACTTGTTTAAATTCTCTAAATGAAATAATCTCAGCATACAACTATCGAATTTTGACTTTAACAAAAACGGATTTGCAGTTAGAATATAGCGATTTGAATTCTAAACTCCATTCACTTATTTTCAAAAAGAAAAAGTAGAAATCGTCAATTGGCCATTTCACTCATGAATTTAATTCGCATTAATCGCAATTCTTCTTCAGTATAATCACCATCAAAATCCGCAACTGCTTGATCTAAATCATCCGTTTCAGCTTCTGTGAAATACTCATAAATTTCTTCTTGATTATCTGCATCAAGGATATCATCAATATAATAATTGATGTTCACACGTGTTCCAGAAGAAACGATTGCTTCAATTTCATCAATTACCTCATCAATTGATTTTCCTTGTGCTCTTCCGATATCTTCTAAAGGCAATTTTCGGTCAATATTATGAATTAATTGCACTTTTAATCCGGATTTATTGATTAAAGATTTTACCACCATGTCTTGTGGTCTTTCAATTTCGTTATCCTCAACGTATTGATGAATAAGTGCCGTAAATGGTTCGCCATAGCGCGCCGCCTTACCATTTCCTACCCCTTGAATATTGGTAAGTTCATCAATTGTAATCGGGTATTGGAAACTCATATCTTTCAAAGAAGCTTCTTGAAAAATTACAAATGGAGGAATGTTCTTTTGTTTTGAAATTGACTTTCGCAAATCAAGAAGCATATCATATAAGATTTCATCAAATGCTCCACCTTTTCCAGCATCTATAATATCTGAATCTTCATCATCGGTGTTAGAGAAATCATGTTCTTTAATTAAACTAAAAGATTGAGGTGCCTTATAATATGCTTTGCCTTCATCAGTTAATTTTAGTGTACCATACGTCTCAATATCTTTATACACCAATCCCGAAACAATGACTTGTCTGATAACAGCATTCCAAAAATGTTCGTCTTTATCTTTTCCAACACCAAATCCCTTAATTGCATCGTGCTTATAAGTCTTAATATCAGAGGTTAAATTACCAGATAAAAATGCACAATAATGTTTCGCTTTTTGGGTTTGTTGTAAATCATTAATCGCATTAATCAGCATCGTAACATATTCTTTACCCTCAGTTCTTTCCTTCGGATTTTTACAATTATCACAATATTCATTACATCCTTTTTCATCGAAAAATTCTCCAAAATAATGAAGGATGAATTTTCTTCTACAGACGGAAGTCTCCGCATATGATACAATTTCGCTCAGTAATTGTCGTCCAATTTCTTGTTCTGCAATAGGTTTGCCTTGTAAAAATTTCTCAAGTTTCTCAATATCTTTGTAACTATAGAATGCTACACATTCTCCCTCACCACCATCTCTGCCAGCTCTTCCAGTTTCTTGATAATAACTTTCTAATGATTTTGGGATGTCATGATGAATAACAAATCGAACATCTGGCTTATCAATACCCATTCCGAATGCTATTGTAGCAACAATTATGTTTGCGTCTTCCATTAAAAACATATCCTGATGCTTTCCTCTAGTATTTGCATCTAGTCCAGCATGATATGGTAGCGCATTGATTCCATTTACTTGAAGTAACTCAGAAAGCTCTTCCACCTTTTTGCGACTCAAACAATAGATTATACCGCTCTTACCTGCTTTGGTGCGAACATATTTTATGATTTGTTTTTCAACATCCTTTTTTGGTCGAATTTCGTAATTCAGATTGTCTCTATTAAAAGATGATTTGAAAACTTGAGCATCGAGCATATTCAAATTCTTTTGAATATCATATTGCACCTTTGGGGTAGCTGTAGCAGTTAATGCTATAATCGGGACATTTGATATTTTTTCAAAAATCTCTCTTAATCTCCTGTATTCTGGTCTAAAATCATGTCCCCATTCAGAAATACAATGTGCTTCATCAATAGCAAAGAATGAGATATCTACAGACGTTAAAAAATCAATGTTTTCTTGTTTTGTTAGTGATTCTGGTGCAACATAAAGTAACTTAGTATTACCTGCTTGGATATCCAATTTCACTTTTGCTATCTCCGTTTTTGTCAACGAAGAATTCAAAAAATGAGCCACTGACTCATTATCACTAATATTTCGAATTGCATCTACCTGATTTTTCATCAAAGCAATCAAAGGTGAAACCACAATTGCAGTTCCTTCAGACATCAAGGCAGGTAATTGGTAACACATTGATTTACCACCACCTGTTGGCATAATAACGAAAGTATTGTTTCCTTTCAATACATTCGTTATTACGCTTTCTTGTTCTCCTTTAAAACTATTGAATCCAAAATATTTACGTAGTACAATCTTTAGATCATTCTCTGCCATTAATATCATTTATTAGAAACTTCTCTAAGTTACTAAAAAAGTTACAAGAAATAAGCTTTTATTAAGAAATTATTAAATCTATACTCTTTTAATGAATCTTATCAATCTTTGAATAATTTGGCAAGCTCTTTTTATAAAACACACACAGATTGATACTGAATGATTACTTTTGCAATCGATATGAGTGAAGATAAAAATATGTCTTTTTTAGATCATCTTGAAGAATTAAGATGGAGGCTAGTTAAAATTTCAATTTCAATAATTGTTGTTGCAACAGTACTTTTTTGGTTTCAAGAATGGATCATGAATACTTTTTTTATGTCGATGAAGGAACCTACTTTCATTACTTTTAGATTAATGTGCAGCTGGTTGGGCGTTTGTATAGATGAAATTCCTGTAAGTTTCCAAAGTACTTCAATGTCAGGCCAATTTAGTTATGCGTTGATGATGAGTATAATGGGAGGAATCGTTATATCCTTTCCTTTTATTTTTGCACAGATATGGGGATTTGTCAAACCAGGGCTAAAACATAAAGAAAAAACAGTCGCTAAAGGAATAATTTTTTATGTTAGCATTTTGTTTTTTACTGGAATTCTGTTTGGTTATTTTGTTGTAGCTCCGCTGTGTGTGCAATTTTTTGGAACATATAAAATCAGTGGTCAAATTCAAAACATCTTCACAATTAACTCCTATTTGAGCACTATTCTTTCAACTGTTTTCTATTCAGGTATATTATTTTTATTGCCTGTAATTTCATATATCTTCACTCGTTTAGGAATTGTAACTCCTGCTTTTTTAAAAAAATACAGAAAACATGCTATTGTTGGTGTATTAATTTTGTCTGCCGCAATAACACCGCCAGATGTGATTTCGCAAATAATTGTTGCGATTCCTATCATCCTTTTATACGAAATTGGGATTTTTGTCTCGGCACGTGTTGAAAAAAATCTTAAAAAAGACTAATACCATAAATTAGTCAATGATTGTTATCATTAACTTAGACTGATTTAATTTTTAGAATGGCTAAATACCTCATCATACTTTTTACTTTTGCTTCCTTTATTGGTGTTGGTCAACAAACCCGAGTATTTGGGACTGTTTGGGATGCAGAAACAGGAGAAAAAATGCCTTTTGTTAAAGTCCAATTCTGGAATTCTAAAATTGGTGTTTTAACCGATTCAACAGGTTATTATTCAATTGAAACATACTATGCTACTGATTCTTTGGAATTCTCTTTTAACGGTTATATCTCAATTCATCAAGCCGTTTTTCGCGATGCAAATCAAGAAATGAATGTCAGACTATCAAAGAGAATTGGTGAAATTGGTGAAATAACTGTTAAACCACCAGATGAATTCCCTTCTACAACACTTCATAAAAGAGTGGTCGCAAATAAAAATATCAATAACAAAGAAAAACTCTTGGCGTATGATTATGAAGTTTATAATAAAGTTCAACTAGACTTAAATAATATCGGGGATAAATTTACTGAACGAAATCTCGTGAAAAGGCTTGATTTGGTAATGGACTTTCTAGACTCAGCAGAAAACGGTAAACTATTTTTGCCTGCTATATTAAGTGAATCAGTTTCCAACTTTTATTTCAAAAATAATCCTAAGAAAAAAAAGGAAGTCATCGAGGCTACGCGAATAACAGGTATAGAAAATTTGCAACTTAATCAATTCTTGGGTGACATGTACCTTGATATTAATATTTATGATAATAATATCAATATGTTTAATAAAGCATTTATCAGTCCGATTTCTGATTATGCCCGAAATTTTTACAAATTTTATTTAGAGGATTCGACATTCATTGATAATCAGTGGTGTTACAAACTGCGGTTTGCTCCAAAACGAACTGGAGACATGACTTTTCAAGGGGAAATGTGGATCCATGATACAACGTACGCTGTCAAACAACTATCTGCTACCATTTCGCCATGGGCAAACATTAATTATATTCAAGATTTATATTTCGAACACACATTTAATCAAGTTACAAAGGAAGTTTGGATGTTGACTCAGGAAAAAATGATTATTGACGTGAACATAACTAAAAACTCCAAAGCATACGGGTTTTATGGTCGCAAATTCTCTTCAAGAACCAATTTTAAAATTAATGAAGTACATCCTGATTATTTTTATAAAAGCGAAAACACTGTTGAATTTGCCGATAGTGCTAAAGTAAGGTCGAGTGAATACTGGGAGAACCATAGGCACATAGCTTTAAGTATTCAAGAAAATGGAATTAATGAAATGGTAGATTCTCTTAATAAATCTCCTTTTTTCAAATCCTTAAGGAACCTGACTTATTTTGCTTCAACAGGATATTATCCATTGGGAAAAATTGAATTAGGAAATGCTTTTAGTTTAATTAGCTTCAACCCTGTTGAGAATTTACGTTTAGGATTAGCAATACGTACTTCGAATAATTTCTCTAGAAGAATAGAATTTGGAGGAAAAATGGCTTATGGCTTTAAAGATTATAAAGTTAAATATGGGGCATCGATACGATTTAATATTTCACCTAAAAAGCGAGGGATGTTAACGACCTATTATAACTATGACATCCAACAAATTGGTGCATCTCCTTCGGCCGCTTCAATGGGTTCAACTTTTGGAACATTATTTAGAACTGGGCCTTTAGACAAATTAACATTTGTGAAAAAAGCGGGAATTTCTTTGGAAAAAGATATTAATAAAGATTTTATATTGTACGGAGCGTTCGAATGGAAAGATTATTTAGCTCTGGGCAATGCAAACTATATTCAGCTAAATCCAATCAATAATATTAACGATACTTTAAGAAACATTACAACAAGTGAATTTACTGCTCGAATAAGATGGACTAAAGATGAAGAATTTATTTCTGGTGCTTTTGATAGAACTACTTTAAGATCTAAATATCCTATTTTTTCTTTGCAAGGAATTTTTGGAGTTAAAGGACTTTTAGGCGGGCAATATAATTATCAGAAAATTGAATTTCAAATGGAACATAGTCGACAAATCGGAATTCTAGGACGGATCCGCTATGGCGCCAACGCTGGATATGTTTTTGGAGCAGCTGCATATCCATTCTTAAAAGTACATGAAGGGAATCAATCATATTGGTTACTTACATCTGCATTCAACATGCTGAACTATTTTGAATTTATTTCAGATAAATACGTTGGCGGTTTTGTGGAGAATCATTGGGAAGGTCTCTTTTTTGACAGAATTCCGTTGATTAAAAAGCTGAAATTAAGATTGGTCACATCTGGAAGAATTACATACGGTGCAATATCTTCCAGGAATATTTCGGAAATGGAATTACCTATTGACACAAAATTGTTTGGATCGATTCCCTATGCTGAAGCGGCAATTGGAATTGAAAATATTCTAAAAGTAGGACGAATTGATTTAGTTTGGAGAATTTCACATTTAGATCCAGGAATGAGTCCTTTAGGAATTCGTGCACGTTGGGCAATAAATTTTTAACTTTACGGTCTTTATAAAACAAGTGAAATTATATACAAACCATATAAAAAAATCTTACAAGGGTCGCGATGTTGTTAATGGCGTGACAATTGAAGTGAATCAAGGAGAAATTGTTGGGTTACTTGGTCCAAACGGAGCAGGCAAAACAACATCCTTTTATATGATAGTGGGTTTAGTTAAACCAGATTCTGGCTTAGTCTTTCTAGATGACATTGACATCACTCATTACCCGATGTACAGACGTTCTCAATTGGGAATCGGATATTTACCGCAAGAGGTTTCTGTTTTTCGGAAATTAAGTGTTGAAGATAACATTCTTGCAATTTTAGAAATGACTGACTTATCAAAAATTGAAAGGAAGGAAAAATTAGAGCAACTTTTAGAAGAATTTAGTTTGACAAATGTTAGAAAAACTTTAGGGAATAGACTTTCAGGTGGTGAAAAAAGAAGAACAGAAATTGCTAGGGCATTAGCCATCAATCCAAAATTTGTTCTATTGGATGAACCTTTTGCAGGAGTTGATCCAATTGCTGTTGAAGACATACAAGCAATCGTTTCTGATTTAAGAAAAAGAAATATTGGAATTTTGATAACGGATCACAATGTGCAAGAAACACTTTCTATCACTGACAGAGCTTATTTGTTATTCGAAGGAAGCATTTTAAAGTCTGGTACAGCAGAAGAATTAGCAGCGGACGAACAAGTAAGACGCGTTTATTTAGGCCAGAATTTTGAACTTAGAA
>CANITF010000019.1 GCA_947470515.1 Flavobacteriales bacterium
CATGTTAATTGTTTTTCGTTCAGTAAAGATAATTCTAAAGTTACAAATCTTATCTTTGTATTCAATAAATAATAATATGAAAAGGCTACTCCTTATTTCCATCATTTTTTTCATTTCATTTAATTTCTTTACACAGGAAATTAAATACAATTTACACATGGTAAAGCCTCAAAATCATTACTTTCAAGTTGAAATGGAATTGTCGAATTTCTCTGAAAAGGAATTGGAAATCAAAATGCCAGTTTGGGCTCCAGGATCTTATCTAGTGAGAGAATTTGCAAAAAATGTTGATTTAGTAAAAGCATTTGATGAAGCAGGAAAATCACTTACCGTAAATAAAATATCAAAGAATACATGGACAATCTCTAAAGGAAAATCTAAAAAAGTGCTTGTTAAATATGAAGTGTATTCTTTTGAATTATCTGTTCGAACAAGCTTTATAGATTTAACTCATGGATATGTGAGCGGTTCTGGAATTTTTATGTATGTCAATAACCATAAACAACACAAAGGAAGTTTAGAGATTTTTCCTTATGCTGATTTCAAAACTATTTCAACCTCATTGCCCCGAAAAGGAGAATCTGTTGCTAGCGATGGTTCTGAATTATTTGAATTTGAAAATTATGACCAATTAGTTGATTGTCCAATTGAAATTGGAAATCAAGATGTCTTTCAATTTACTGCCGCTGGAGTGATTCACACAGTTTCAATGTATGGCGTTGGTAATTATGACATTAAGCAATTACAAGAAGACATGGCAAAAGTCGTTACAACTGCGACAACGGTAATTGGCGAAAATCCAAATAAACAATACACGTTCATTATTCATAACGTTGTTGATGGTCAAGGTGGTTTAGAACACATGAATTCAACTACATTAAGTGTCAACCGTTGGACGTATCAAGGAGCAGAATACTTGGGATTTTTATCGTTAGTAGCGCACGAATATTTCCATTTGTGGAATGTGAAGAGAATTCGACCAATGGCCTTAGGACCCTTTAATTACGACGAAGAAAATTACACAACTTTATTGTGGGTAATGGAAGGATTCACTTCTTATTACGATGAATTATTGTTACGTCGCGCGGGATATTACACGAAAGACGAATATTTAAACAAGATTCAGGGGACTATCAATTATGTTGAAGGTTCAGTTGGAACCAGAGTTCAGCCTGTTGCACATGCTAGTTTTGATGCTTGGATCAAAGGGTATCGTCCAAATGAAAACAGTGGAAATACGCAAATGACGTATTATTCTCGTGGACAAATGTTAGCGGCGTTAATTGATGCTAAAATCATTGCGAAATATAAAGGGGAGAAGTGTTTGGATCATTTTTTACAGCAATTGTATAACAAATACTACAAGCAATTGAATCGTGGTTTTTCAGATGCTGAATTCAAAAAAGAATTAGAAACACTTTTGGGTGAAAACATGGATTCCTTTTTTGCAAATTATGTAAATGGCACAGAAACACCACCTTTCAATGATATTTTGGGTGCAATTGGAATTGATGTTGAATCAGTTGGAACGGCGAAACCTAATTTTGGAGCAGCTTTGAGACAAGATGGAAATAAAGTTGTTGTACGTTCAATTCGTTCAGGATCTGCTGCTGAAAACATGGGTTTAAGTGTCAATGATGAAGTAATTGGTTGCAACGGTTTCAGAGTCGATCAATCTTCTTTTGAAGCGTTTTTGGCTTCACTGGAATTAGGTTCTGAAATTAATATTTTGGTCGCAAGAGACGAATTATTGTTTGAGCTATCTGGCAATATGACACTTTATAATAAGCCTCAATTTCAATTCAAATTATCTCCGGATGCTAATAAAGTGAAGTTATTGGAATATTGGCTAAGAGTTGTGGAATGAGAAATATACTGGTTTTAGTGTTTCTTTTGTCATTTTCTAATTCCTTTTCTCAATCGGATTTTAAAAGCGTACAATTACCTCCTTCAAGTAAATTAGCTCAATTTTATGGTCAATCGGAACCGGCAATTGCGATTCATCCAATAAATCAAAACATAATAGCGGCGGCGTGTATTTTAAAAGAATACTATTATTCTATTGATGGTGGTAATACTTGGACGAGCAAAGCGATGAAAAGTAAATACGGAGTTTGGGGAGATCCTGTTTTAACTTTTGATACAACAGGTCGTTTGTATTATTTTCATTTAGCAAATTACAAAAAAACAAGTTGGATTGACCGAATAGTATGCCAAACTGCTGAAAATGTTGACAGTAAATTTAATAAGGGCACGTTCCCGAAACCGAATGGTACAAAAGCACAAGATAAACATTGGACGGTTATCAATCCAATGAACAATGAAATTTATATGTCTTGGACGCAGTTTGATGAATATGCTTCGACTGTTTCAACGGATTCATCAATCATTGTCTTTTCAAAATCTAGTGATCAAGGAAAAACCTGGTCGGATCCTATTCGAATTTCAAAATTTGCTGGTGATTGTATAGACGGTGATAATACTGTTGAAGGAGCAGTTCCAGCTGTTGGACCAAATGGTGAAATTTATGTTACGTGGACTGGACCTCACGGACTAGTGATGCAAAAATCAGTTGATGGTGGAAAAACATGGTTGGCAGAAGAGCAATTTATTCATATTCATTCTGGAGGTTGGGATCTTACAATTCCTGGCTTACAAAGAGCAAATGGTTTACCTATTTTGGTTAGTGATTTAAGTAATGGTTCAAATCGTGGAACGTTGTATTTAAATTGGTGCGATCAAAAAAATGGGGAGGGAGATACTGATTCTTGGTTATCAAGTTCGAATGATGGAGGGAAAACTTGGTCTGATCCTGTTCGAGTGAACCAAGATGAGTCAAAAAAACATCAGTTTTTTACATGGATGACAATCGATCAATCAAACGGAAATTTGTACTTCGTTTATTACGATAGAAGAAATTATAAGGATAATCAAACGGATGTTTACCTTTCAACTTCAAGAGATGGAGGATTGACTTTTTCTGAAAACCGTATTTCTGATAAGCCTTTTAAACCTAGTGATAATGTTTTCTTTGGTGATTACCTGAATATTTCTGCCGTAAATGGTGTGATTCGCCCAATTTGGCCAAGAATGGATAATGGACGCATAACTCTTTGGGTTACACTTATAGAAGAAAGTGATTTACTTAAGTCAATTGAGAAATAATCTCTTCATGTAAAGGAAACAAAGGAAGTAACTCGTCTTTTGTGAATAATTCAAAGTCAGCAAAATCAAATCCAGGAGCCACAACACAAGAAACAAGAGAATAAGCATTTTCACCACGAACACTTGAACCAAAGATGGTGTTTTTAGGAACCATAAATTGAGGTAGTTCACCATTTTGAAGATCTAATCCAATTAAATTTTCAGTATGTCCTTTTTCATCTAAAACATGAACAATTAAAGGGCTTCCACTATGAAAAAACCACAATTCGTCACTTTTGATTCGGTGAAATTTAGAAACGTTACTTGACGTCAATAAAAAATAAATGGAAGTCATTAATTGCCTTTTTCCAGAATTGATGGTTTCAAGAGAACGATACGTTTCTTTATAAAATCCTCCTTCAGGATGAGGAAGCAATTCAAGTTTTTCAATAAGCAATTCGATTTCTTGTGTCATAAATTATTCTATTGGGCCTTGAATAAATTGTGGACCTTTGGTTTTAATATTTGGAAAGAAATATTTGAAATCAATGGATAAATAAGATCCGTCAATTTCTCCGTAAATGGTTTTCTCATATCCTTGGTATTTGTACTGAGCTATTAGATCAAAGACTGGGGCAAAAGGAACCCGCGCAGAACCACCTAAATAAAAGAATCCACTTTTTTCTGTGCGATATTCAAAACCAAAGTTCGCATTTAAATCTGCTCCAAATTTTTTGTAAGCAAATCCAGAATGCGTAAAACTATGTGGACCACCGGGTAATGTTAATACTCCGACAGAAGTGGGCTTGAAGGTGAAAGCAAATCCCAAGGATGCATTCATGTAAATTTGTTCGCTTAATTGAACGTATACTAAGGCATTGATTGGAACATCATAACAAATGAAGCTAAAGTTATTTTCACCTGAAACATTTGAATCAGCTACCGCCATTGTTACATCAAAATTTCTTTGTGTAAAATTAATTCCTGATTCAAGAGCAATAAGCTTTGTAAGTCCTGCTCTTACTGTCCCACCGAAGGAAAAACCCATTTTTTGAGTTATTGAAGTTGAAAATTCATTATTTGTAAATGAATTAAAAGGTGTTCCAATAAAATTCGATGGAAAGACAGTTCTAACCTGCAAACCAAAATAAGAAGGGAATTTCTCTTTTTTAGCAGGTTTTGTTTGGGTAAAAGAAATACCGATTTGAAAAAGTAAAAATATGAATGTTATATATTTCATTGTTCGTATTACACTGTGAATTAACTGAAAAAAAAGAAGATTATTTTACCGGTTGATTCATTTGTAGTATTAATTGTTTAAAGCGATGATTTTTTAAAAAGTATCCTTCGGCAAGCTCAGGAAACTTTTTCCTTATTTTTTTATTCCGTAAACCATTCCGATGTATATTCAATTGGTTTTCGATGTGCTTTTGGCCACTCTATTGCAGGATAACCGATATAAAACAGTCCGATACATTTATCTTTTTCTCCAATTCCTAAAAATTTGTTCATTTTTGCGTGGTAAATGAGTTTGGGTGTTGCCCAAAAACCTCCTAAACCATAAGCTGTGCAGGTTAAATGCATATTTTGAATTGCACAAGCTACGGCTTCAATTTCTTCAATTTCCAGAATCTTTTCTTCTTCTTGTCGTTTCATACAAACTGCAATCACAACAGACGATTTCAAGGGCCTTGTTATCATCTTTGCCAATTTCGTGTCTTTTTGGTCCGCTATTGGCGTTAGCTCTAAATATGTTTTTGCTAGGAAATCACTTAATCGCTGTCTTGCATTTTCAGTAAAAATCTTGAATCGCCAAGGCTGAGTATTGCCATGCGTAGGTGCCCATTGGGCATTGTTTAGGAGGACTTCAATTTGTTCTTTATGGACTTTTCTATCGCTAAATTGCTCGGGATAAATCGTTCTTCTTTCACGGATAAGTTCGTTTGTTTCTGAAAGATTAAATTTCATAAGGGTTAAAATAATTGGAACCCAAAAATAAGGAATAAAGTGAGAAGTTAGGGTGAAAAGTAAAAAGTAAAAAGTGAAAGGTAAAAAGTGGAATTCCCAAGAATCAAAATAATTCTTCCTTTTTCCTTTTACCTTTTTACTTTTGTTTACTCCGTCTAATGCTCTTGCATCTCCTTATTTGCTTTTTGGATGTAAAAGAAAGTTCTATCAATTGTTTGATATTGTCCGTCCGGCAAAGGTCCTAGAGCAGGCGCTTCCACAATATAACCATATCCATCAATTAAAACATAGCTAGGGAAAGATTCAATTCTATAATTATTCCAAATTGGATTTGAACGACTCGCTGCACATTTTTCCCAAGGAATACTTTTAAGAAAGGAGGAGTTTTGGACTGATGCAGAAATAGTATCTGGATAAATAGTGATGAAAGTCACATCCTCTTTATAATTTTTATACATGTCAATTAATGGCGGCACTTCGATTTCACTTTTTTGACTCGTTGGATCATAAAAATGTAAATACACGTATTTTTTTGAATAATTCGTCAAGACTTTCGTCTCATTTTTGTCATTTTTTAAAACAAAATCAGGTGCTTTTCCACCAGCTACTAATTGTGTTAAACGATCCGTCATGTTTCGAGCAATGATGGCATTTGCTGCAAATAAACTGTGATTCGCAACGCTGTCAAGAACCGTTAAAATATTTGTTTGCGGAAAATCTTTCGAATAAAATTCTTCTGATAATGCTTTGATCATAACGATTTCTCGAATTCGCATATTGATTAAGGTATATTCTGTTCCCAAAGCACGCATGATTAACGTTGGACTACTTTTCAATAAGGCTTGGTAGACCTTCGTATTTGTTTCTGTCGATAAGCGAGGTACCATTTTTTCGTAAAAAGCTGAAATGTAGCCCATATAGGCATCGTTTTTATACGCAACTATTGATGGTTTAATATAAAAATCATGCTTTTCATACCGATTTCTTTCCGCAGCATTTTGAATGTTATCTAAAGATGCTGTGGAGAATTTTACAAAAGTTTTAAAGTAAGTATTGGTATCAGCAATGTATTGCTTTTCTGCATTCGTTTTGAATTGATCTAGTTTCGCCGCAAATTCTAATGGTTGTGTATTTTTTAAATAATATGAATCACTAATAAAACCGTCCATCCATCTTTGGAATTGTAGAATTTTGAAATTAATATCATTGGAATCAAGGTCAAAAAATGTTACTTCAATTGAATTTCCACTAGGTCGATAAGGCTCATATCGGTCTTTTTCTGGAAGATATAAATCGTACGTAGAATTTGGTTGAATGTATAGATAACTTTTGTTTTTGCCAGGATGAACAATCACTTTTTGTGTTTCAGTAATGAAAAAAGAAACAGAAAATGTACTATCACTTTTAACAGTTGTTGAAGCTAAAGGCGACTCATTCATACTCAAATAATCCTCTATTCCAGCAATAGTAACTGTTTTGCCAACATAACTTGGAGCGTATCCTTTAACCGTCACAATGCTCCCTTTTTGACCCAACAGGCTATAAGAAGACAAAAAAGTCAGAATTATTGAGAAGAGAATTTGTTTCACCATTTTATTGTTTTTTCGATTAGCTCGATTTTAATTATTAGTTATAAAACGAATTACAAATTACAAGTTTTTGAACCAAAATAGTTATTAGTTACGAATTACAAATTACAAGTTTTTGAACCAGAATAATTTATCGTTTTTTTATCTTGTAATTATTAACTTGTAACTATTAACTTGTAATTAGCAACTAATATTATACCACAGATTTAAACGAGTAGGTGAGCATTGGTTACAAATTGATTAATATCTCCGTTGTTTTTGAAAATTTCTCGAACAATTGTTGCGTTGATTGATGCGAATTCTTGATCTGTCAAAAGAAATACTGTTTCAATCCCAGATAAACTTTCATTCATGTGAGCAATTGATTTTTCAAATTCAAAATCTACCGTATTGCGCAAACCACGAACAATTGCAGTTGCTTTCACATCTTTGCATAATTCGACAGTTAGTTTATTATACGTTACGACTTGCACAGCTTCTCCATTTTGAAAAAGTGATTCAATATGCAGAATCCGTTTTTGAAGGTCGAATTGGTAGTTTTTTGAACTGTTTATGCCAATAGCAATTATGATTTCGTCAAAAATTTTCAACGCTTTTTTTACAACAGCTTCATGACCTTTTGTAAATGGATCAAAGGATCCTGGAAATAGACCTATTTTTTTCATGACATAGTGGTATTAAGAATCCTTTCGAAAAAAACTGAAATGAACATTACCAAATGTACGTTTTAAATCGAAATGTGGAACTTCTTCCAATTTAGTGTGTTTTCCATGTTCAATAATCAATAATCCGTCCTCAGTGAGAAGGTCATGCTCAAAAACCAACTTAGCTATTTCATCTTGAAACATATACTCATACGGTGGATCAGCAAAAATCAAATCAAATTTTTGATCTGTCTTTTTCAAATATTGTAAAATATCCGACTTGATCGTTTCTAATTGAGGCGTAATATTAAATTCAATGGCATTTTTTCGTATAAATGATAAACAGTTTGAATTGATATCCACTGCAGTAACATGCGCTGCATCGCGGGAGATAAATTCAAAAGATATATTTCCTGTCCCAGCACATAAATCCAAGATTTTCAAATCAGAAATGTCCATTTGGTGCTCCAAAACATTGAAGATTCCTTCTTTTGCAAAGTCTGTTGTTGGACGAGAAGGGAAGTTTTTAGGAACCGAAAAGCGTCGCGCTTTTAGTGTGCCAGCTATTATACGCAAAGTTTTTGTGAATTAGTTATAAAGTCAGTATTGACAGTAATTGTAGCATTTTTTAAATCTTGCAACGATTGAAGTTTTTGTTGTAATTCACTAATTTGTTCAGCAGAAGAACCAACTCCAGGACAAATTTGAATTGCACCATTTTCTTTCAAATATTCCTTTTGTTGCAATGTAAACATCAAATGATAAACAATATCATCAATAAAATGATAGTCAAAAACAGTATAGAATTGTAATTTATTTTCTTTTGCGATGCACATCAAAAAGAAATCATTGTAGATAACCAGTGTCGTCTTTAATTTAAAGCTCGGTTCAGAAAAAAGTCCTCTTATGACGTGAGAACCTTCGTGTTGAATGATTGAACGCGGATATTTCATGACAAAAAATGATTTCACCCACAGAGGAATTTCGAATAAATTCACTATTCCTTGTTCTGGAATTCGATTGTAATCAATGTGATCTTTTGGCGTTTCTTCTCCAAAACACAAGCGGTAAATTTTCTCAGGATTTGATTCTCCAAAAATATTTGCTGGCACCAAGGTTGAACGAATGGTACTCCAAGAAATTGTTTGTTCATCAAAATCCTGATTTTTCAAACCACATTCAGCAATAAAATCCTCTAATTGTTCTTTGTAACTGTGGTCTTTTTTATCTTTAAAAAGAAATGCATGGTGATTCACAACATCGTTAATTGACGTTGTAAACCGAACGGCTACTTCTGATAATTCTACAGATAAATGCTTCACAGATTCAAATTATTTAATGCACTTTTTTGAAGTGTAAATTTACATTTTTTAAATTGAATATTTATAAACAGTTGATTTATCTCTTGGTCACAATTATTTCACCGAATATCTTCTTACCTTTAACTCTCAATGGAAAGCACACAAGAATTATCAGTTTTTAAAAAGCAAATCATGCAATTTTTTGATCATTCTCCGACGGAGGATCAGCATCAACTCATTGATTTGTTGGAGAAGTTCCTGAAAATTAAAGAACCAAATCAAATTTTCATTCTCAAAGGATACGCTGGAACAGGGAAAACTTCTGTACTTGGAGCCTTCGTTAAAACGCTTTCTTTTTTTAAAGTCAAAACTCGCTTGCTGGCACCTACAGGACGAGCAGCAAAAATACTCAGTTTAAAATCTTCTAAAGAGGCGTTTACGATTCACAAACAGATTTACAGACGCAATTCAAAGGTAGATGAGTTCTCAGGTATGACTTTGGCTCCAAATTTACATACAAATACAATTTTCATTGTCGATGAAGCATCGATGATTGGTGATTATACCTTGCAAAACGATGGTTCTGTTTCTGCTCGTAATTTATTGAACGACTTGATCGAATATGTTTTCTCAGGAAAGAATTGCCGTTTGATTTTATTGGGCGACGAAGGACAATTACCACCAGTGGGATGTGAACACTCACCGGCTTTAAACAAAGAATATTTATTGCACAATTATTCAACAGTTTCGGTGACTGAATTTGCATTATCAAAGGTGCTACGTCAGGCAGATGAATCGGGAATTTTGTTCAATGCAACACAATTAAGGTCGTTAGAAGGAGATGTGAAACCGCAATTTGTAACGAATAATTACAAAGATTTCATTAAATTACCAGGGGACGAATTTCAAAATTTCTTAGAGAATTCCTATTCTCATTGCGGTGCAGAGGAAGCAATTATTATTACGCGATCCAACAAAAGAGCCAATGCCTACAACAATGAAATTCGTGCGCGAATTCTTTGGTACGAGGATGTTTTGTGTTCTGGTGATTGTTTGATGGTGGTGAAAAACAATTATTTCTGGGTCGATGACCAAACGAAAATGGGATTCATTGCGAATGGGGAATCGCTCAAAGTAATCCGTGTCAAGAAGATTGAAGAAATGTATGGGTTTGAATTTGCCCGCATCATCATCAAATTTGTGGATTACGACGAACTTCCCGAAATGGAAGTATTGGTTTTCATAGAATCGTTACAAGTGGACGGTCCTTCTATTTCACGACAACGGATGAAGGAACTCTTTTTTGCTGTTGAAGAAGATTATGCTTACGAACGAAACAAAGCCAAACGCTACGAATTAATTCTCAAGAATCCCTATTTCAATGCCTTGCAGGTGAAATATGGTTATGCGATTACCTGTCACAAATCTCAAGGTGGACAATGGGAACATGTTTATATTGACCAAGGTTATGTTGCGCCAGAAGCAATCAATTCAGAATACCATCGTTGGCTATATACGGCCATTACACGTGCTTCAGAGCAATTGTATTTGGTGAATTTTCCGGATGATTGTTTTGAGTGAAATTTTAATTACAACTTCAAATCTACCAATTTAATAGATGTAGAACCAATCGCAATTTTTGTCTTCAACCATTCTTTATTGAAACGGTCAATTACCACTTTTGCTTGTTCACGTGTTAAATAAGTTCCAGCAGTTGTATTGATTTCATCCTTGAATTTATTCAATATAGTTGCTGTTCTCAACGCACTTAAAATGTCGTTTTTCGAAAGTTTGTATTTTGCCATCAATTCTAAAACCACAGGATTTGTAATTGTGATAGAAGAAGCAACTGGATCAGTGTATGAATTTATTTCAACGCGAATCGCACGGTCCAAGTGAATAAAAAGCTCTGAACGTCGCAAAGGAGCGTATTTTTCACCCATTCTATTCGCAATTCGTTCCTCTGACGTTGAACCAGGATAAGCACTTTCTTCAACAGCCGTGTGATTTTTAATGGTTCTACAACCATCCCATTTTCCAATTCCTTGTCCACGATTAACCATTGAAAACGCTACTTTTTTATCCAACATTCCTTCAAAAAACTGTAACAATGCTACACTGTCAGTAGCATCAAATAAACGGCGTTCAAGTTCCCAACTATCAGATACAAAAACGTCTTGTAATTCAACTTGAAGTCGCGCATTGTAGTTTGGTTCAGCATCCACAAGATTGATATGAAGCATCACTTCGTCCGCTTGGTCTGAAATGGATGATTCTGGAATTGCTATCAAACGAATTTCGAAATCTTCCTTTTTTGTCGAAGCAGGGAATTGAAATTCTTGCGTCAACATGTCAAATGTGGTGGAATCTTGAAACGTATACAAACCATCCTTTTCAGTGTATTGTGCCCATGTATAACCCATCATTTGTTTGTAATAATCCAAACGACGTTGATAAATTGCCATTTGATCAATTGCTTCCAGTTTTTGTTTTTCCAATTCAGCAATCTTCTTTTTGTAGGCTTCGAACAGGTTATACAGGTTGACAATCGTATTTTGACTTTGACGCTTTGATTTCTTATCAGCATCTGTTTTTGGTTGATAATCTGCTGGTCCTCCGCCAACTTTACGAGCTTGTTTTTTTGCTTTCCGAACACTTCTTGGCGCTCTTGATCGCGTTGAAATTGGATTCATCGTCATGTCCGAGTATTCTTTTTCGTTGATTTCAATTTTCAACTCTGTTTCAGCCTTTTTCTTCTTGTTATAAGCGATCCAATAATCAAAACCGCGTTTTCCATAAATCATTTCATACAACTTTGCGATTTTGTTTTTTTCTAAATCGTTGATCGTGTTTTGAAACGTTGTTCCTTCAGAAAAAGAAGAATCTGGAGAAAGAAACCGTGTGTCACCAGCACCAAAAAGATGGTAACTCAATCCGTTTTTTTCAATTACGACGGTAGTTTGTTTTGTTGAATTATATCCCCAAACATCGAAATGAATATTCGTGATTCGATTATTTCCAACTGTTGCGAAGTCTGAAGTTGCGAACATGGTTGTTTCAACTTTTTGGACCTTTTTAGCTACTGGAGTTGACAATTTTAATTGATAAGGAAATAAACCGACAGCTTTAGGCAAACCTCTGTTCCATCGTCCTTTTTCGTCCTTTTCACGTTCTTCTAGTAAACCAGATGTTGAACTTCCATCTCCAGCTGCAACTAGTACATTTTCATACGTCAGGGCTTCGCCACCAAGAGCTAAATAAATTTCATTGCTTCGATTTTTTACGTATTCATTGGTAGCGAGATTAATAGCTTCTAAAGTAAGAAGGCAATCATTTGGCTCTAAAAATCGCAATGTTTCTACAAACGCAATTTTATCATCCAACGAAAGACTTGGATTAAATAGGGCAATTACTTTTGGGTGAGGTTCAATCAAACCATCTTTTTCTTTTTGTGCATTCAACGGAAGTTTCTGCATTAAAATTGATTCGAACAACTTGTATTTTAATGCGTAAGGTTCTAATTCTTTTTCACTTCCTCGCTTAGCTAAAAGCACTTTGTTTAATTCCCAAATAGCCATTTTGTTGGCTGATTCAGAAATAATTCCTTTAGGGGATTTAGCTATTTCTTCTTTTCGAATAACGAGTATTTCAGGTTGATTAATAATAATTAATTCAACAGAATCATAATTAATTTCTTTGTTTGGAAAACGAATATCAGGACCTTGATAATCGAAATAACGGCCAATTGAATTATCTAAAATCGGACTTTTCTTAACGATGTGAAACAAATAAGCACGTTCTTCAGTTGTTAAACCTTCATTTAGTTGAGCAAAAACAAATGTTGGAAAGAAGAATAAAAAGAGGTAAAGTTGTTTCATGAAAAATCCTTTATACAATAATCAATTTGAGTGTTAAAGGTAACACATTCCTGAAAATATTAAGTTGTGAAATGAGAATATCAAAATGGCAGATCAATTTATTGCGCTGTGATCATTTTGAATAATAGGAGTTACAAGTCTAATTTGAATTTTTTCATTTGGGCAAAAAAAAACCGTTAATCAATTGACTAACGGTTCTTAAGTTTAGGTTATTGTATTATCTTAATGAAATTGTTTTTGTCGTTTGAACTCCATTGTTGTTCACTGAGACTAAATACATTCCTTTGTTCAAATGCGATAAATCAATTGATTGTCCATTTATTAATGTTTCAATAGTCGAAACTACGCGTCCTGATTGATCGTAAATAATTGCTGAAGCATTTGTCTCAAATGAGCCCTTGAAGTTTATAACTCCTTCAGAAGGATTTGGATAAACGCTGAATTCAGAAGCTGAAATATTTTCTATACCAACATTTTGTAAAGGTTGAATTGAAGAAATAACATTCGTTTGTTCCAATAATGGTGTTGTTGAACCTTGTTGAGCGAATTGTACATTTGTGTATACAAATAATGGTAAATTACCGTTTGCAATATCGTAGTATTCATATTGGGTACGAACCAACTGAACATCTAAAGTCGTAACAAAAATAACTTGTGTGAAAACTGTGTCCACACTTTTATAACGAATTACATTTGTATGAGTATTTGAAGAAGGAAGTAGAAGTGTTCCTTGACCATCAATCTCAGCACGAATTGAACCGGTACAAAGAGGGTTTTGTGGTAGACCATTAAACGAAAAAGCTAACATTCCTGAAAAATTATCAACGAAATAATTACCATTCATAAAGGGATAATTGATTGTCGTTTCATTATCAGTATCAAAAGTTGCTAATACTGTTCCTAAGCTTGGCTCATTGTAAACAAAACCTTGAGAAATTCTGTCAGTTATAGAGGAGTTGAAATAATTTTTAATTACTCCTTCAATACTCATCACTTTCGTTGAAGTCGGGAATGAAGCAGCTTCAGGAGTAAGAGTAGCGTCTAATATTTCTAATGTTTTTGTTGAACCATTTAAACCTAACAATTGAGAATAATCCCATGTTACCCCTGTTCCAGTCGTTGTTTCATAAGAAGGCGTCAGTGAATCACAAACATACATAAGAGCGCCCTCCGCTATTGCAGGTTCATTTGTTAAATCTAATTGTTGAGCTTGACTTATTGATACGGTTAACGCAAAGGCAAAAAGTAATTTATTTTTCATATGTGGTGAGTTTTTTTGTTAAAATTAATTATAAAATTTTAAGTTAATCAACTTCAATGATATAAACGGTGTTTTTTTGATTGAAATGAATAATTATCTCAATCACATAGCTCTAACGTTCTGAAATAAGAATTGGTTGGTTTTTTTTTACAAATTACAAATTACAAATTACAAATTACAAATTATGAATTATGAATTATGTACTTTTAGACCTTAGTATTTCAAAAGAAAAACCAATATCACTATGAGCTTTAAGAGTTTATTTAGAAAAAAGAATGTTCAAGATATTTTAAATCAAGTCGAAAAAGATAATGCAGAGGGAGCTCATGGTTCACTTGGAAAACATTTAGGTGTAAGGGATTTAGCTGCTTTTGGAATTGCGGCAATCATCGGGGCTGGAATCTTTAGTACGATTGGAAAAGCAAGTTTTGACGGCGGACCAGCGGTGATTTTCTTATTTTTATTCACTGCATTGGCATGTGGTTTTGCTGCATTTGCTTATGCTGAATTTGCATCGATGGTTCCTGTTTCTGGAAGTGCGTATACCTATTCTTATGTCGCTTTTGGTGAAATTATCGCATGGATTATTGGTTGGGCTTTGATCATGGAATATGCGATTGGAAATATTACCGTAGCTATTTCGTGGAGTGATTATTTTACTGGTTTTCTTCAAAATCTACGACTTCCTTTTTTAGGTATGGAAAATGGTATTCATCTGCCACAATGGGTTCAAATGGATTATTTCACTGCGTATAATGGACATAGTGAAGCATTGAGTTTAATGAAGAGCGGTAAATTATTTGAGAATTTAGAAATGAATATCCAACATGCATATACTGCTTGGAAAACATCTCCTGCGATTGGATCATTTCATTTCGTTGCAGATTTACCTGCTTTAATGATTATTATTCTAATAACATGGTTGGTTTACCGTGGAATGAAAGAATCTAGAAATGCAACCAACATGATGGTGGTCATCAAGTTAGCAATAATTCTTTTGGTTATTTCTGTTGGAATATTTTATGTCGATGCTGGAAATTGGAATCCTTTTGCACCAAATGGAATCTCTGGAATATTAAAAGGAGTTTCTGCAGTTTTTTTCGCTTATATTGGATTTGATGCTATTTCAACGACTGCAGAAGAATGCAAGAATCCGCAAAGAGATTTACCAAGGGGAATGATGTGGGCAATTATAATTTGTACAGTTCTGTACATTATTATTGCCTTGATTCTAACCGGTATGGTAAGTTACAGCGATTTAAATGTTGGTGATCCTTTAGCTTTTGTATTTGAGAAATTGGATTTAAAATGGATGTCGGGTATCATCGCTGTTAGTGCAATAGTCGCTATGGCAAGTGTATTATTGGTTTTCCAAATGGGACAACCTCGTATCTGGATGAGCATGAGTAGAGATGGTTTACTTCCAAAGAAATTCTCTAAAATTCATCCACGCTTTAAAACGCCATCTTTTGCAACAATTGTAGTTGGTTTTGTTGTGGCAATTCCAGCATTATTTTTGAATTTAACAATGGTTACTGACTTGTGCAGTATAGGAACTCTCTTCGCATTTGTAGTTGTTTGTGCTGGGGTTTTGGTCCTTCAAAATAAAAAAGATATTCCTAGAGGTAAATTTAAAACGCCTTATGTAAATGGTAAATATGTGATGCCGTTTTTACTGATTGGGACAATCATTTTTTCTTTTACATATAATAAAGAAGCAACAATGAATTTTTTGACGAATGAGAAAGAATTGAAGCAACCAACAGAATTATTGACATCAATCAACACAAAAGAAATTGAGAAAATAAAAGAAAATTTATTGATTTCAGATTCGACTGAGTTTATGAAGAGTGATCAAGATGTTGAAATTTATTTGAGTTCATTGGAAGAAGAGAAGTACTTGACAACATTGAAAACGCTGGATTTGAGTCAGTCAGAAATGTATGAATCTGGATTTGGATTATTCTCACATAAAATCCCAACGTATATTTTCTTCTTAATTGCAATCATGCTAACCTACTTTTCGATAACACATAATTTATCTTTAATCCCTATGTTAGGATTGGTAAGTTGCTTATACATGATGAGTGAATTGGGTATTTCAAATTGGATTGGCTTTGGCCTTTGGTTAGTTCTTGGTTTGATTGTTTACTTTGCATACAGTAGAAAAAACAGTAAATTGAATCTCAAAAAAGTTGTTGTTCAAGAGTAATACCATAAGTCATATTTAAAGGTTGAATACGATATTTAAGACTTTTTTGAATGCGTTATCTCTTGTATTTTGTTGCTTTTATCCCTATTTTTGCGTTCAATAAAATCGAAATACAATGTTTGAAAATCTTACCGATAAATTTGAGAAAGCGTTTAAAGTTCTTAAAGGCCATGGTCAAATAACAGAAATTAATGTTGCTGAATCATTAAAAGAAGTACGTCGTGCTTTATTGGATGCCGATGTTAATTTCAATACGGCTAAAGAATTTACAAACACTGTTAAAGAAAAAGCTTTAGGTAGAGATGTACTTAAATCCGTTTCTCCAGGACAATTGATGGTGAAAATTTGCCATGAAGAGTTGATTGAATTGATGGGAGGAAATGAAGCGGAAATCAATATTTCAGGAAATCCAGGAATTATATTGATGTCGGGTCTTCAAGGTTCAGGTAAAACTACTTTCTCAGGAAAATTAGCAAATTATCTTAAAACGAAAAAAGGGAAAAATGTTCTTTTGGTTGCATGTGATGTTTATCGTCCTGCTGCAATTGACCAACTTCAAGTTTTAGGTGAGCAACTTTCTGTTGAAGTTTACGCCAATAAAGAGGAAAAAGATCCTGTTAAAATCGCAACTGCGGCAATCATACATGCGAGAAGTAAAGGGTTTAATGTTGTCATTGTCGATACTGCAGGACGTTTAGCTATTGATGAGCAAATGATGGACGAAATTGCGCGTGTAAAAGAAGCAATTAAACCTTCAGAGACTTTATTTGTCGTGGATTCGATGACAGGTCAAGATGCCGTGAATACAGCAAAGGCATTTAATGAAAAAATAAATTTTGACGGAGTTGTTTTAACAAAGTTAGACGGTGATACGAGAGGTGGAGCTGCCTTGTCAATTAAATCAATCGTTGAGAAACCAATCAAATTTGTTGGAACAGGGGAGAAGATGGATGCTATTGATGTATTCTATCCAAAGCGAATGGCAGATCGTATTCTTGGAATGGGTGACGTTGTTTCTCTTGTTGAACGTGCTCAAGATCTTTTTGATGAAGAAGAATCTAGAAAATTACAAAAACGTATTCAAAAAGATCAATTCGATTTCAATGATTTCTTAGCACAATTGCAACAAATCAAAAAAATGGGTAACGTTAAAGATTTGATGGGAATGATTCCAGGAATGGGCAAAGCTATGAAGGATGTGAACATCGAAGACGACGCTTTTAAGCACATTGAAGCAATTATTTTATCAATGACTGTTGAAGAACGCTCAAATCCAGGATTATTGAATGGACAGCGTAAAAATCGCCTTGCAGCAGGAAGTGGAACGAATATTCAAGAAGTGAATAAACTGATGAAACAATTCGAAGACACTAAGAAAATGATGAAAATGATGAGCAATCCAAAGAATATGATGAGTATGATGAAACAAATGAAAGGTGGAGGAATGCCAGGAATGTAAATAGTTACTAATTATGGGTACTGAGCTTGTCGAAGTACAAATTACTAATTATGGGTACGGATCTTGTCGAAATGCAAATGATGCTAAACCTTATGTGACCTATGTTCCACTTCGATAAACTCAGTGCATCGCTATGTGGTTTTAATTACGAATCACAAATTACGAATTCACTTATAATTCATCACTTTTGAAAGCTATTAATTAATTTGGAAGAATATATTCCTGACCAACTTTTCCATCCCATTTTTTCAGAATAGATTCAGTTCCATTAAATTCAAGATAGGTGAAATATTGAATCCAATCGCCAAGATTGATATAGTTTGATTTTTCATTTAATGCTATACTCAGTGGCAAATGACGGTGACCAAAAATGAAATAATCAAAATGTTCCTTTGCTAACATTTCTTGAGAATAGATATATAACCATTCATTTTCTTTGCCTAAATATTTCTCATCTGCATTACCTGTCGTCGCTCGACTTGTTTTAGAAGAATAATTGGCCAACCAAATCCCGAAATTAGGATGTAATCTAGCAAAACACCATTGCGAAAATTTATTTTCAAAAACCTTTTTCAAAAACTTGTATCCACGATCTCCAGGTCCTAAACCATCTCCATGACCAATATAAAATTTCTTTCCATTAAACTCTCTTACCACTGGTTTATGGTGTAATTGAAAGCCTAATTCTTTTGGTAAATAATCAAAAATCCACATGTCATGATTACCTGTGAAAACATGAACTGGTATCCCCGCATCGGTTAGTGCAGCAATTTTCCCTTGTAAGCGAACAAAACCTTTTGGAATAGCATGTTTGTATTCAAACCAAAAATCAAAAATATCTCCAACAAGAAAAATCTCCTTTGCAGTAGGTTCAATATGATTCAACCAAGCTACAATTGCTTTTTCTCTTTCTAAACTCTTTTCGTAGGTTGGAACACCTAAATGAAAATCTGAAGCGAAATAAATTTTTGATCTCTGTGATTCAGACATTTTTAATGACCAAAGATGCGTTTTAGTTCTACATCTAACGCTTCTCCGCGTAAATTTGTTTGAACAATTTTTCCTTCTTTGTCAATCAAAACAGTAAATGGAATTCCTTTAACTTGGTAAATTGCACCAACTTTACTTGACCATTGTTGTAAATCACTGACATGATTTGGCCATGTTAAATTATCTTTTGCAATAGCTCCTTCCCAAGCCGCTTTATCTTTGTCTAAAGAAACACTCATTACAGTAAATCCTTCATCCTTATATTTAGCATATAATTTCACAACATTAGGATTCTCTTTTCTACAAGGTCCACACCAAGAAGCCCAGAAATCCAATAATACAACTTGGCCGCGTAAGTCAGACAGTTTCATTTTAGTTTTACCATCCAATTTTAATTCCTCAAAATCAGGAGCTAATTTACCAGGAGCTAATAAATTTGCTGCTTCACGAGTCGTCTTTATTTGTAGGTAATTTTTATTCAATTCTTTGATAGATGGTGATTCGGAAAACGTTGCGTTCAATTGTGTTACAATAGACTCGTACGTTGCAAAATCATTTTGAGCATCTAATGTTGAAATAACTGGTAAAAGTGCTGGAGAGTTTTGATTTTGAGAAATGAACGTTTGCAAATTACTTTGGAATGCGTAATATTCAGTCGTCATAGAGTTGCTAATTTCCTCTTGACGTGCAGGATTTTGTTGAATTAAAGCTACTGCAGAGTCTCTTTTTAAATTCCAAATTGTCAATGTTTTAATAAAATTGTTCATATTATTACTTTCATCTGAACCTACGATATTGCAGAAAGCATTAATGTTTGAACCGTCGCCGTATAATTTAATGTCAGAATTATTCCGAAGAATTAAATTTAAGTGCGCTCCACCAACTCTTAAAACATAATAATCAGGATTCGCGAGTGTTCCTTTAATCATGAAATCACCTTTTTTACTTAAAGGAACTTTAATATGGTCAACATAATGCGTCCCATAATATTGAGAAAGTGATACTGAATCAACTTTTGAATTGAAAATATTACCTGAAACTGTTACGGTAATTGGCTTTTGTCCGAACGTAAAAAGTCCAAAAAGAAGTGCTAAAATAGTTAGTGTTTTATTCATAGTTTATTATTTTGAAAAAATCTCTTTCAATTTTTGTTCCAAACTTTCTCCTCGAAGTCCAGTGGCAATAATTTTTCCTTCTTTGTCGATTAAAACAGTATGAGGAATACTTTCGAATTGATATAATTGTGTCATTGGCGTCTTCCAACCCATTAAATCACTCACATGATTTGGCCAAATTAAACCATCTTTTGCAATTGCTTGTTTCCAAGAAGCAGCATCTTCATCTAGAGAAACAGAAAATACAGAAAATCCTTTGTCTTTATACTGCTTATATAAGCGCACAACATTTGGACTTTCTCTTCTGCAAGGTCCACACCAAGATGCCCAAAAATCCAGTAAAACTACTTTTCCTCTTAGAGATGAAAGTTTAATTACTTTTCCTTCTGGATTTTTCATCGCAATTTCAGGAGCCATGTTCGATTCATTTGTTGTTCCGGCTTGATTTCCAGATTCAGCCACAAGATATTCGTTGTAAGCGCTTTCAATTTGCATTAATTGGTTTTCCATTGTTGCAGCGATTGGAGAACCTTTGTATCTTTTGTTGTATGCGTCAGATACTACTTTTAATACATCTAAATTTTTCGGATCCCAATCCTTGAAGCCACTCGTTGGTGTTGCTGCAGTGGACAATATAATATTGAAAGGATTATCAGGATCGTTCGTCATTTTTTCTCTTGAAAAATCGTCTAACGGCTTTTTGATGGACAAATATTTCACCATTAATTCATCTTCGCTGCATTTACCTTGCATTGCGTTTAGTTGTTGCTGACCAACTGCAAAAGTTGCAAATAAAACCATGTATTCATTCAATGTTGATGACCATTCTGTGCCACTTACATTCGGAGTTAACATGTAATCGTTGTAAGTAGTTTTGATTTTAACATTGTCTTTTTCAACGAGCGTAAGTGGAATAACCTTATCATTGGATTCACCTATACGCAATTGATAAATTCCCATTCCTGGTATATTTCCTTTGATATTGAAAGAACCGTTTGCTGCAATTTTACCTTGAGCAACTTCAATTGACCCATTTTGACTCAAAGCCTCTAATGTCACAGACATATTTTCAGCACCGATGATTGATCCTGAAATGGAGAAATTATCAGTTAATTTTTCTTCTGTTACTTCTGGCTCGGAGCCACAAGAAAATAAAAGCAATAAGCTGAATAAATAAGGTATATATTTCATTTTTATGCTTCTAATGTTTTACGCATCAATTCATTTGCTGCTTTTGGATCAGCCTTTCCTTTTGATATTTTCATCAATTGGCCCATCAAAAATCCGGTTAATTGTTTTTCACCGTTCTTATAACGTTCAACCTCTGAAGGATGTTGCTTGATCACCTCGTTAATAAATCCTAAAATAGAATCTTCGTTCGAATCTTGAATCAAATTCATCGATTCTGCCAATTCTAATGGATTTTTATCTATTTGTTTCAGCATCTCAGGGAAAATTTTCTGAGAAGCCACAGAACTTGAAATTTTTCCTTGCTCAATCAAATTAATTAAAGCAACAATTTTTTCTGGTTTTAAAGGGAAATCTTCAATATCAACGCCAAATTCGTTTAAGTATGATTTAATATCACCCATCATCCAATTGGCTGCTGCTTTGTAATTTTTTGTCAAAGCTATTAAAGCTTCATAATACAATGCAATTCCTTTGTTGTCAGTCAGAATGAAAGCATCATATTCTGTCAACCCTAATTCTTTCGTATATTTCAAAAACAATTCTCTCGGTAACGCAGGCATTTCAGCTTTAATCGAAGCAATTAATTTATCGTCCATAACCAAAGGCTGAAGATCAGGTTCTGGAAAATATCGATAATCGTTAGCTGCTTCTTTTGAACGCATGGAAATAGTGCTGTTTTTCAAAGCGTCAAACGACCTTGTTTCCATGTAAAGTGTTTCACCTCTTTCAAGCGCTTCAATTTGACGAATAACTTCAAATTCAATTGCTCGTTGCACATTACGAATAGAGTTCATGTTTTTGACTTCTACTTTTGTGCCGAATTCAGCTGCACCTTTTAACATGACCGAAATGTTTGCGTCACAGCGCATTGAACCTTCTTCCATGTTTCCATCACAAATATCGAGGTAACGAACGAGCTTTCTAACTTCTGTTAAATAGTTATACGCTTCATGAGAAGAACGCATGTCTGGTTCAGAAACGATTTCCAAAAGTGGAACACCAGCTCTATTTAAATCAACTAGCGTATCGAAAACATCTACATCGTGGATACTTTTTCCAGCATCTTCTTCCATGTGAATGCGCGTAATTCCAATTTCTTTGTCAGAACCATCCTCTAACTTGATGTGAACGGATCCACCTGTACAAATTGGTGTTTTATCTTGTGTAATTTGATATCCTTTTGGAAGATCGGGATAGAAATAATTTTTACGTGCAAAATATTGTTCAGGTGCTATATGACAGCCACAAGCCAATCCTAATTTAATAGCATATTCAATTGTTTTCTTGTTCATTTTTGGCAATGTACCAGGATGACCAAGAGAAATAACGCTGATGTTCGTATTTGGATGAGCACCAAATTCGTTTACATCATTTGAGTAAGCTTTTGATTTGGTTAACATTTGAGCATGCACTTCCAAACCAATTACGACTTCATATTTTGAGCGTATTGAATCGTCCATATCTTAAATACGAGAAATTAATTCACGCATAATTATTGTCATTTTAGGCTCTTGACGACTTGCTACTTCAATAACGTCTTGAACACTTACTTTTTTAATTTTTCCAGGAACACCTAAATCAGTAATGATTGAAATTGCGAAACACGGAATATCCATGTGACGCGCAACAATTACTTCAGGAACAGTTGACATTCCAACTGCGTCAGCACCAATTGCACGAACATAACCATATTCAGCTGGTGTTTCTAATGTCGGTCCAGTTAAGCCAGCGTAGGTTCCAACCGAAACTTTAATATTGTTTTCTGCAGCAATTGTTTGAGCCAAAGCAATCATGTCAACATCATAAGCATCACTCATGTCTGGGAAACGTGGTCCAAGTTTGTCAATATTTTTTCCAATAAGTGGGTGCGCTGGAAAAAGATTGATATGATCATTTTGGATCATTATTTCGCCAACTTCAAAATCAGGATTAACACCACCAGAAGCATTTGAAAGAAACAAACGTTCTATTCCTAATAATTTCATTACTCGAACGGGAAAAGTTACTTCTTGCATGTTGTATCCTTCGTAGAAGTGGAAACGACCTTGCATTGCAACAACTTTTTTACCACCCAATTCACCGAAAATTAGTTTTCCTGAGTGACTTTCTACTGTTGAAACAGGGAAATTTGGGATGTCTTCATAATTGATTTCGTCAATTACGTTGATTTCTTTTACTAATCCACCCAATCCTGTTCCTAAAATGATACCAATTGTAGGTTCAACATTTGTTTTACTTTCGATGTATGAAACCGATTCTTTAAATTTTTCTAACATATTGATTTATTAAGTCATTAAATTTCTCTTCTTCATCCATTTTTACTGCAATTGGCAAGTAATACCATGGATATTTTTTTAATTCATTTTCAGGGATTAAATCCTTTAAACGCATGTAATCTTTCTCAGTTGTAAGAATAATTTTATTCTCGACAGCAAAAGTATCAAATTTTTGATGAATTTCCTGAATATCTTGCGTATTAAAAGCATGATGATCTGCAAATTGAAGGTGTTCAATTTGAAACGAATCTTTTATATAGTCAACCAAGGGCAAAGGGTTTGCTATTCCAGTAATCAATAAGGCAGATTTTGGACTTTCAATCACTTTTCCGAAAGGTACAATTGCGCCATAATTTATAGAAGAGAAAAATAATTTTTGAGAATGAACCTTTAAATCTGTTGCCCATTTGTTTTTTTCATGCTGTGATAAAGCATGCGTGCATTTGGTAACAACAATACAATCTGCACGTTTTCGACCAGATTTCCATTCACGTAAATTACCTGTCGGTAACATCGCGTCTTTTGAGAACGGGGAATTAAAATCAGTCAATAATATGTTGAATCCCGCCTTCACTGCTCGATGTTGAAAAGCATCATCTAAAATAATTAATTCATTTTCAGGAAAAACAGTTTGAATTTGTTGAACCCCAAATTTACGTTTCTCACAAACAGCAACGTTTATTTTAGAATTAAACAGTGAATGGTAAAAAAGTGGTTCATCACCAACTTCGTTACTGGTGTGTTTATCGTTAACAAGAATAAAACCTTTGGTGATTCTGCCATATCCACGACTGAGGATACTAGTTTGAATTTTGTCGTTTAAAAGATCCGTTAAATAAGCAACATGGGGAGTTTTACCTGTTCCACCTGTACTTAAATTACCAACGCAAATTGATTTTTTGGGAATTTCATAGACTTGAAAAATTCCAATATCGAAGCATTTGTTTCTCAAAAAGGTAATCAAACCATAAATGAGAGATATTGGCCATAAGAGAATACGGATTATTCGCATAGTTCAAATATAGCAAATAGTTTTTGAGACTTTAATCCAAATGAAAAGCCATTCAAAAAAGTAATTCGAATAAAGAGGGTAATCTTGAAATTAGTTGGCAGAATAGTCAGAAAACTGTTGATCATCAGCAAAGTAGTAAATCCGAACTTGAGCTGTATCAGTAAGAAAATCAATTTTCCCGATTTCAAAACGATTTACAACTATTCCAGTGCGTTTCTCAAGGTCATCCTTCATTTCTTGGTATTTTTCAGGAACGATTAAATCAATCCGTTCGTAATTGATTGTTTTGCGCGTTTCGTGTTTAATTAACCAAACTTTTTCCAGGATGAATGTTAAAAGAATTACTGAACCATTAATGATCGCTACTTCAGCAATACTAATTTGATTTGAGGCTAAAGAATTGACAACACTAATTCCTATTATCAAGAACAAGTATGTCATTTCCTTGATTTCAATAGCATCAGTTCTGTAACGGATAATTCCAAAAATAGCAAATAACCCTAATCCCATTCCTGTATCAATGTCTAACTTCTTCAGTCCGAAACACAAGAAAAAAGTAATTGTTCCAATTAAATAGTATGTAAATAAATAATCTTTGCGTTGGGTTTTTGGGTAATATAAATAGCGAATAAGTATGGTTAAAACAGTCATATTGACAGCAAGCCTAACCAATAATACATACGCATCATTACTAAAAAGAGAAAAACCTAAATCTTTTTCAGATTTAGCAAGAGGCATAAGGAAATCAAGCAGCATGAGCATTTATTTTTTTAAGTTTTAATAATTTCTTTTTAAAGCGATTGAATTTTAAATTAATTCCGCCATATAATTCGATAGATCCGAGACAGTATTTACTTAGCCGATACGGACGTATACTTTTGGTTTTCATTAATGCAAAGAAAGCAGAATTTCGATTAACCGTTTCCTGTTTTAATTCTGCAATAATAAGATTATTGAACGTTTGACGGTGATTTTCCCATTTAAAAGTAATATTGAAATCTAATGTCAACCGTTCATTTTCAATTTTGTTCACCAATGTCATTCTGTGAAATGAATTCCACATAACTGGTTTTAAATCATGTTCTTTCGGAATCACACTTTGAATAAACTCTTTTTGTTTTTCAGTTAATTCTGTTGGAATTTCGTCTACTTTAATTCTACTTTTTAGCGTTCTTCCTTTGAATTTATGTTTGATTTCTAAAAACACTAAATTTGATTCAACATATTTTCGGAATCGTACTTTGAATCTACTCGTTCTCCCATTATGGTGATCCTTAAAGAAAGAAAAATTGTCATCATCAAAATACAAACTCTCATAAAATGGAGTTCTAATACCTTCTATTTCAAGGATTTTGTAATATTGAGAAAGTTCCGGAAGAAATTCTAAAAATTCTAAAAATGAAAAGGCAAACTTCGTATCAACACGATTCATTAATTTCACTCTATCCATTTCCATTAAGGAAATAGGTTCAAATGATTCAAGAACTTTATTGATTTGTTGACTTAACATTAACTCAAAGTTAAATTTTTGAATGGGTTTTGCAACTATAAGAGAATTTTTTTATTGAAAACTTGCGGTCTAAAACTAACTTAAGACAGAATAAATTCTTACTTCAACAACCCCAAAGCGATTTTCATTCGAATAACTCGCTTTGCCGAAGCATCTACTTTTTTCTTGAATTCAGCATCTGTTTTATATCTTTTCAAGATGTCAGTATGTGCTTTTTTAGCATCAACAGGCATCAAAACGATATCACAACCAGCGTTGATTGCTTTTACTTCGCACTGCGGAATACTTGCAACTCCTCCCATGTTCATTGCGTCTGTTACGATTAAACCTTTAAATCCGTATTCGTTTCTTAATAATTGCGTTACAATTACTTCTGAAGTTGTCGCTGGCATTCCTTTCGTATCGTATTTAGGATTGTTCATAACACCAATGTGCGCAACCATGATTGACAAAACACCATTTTCAATTAAAGTTGGATAGTTTCCAATTTCCTTTAATTCACCGTCAATAGTTTGTAATGACTTATGTGTATCTCCTGTTACAAGTCCGTGACCTGGGAAATGCTTAGCGGTTGCAATAATGTTTTTTGCTTGTGTTTCTTGAATAAAAGCATCTGACCAAGGAATAATGTTAGCTGGAATAGCGCCAAAACTTCTGAAACCAACTGTTTTGTTGGGCGACATGTCAACAACTGGTGAGAAGTTGTAATTAATCCCAATCGCATTTAATTCAGCAGATATTACTTGCGCCACAGAACGAACTTCTTCAACTGTTTTCAATTCATTTGCTTTTTTTACGGGAGTTGAACCAATAATTTTACGATTTACTAAACTTGGTTCAGCATCCGCACTGTATAAAAATGGAAGGTTTCCAATTGTGTCATTCATGGTTTCAAAATTCTTAATCCAGTTTGTGAATTCATCTTTTGTACCATTCAACATCAAAACGCCACCAATTAGGCGCTGTTTGATTAAACTTTTAATCGTTGCTTCTGTTTGACCTAATCTACCGACTGCAGGCATAACTAATTGTGCAACAATTGCAGTATCATCAAGAGTTGCAAACACTTTTTCTACTTCCTTGTCTAAATCTGCATTGTCTGTTAAAAAGTCTGTTAATTTGAAATCAACTTTCACTTGCGGTTGAACACGTTTAGCAACTTCTTTCTTTTGTTCAGCTTGCGCGCAACCTTGAAAAAGGAAAGCAAATAAAATTGGGATTAAAATAAATTTAGTCATTCGTAAATATTTTATGTAGATAAGATGTAAAATTAAGGTGTTTTAGCATTTGAGTTGGTCGATAAGGTATCGTTTTTTGAACAATCCCATTGTCAACAACCATGCCGTAGCCCATTATAGGTTCAGTAAATACTCCGTTTGAAAGTTTTGATGTAACTCCAAAACGTAAATCGTAGTAGTTGATTGTGTCGCCATTTGTTTCAGTTGTGTAATAACCGTTTGAAATGAACTCTAGCTGAGAACTGTAATTTTTCCCCGACCATTTTAGGTTTTTTAAAGTTGCTTTGTCTTTTTGTATAGTATCGACATCTGCAGGATTGAAACTATAAAAAATGGATTTATATCCAACATAATAATTGTTATCGTCCTCTGTTAACACCATCCAGTAAAAGCTTGTCAAGGGCATTGGCGTCACCATTGGATTCGTTGTTTTTAAACCATTATCGGCGAAATATCCTGTTGAATTGCTCAGGATAAATAATTTCACAATTACTCCCCATAACAAATAAGCACTTGAATAGTAAATTCCAAATAGGTTCCATTTTTTACGTTTTGGGTTTTCTCGTTTCATAAAAAGTGCCACTAAAAGGCATATCATGAAAGGAACCGTGTATAATGGATCGATTACAAAAACAGTGTTAAAGGTTATTCGGGTGCTAAATGGCCATAAAAATTCAGTTCCGTAATTGGTGAAAATATCCAACATGGGGTGTGTGATGATTGATAAGAAAAATAACCATATCCACGTTTTTTGGTCGAATCGTTTTTTATAAAGTCGGTGAATCAACCAACCGAGAATTGGTCCCATTAAAACTGCAAATAAAATCGAATGGGAAAAACCTCTATGCATGAGAGCTGCATCAATTGGATGATAAAATTGCATTAAGAGCACATCCAAATCTGGGAGTGTCCCCGCGATTGCTCCCCAAAGTGCAGCTTTGTTTCCCATTTTACGACCTCCAACAGCTTCAGCAACAGCCGCACCTAGAATTATTTGTGTTAATGAATCCATTAATAATTAAGAATTTTTAGAGTGCTAAATTGAACATTTTTACTTAAATTCAAGAGAGAAAAAAGAAATATGAGAATAAATACATCCATTAAAACATGGGCAGAAGACGATCGGCCAAGAGAAAAATTATCGTTAAAGGGCAAGGCTGCATTATCGGATGCCGAATTATTAGCAATCGTTTTAGGTTCGGGATCTCGGAGTCAAACTGCAGTAGAATTGGCACAAGAAATATTGCGTTTTGCACAAAATGATTTGGCGCTGTTTTCAAAATTTTCGCTCGAAGATTTGAAGAAATTCAAAGGAATAGGTGAGGCAAAAGCAATTGGCGTTATTGCAGCACTCGAATTAGGAAGAAGAAGGAAGGAAATTGAAAGTAAGGCAAAAATTAAAATCACATCATCCCAAATGGTTTATGATTACATGCGTTCATATCTGCTGGATTTGCAGCATGAAGAATTTTATGCCTTGTTTTTAAATCGTGCCAACGAGGTTATTCGTAGTAAACAAATATCCATTGGCGGACTTTCGGGAACTGTAGCTGATGGAAAAGTGATTTTTAAGGCAGGATTAGATTATTGTGCACATGGAATTATTCTTATTCACAATCATCCAAGTGGACAAAAAAAACCAAGTGATTCAGACAAGAGTCTAACGAAAAAGATGGTCGAATTTGGTAAATACATTGATTTGCCGGTTTTAGATCACGTCATATTCACGGATAATGGTTATTTTAGCTTCGCCGATAATGGTCTGATTTCTTAAAAGAAGAAAATTGAAAAAACGCATTGTAACGATTGTTGGAGCTAGACCTCAGATAATCAAATCTTCTGCAATAAGTAGGGTTATACAAAACCAATTTAAAGATGAATTGGAAGAGATAATTGTGCATACTGGTCAACATTATGATGAAAATATGTCTCAAGTTTTCTTTCAAGAAATGGGAATTCCACAGCCGAATTATAACTTGAATGTTGGAAGTGGTTCTCATGGTGCTCAAACTGCAAAAATGCTTGAAGGTTTAGAGGAGATTTTTCTAGCTGAAAAACCAAGTGCTGTTTTAGTTTATGGTGATACAAATTCAACAATAGCAGGCGCATTAGCAGCGACAAAAATTCACATTCCAGTCATTCATGTTGAAGCAGGTTTGAGAAGTTTTAACAAAGCGATGCCAGAAGAAGTGAACCGTATTGCATGTGATCATATGTCAACGTTGCTTTTTACTCCAACGATTACAGGATTGGAGAATCTGAAAAATGAAGGATTTAAGTTGCACGACGGACATAAAGCAACTGCGAATCATCCGAAGGTTTACCATTGTGGTGATGTAATGTTCGATAATAGCTTGTATTTTTCAACTATTTCAGATCATACTTCAACAATACTAGATCAAATCGGAATTGAGAAAAATAAGTATATCTTAACAACTATTCACAGGGATTCTAATACAGATATTGCTGAGAATATGGAACAGATTTTTTCTGCTTTGTTTGAAATTCAAGAAAATTCAGGTTTTGATATTGTTTTGCCCATTCATCCGCGCACTAAAAGCAAAATGAAAAATCAATTGAGCGCTGAATTGTATGAGAAAATTGAAAATAACAATCATTTTAAAATTGTCCCACCAGCTGGGTTTATTGATATAATTTCCTTGGAGAAAAATGCAAGGCTTATAATTACAGATAGTGGAGGATTACAAAAAGAAGCTTACTTTTTTGAAAAACCGTGTTTGATTTTGCGTCCTCAAACAGAATGGGTTGAAATTATAGAGAATGGCAATGCAATTTTGGTTGATGCATCTAAAATACGTATTTTAGAAGGATTTAGTGAATTAACCGAAAAGACTGATTTTACTTATCCTCAATTGTATGGAAATGGTAATGCAGCTCAGTTTATTTGTGAAAAAATTATTTCAGATTTATAATACATGATTCAGATTTTTGTAGAGTCAATTTCAGAGCGTTTATTGTACACATTAGATTTTGTGTTCAAAGAGCGAGGTTTGGAGTATACTTTAACGAATGATCATCATACGTTTATTGCATCTGATTGCAAGAAAATCAATTATTCAGAACGTTTTTTTGATAACATCATTCAACTCATCCCATCTTGTATTTTGTTTGATGAAGAAATCATCATTTATGAAATTCATTCGGGAATGTATGAAAAAGAGGATTGTTTGAAAATCAATGGTGTTATTGACCCATTAGGAAGTATTTTTTATATTCTATCACGAATGGAAGAATATACTTCAACATTGGAAGATGAACATGGTCGATTTCAAGTGAAAAATAGTGTTATGGATCGTTATCAATGGCTAGATAAAGCAATGTGCGATAGATGGGCTGTGGCTTTTTTGAATTTTTTAAATCAACATGAATTAATAGTTTTCCAGAATCACGAGCATAAAGTTGAAATTCGTCCAACTTTTGATATTGATAATGCCTATGCTTATCAGCTTAAAACAGGTTGGAGAAAATGGCTATCAACTTCAAAAGATATATTGAATAGAAATAGTATCAGACTGAAGGAAAGGGATTTAGTGTTAGGCGGCTCAAAAATAGATCCGTATGATACCTATGATTACATCTTATCCATTGCAAATCGCGGGTTTAAGGTAAATATGTTCTGGTTATTAGGTGATTATGCAAAATTTGATAAAAACATTTCTTATAAAAATGTGCGTCATCAGCGTTTAATTCGGAAAATGGATTTATCGACAACAGTTGGTATTCATCCAAGTTACAAGTCGAATAGTTATGAATATCATTTCTTGAATGAAAAAGAACGGTTAGAAGAAATTTTGCACAAGCCTGTTGAAAATTCTAGACAGCATTACTTAAAATTAAAACTACCTATTTCTTATACAACGATATCGTCCATGGAAATCAAGCATGACTATACGATGGGTTTTGCTGAGAAGGTTGGTTTTAGGGCTGGTACTTCACGTCCTCATAAGTGGTTTGATTTGTCAAAAAATTGTATTTCAGAATTGACGATTCATCCTTTCGTATACATGGATGGGACATTGAATGAATATTTATGTATTTCTCCTGAAGAATCAAAATTGGTTATTGCGAACTTATTTAGAGAGGTACAACGATTTGGGGGAGATTTTGTCTTTATTTGGCACAATGAAACAATTGGAAATTATGGTAAATGGGAAGGATGGCAAGAAGTTCTAGAATTTACGTTGAATTTAAATCAATCAGAAAATGAATAAATCGATAGTTATTATTGGGATTGTAATGTTGGTAATCGCAATTGTTCTTGGAGCTTTTGGAGCACATGCTTTGAAAGAACATTTGACACCTGAAAAGTTGAATACATTTGAAGTAGGAGTGAGGTATCAGGTATATCATGGATTAGCTTTTTTAATTCTTGGTTTCTCTGCTGATAAATTTCAATTTTCATTGAAACTGCCAACTCGGTTAATTTTTGTTGGAGTTCTCATGTTTTCAGGGTCTATTTATTTTCTTGCAATACAAGAAATGTTGGATGTTTCATTGAAATTTTTAGGTCCAATTACACCATTAGGTGGCTTATTGATCATTACGGGATGGATATTATTTTTGATTAAAATTATGCGTTCAAAAGCTTGAAAACTAAAATGCTGTTCAAATGAAAATAACGATTCTCGGTTCTGGAACTTCTCAAGGTGTCCCTGTGATTGCTTGCGAATGTGCTATTTGTGCTTCAACTGACCCATTGGACAAAAGACTTAGAGCGTCAATTTTAATTTCAGATAAGGATCAGAATTTTGTTATTGATACTGGTCCTGACTTCAGACAGCAAATGTTACGAGCACAAGTAAAATCTTTGCGTGCAATTATTTATACACACGAACACAAAGATCATATAGCAGGAATGGATGATGTCCGTGCATTTAATTATAGAGAAGAACGTGACATGGAAATATTTTGTACTGAACGTGTTGAAAATGCCTTAAAACGAGAATTTCATTATGTTTTTTCCAATGATAAATACCCAGGAATTCCAACGGTTCAATTGAATAGAATTGAGAATAAATCTTTTCAATTACCAGACGGGCCAATGCTAATCCCTGTTGAAGTGATGCATTATAAAATGCCTGTTTTTGGTTATCGCATTAACGATTTTACCTATATAACGGATGCAAAAACAATCGCTCCAGCTGAAATTGAAAAAGTCAAAGGAACAAAAGTATTAATTGTGAATGCATTGCACCGATCAGCGCATATTTCACATTTTAATTTAGAAGAAGCATTGGCTTTTATTGCTTTAATTCAACCTGAAAAAGCTTATTTAACACATATCTCACATTTATTTGGTAAACACCATGAAATTGAAGAATCGTTGCCTAAAAATGTATTTGTTGCTTATGACGGTTTAGAAATTGAGTTTTAAGAAAAAGTAAGAAGTAAGAAGTAAAAAGTAAAAAGTTTGCTTCACAAGAACCAAATTACTTTTACCTTCTACCCTTTACCTTTTTAAAAAAACGTTAATTGATTAAAATTAAAATCCTTCCTTCAAATTCAGATTTCTACGTTATATTTGTCCCAAATTAAACGATTATGGCGAATAATTTATTGAAAGGAAAAAGAGGAATTATTTTCGGAGCACTAAACAGTCAGTCGATTGCTTGGCATGTTGCTGAAAAAGCACACGAACAAGGAGCACAATTTGTTTTGACAAATGCACCTATAGCAATGAGAATGGGCGAGATTAATGGTCTAGCAGAAAAAACTGGATCTAAAGTTATCCCTGCTGACGCAACAAGTGTTGAAGATTTGGAGAAATTAATCTTAGAATCAATGGAAATTCTTGGAGGCAAAATTGATTTTATTCTTCATTCGATTGGAATGTCAGTGAATGTCCGTAAAGGAAATCATTACACTGCTCAAAATTATGATTATACGATGAAAGGATTAGATGTTTCGGCTCTTTCTTTTCACAAAGTGATGCAAACAGCGAAGAAACTAGACGCTATGAATGAGTGGGGTTCTATTGTTGCATTAACATATATTGCTGCACAACGTGTGTTCCCAGATTACAATGATATGGCTGATAATAAAGCTTACTTAGAATCAATAGCGCGTAGTTTTGGATACCAATATGGTGTAGATAAGAAAGTACGTGTGAACACAATTTCTCAATCTCCAACAATGACTACTGCAGGAAGTGGAGTGAAAGGTTTTAGTGAATTCATTAATTTTTCTGAAATGATGTCACCATTAGGAAACGCTGATGCAGATGCGTGTGCAGATTATTGCATCACACTTTTCTCAGATTTAACAAGATATGTTACAATGCAGAATTTATTCCATGATGGAGGATTCTCTAATACAGGAGTTACGTCTCAAGTAATTGAAAAATTCGGAGAATAATTAAAATTAAAAATAGTTGAAATGCAGTGCGGAAGTACTGCATTTTTTGTTTATAATCAATTTTGAAAATCAATAAATGATTTATCATACTAATTCAAATATCTTTGCGTTTGAATGTTAACCTCATAAACGAACAACATGAAACTACTAATCGTTTGTTGCACAATGTTTATAACAATTGCACATTCACAATCTCTTACAATTAAGAATAATCAGGGTGGAATTATAAGTGGCGGAGTAAGAACCACTATTAGTGCTTTTAATGAAGGAAAAACAGGAAGCACTGGATTTGGTGTTGGGGGGCAATTTCGTTTGCAATTTGCAGATAAAGTTAATTCTGATTGGTTCTTTGATTATATAACAAGCGATGTTGAAAATTTCGCTCATCGCACTGATTATCATATTGGATGGAGCGTTTTGTTTTATCCAATGAAAAATTTGACACCTAAAGTGCGACCTTATATTTTGGCGGGACATTGTTTTGATTATTCTAATATTGTGGATAATTCCAATAGATCAAATTCTATTGAAAGATGGAGCTCTGCAGTACAAGGAGGAATAGGAGTTCATGTGAATTTGTCGGAACGATTGGATTTGTCTTTTGTAACGCAATATATGGTTCACCTCGGAACCGATGTTCATGCCGAACAAGAAAATGGCGTTGTTGTTTTTCATGAGGAAAATGGTGCAAGTTTAGAAGGACATTTATTGTTTCATGTTGGTATCAATTATAAAATTGCAGACTTATGGTAAGAGGAATCATTTTTAGCTGTGTTATTTTAGCTGCAACAGGAATATTTGCGCAAGAAAATTATATTCAACCTGGATTATTAAAAGCAACCGCAACAATAGCTCCCTCGAGCATGTTGAATCGAAGTGTTCAGAATAGTTACATTTCAGGTTTTTTGGAATATCATTTAGATAGAAAATTAAGTTTACGAGGAGAAACGTTTGTATTCGTTGATGGAAAATCAAAAAATGCAACAAATAACTTATTCATTAAGGAAGGAATGCGAACCTATTTTGGAGCATTTTATCATTTCAATAAAAATAATTGGGATCAATATATTGGTTTTCAGCCAGGAGTAGCATTAATAAAACCATTGGATTCTATAGAGCCCAATGCTCCACGGCAATTAAGTCCTTCCTTTGCAGCGCATGTTGGGTCAACCTATTATGTTTGGAAATATTTTAATTTCTATGTTGATTTGGCTTATGTTCATTCGTCGTATCGAGTTCTGGCTATGGGAACACAAAAAACAGATGAATTGATTTTGTCTGCTGGTTTAGGGTTTCAAATTCAGACTAAAAAGGAGAAAATGTTTCGTCCACATGTAGCACCTAATTTTTGAATCTGTATTTTTATAAAAAAAATGATCGGTAGTAAAAATCAATTTTCATCCTTGTATGTAGGAATTCTTTTCTCTTTTGTTTTGATCAATTCATCTTATGCACAATATTCAGACACGATAAGATTGAATGATATTCGAATTCTTGCATCACACAATAGTTATAAGAAAAAACCTGACCCCAAAGTTCTCAGTTTTCTTAATCATTTTAAAAAACGATTGGGCGATGATTTGGACCCAAAGCGACTAGATTACGGGCATCTACCGTTAAGCGAACAATTCGACGATTATGGGATTCGAGGAATTGAATTAGATGTCTATTATGATCCAAAAGGAGGTAAATTCTCAAAACGAAAATTGAACTTTTTAATTTGTGGCTTAAAACAAAAGGTGAACGATTCCGTTATGCACCAACCAGGTTTTAAAATGCTACACATTGCTGATATTGATTATGAAACCAATTATTTGACATTCAAATCTGCATTAGAAGAAATTTATCAATGGAGCAGTAATAATCCTCAACATATTCCATTGTACATAACCATAGAACCAAAAGGAGAATCAGCAGGTGATTATTCTGGATTCCTGCGTTTATTAGGTTTTAAGAGAGCAATTAAGTATGATTCGATTGCTTATCGAGCGCTTGATAATGAGATTTTAGATGTTTTTAAAAACACATCAATTCTTTATACACCTAAAGATTTAATTGCAGGACATAAAAGTATTTCTGAACGATTAAAAACGACCAGCTGGCCAACTTTGAATTCATGTCTCGGAAAGGTGATATTTATACTAGATGGAGATCAAAATGATATGTATCAAACGTCACTTGAAAATGGGGAAGAAAGACCGATGTTTACATTTAGCGAACCCGGAAAATTAACGGCTGCCTTTATTAAAAGGAATAATCCAATTGGTCAAGAAGAGGTAATCAATAACTTGACAAACGAATACATTGTGCGCACACGGAGTGATGTTGAGACAATGCAAGCCCGAACTGGAGATTATTCTATGTTTAATGCTGCCATGAATAGTAATGCACAGATTATTTCTACAGATTATTATCGTGAAGATCCAATAATTGGGTCATTTAAAATAAGTTTAGATTCATTTAAAATACTTTCGAATCTTCCTTTTATTTTCCGGTTGTAACCAAATAAACAATAACAGAACTAGTTTTTTTTACCACATAGGAACATAGCACACATAGAAATACTGTTTAATAAATTTTGTTTTAAAGAACGAGAAAACACTTTGTGATTAACTATGTGACCTATGTTTCTATGTGTTTGATTTTTTTAAAGGAATAAAAATCTATGGGTTTTAACTCCTAAATTTATACTTCAAAATACAATAGATTACCCGCATTCCATCGCCTGAATTGATTTTCTTACCTTCTGATTTACTCCTGGCAATATAAGAAATAGGTACTTCTGCGATTGAAAGGTTTTTTATTTTGGAAAGCTTAAGCGTGACTTCTGGTTCAAATCCAAACCGATTTTCTTTGAGTTGAATTGATTTTAAAATAGACGCAGGAATAAGTTTGTAACACGTCATCATGTCCGTAAGGCGAAATCCCGTAAATACATTGGATAGCTTTGTCAAAAAACCATTTCCAAGAATGTGCCACACAAATGATGTGTTTTTATGTTCTTTTGTTAAAAAGCGAGAACCATATATCACATCGGTATTTTTAGTTGTTAATCCTTCGAGTAATTTATTAATGTCAGTTGGATCCAATTCCAAATCTGCATCTTGTATTACAATATAATCGCCTGTTGCCAATTGAATTCCCTTGTGAATGGCTGCTCCTTTGCCTTTATTAACGTTTTGATAAAATGCCAAAAGTGGTTGGCTCGGATTATCTGCAATAAATTGCTCTATTTCATCCAGTGTATTATCCGTTGAACAATCATTGATTACAATAATTTCCTTTTCAATATCGTTTACCAATGCCAAATTTGCGACGTTTTCTAGTACATTATGAATCGTTTTACCTTCGTTGTAGGCTGGAATGATGATTGAAAGTTTTGTAATCTGCATTTATTATTTTATAAATCGGTAATTCAACTTGGGTCAAAGATAAAGTTTAATTTTACGAGAGTTCTAAAAAATACAATTTCATCAAAAGGAGGTGTGTTTTAGACTTGTTTTTAAATAGTTGAATGAAGAAGAATATATTTTGGTCGGTTGGTCTTGTAATTGTTTTGTGTGGAATCTTTTCTGCACATGAATTTGACAGTCGATACGGAAGGTCAATTAATGGTGATGGAAAAGCTTATTATGCTTATTTACCAGCAATTTTCATTTATCAAGATCCAACATTTTCATTTATAGATGAGGTTGAGTTGAAGTATTATCCAACAGATAAATCTCAATTCAAGGATTTTAGAAACAAGCAAAAAAATGGAAAATATGTCAATAAAACCTTTCCAGGGCTGAGTCTTTTATACGCTCCCTTCTTCTTTCTGTCAATGCTCGTTGCATGGGTTGGTGGATTTGCTGTTGATGGATATTCGGCACCTTTTCAATGGGGAATCGCGTTTTCGCATGTCGTCTACTATTTTATTGGATTACGGTTTTTATTGTCAGTATTTCGTCGTTTAAAAATTCGGGATTCAGTAAGTTATTTGGTTTTCATAGGATTGATTTTCGGAACGAATAGTTGGTATTATTTAGTTTACGATCATTCAGTTAGTCACATTCATAATTTCTTTTTGGCGACAGTATTCATTTGGCTCTTGTTGAATTGGATTCAAACCAAACGCATGCAGTATATTGGTTGGAGTGGAATTGTCCTTAGTTTATTGATAATTACTCGGCCTACAAATGGACTAATGCTGTTGTTTTTGCCTCTATTGACGATGCTGTCCGGAAGGCAACTGAAGGATTTAATTGCGAAAGAATACCTTCAAGTCAAAAGATTGATACCTTATTTAATTATTGGACTAATCATTTTCTCGATTCCCTTTTTATTATGGAAATGGCAAAGTGATTTATGGTTGGTTTATTCTTATAACGAAGAGGGATTTAATTTTAAAAACCCACATTTTTTTGAGTTTTTATTCTCTTACCAAAAAGGGTGGTTTGTTTGGAATCCGTTACTTTTTCTGTGTATTATTGCAAGTGGATTCTATTTTGTAAAAAAATCATTCGGACAATTTATAAGTTTCTTTCTTCCATTAACGTTGGTCGTATATGTCTTGTCTTCTTGGTGGTGTTGGACATACGGCGCTGGCTTTGGACAACGACCAATGATTGATTTCTTGCCATTTATAGCGATTGGTGTTGCTTTGTTTTTGAATGAATTTAAAAGAATCAATTTTACTTATTTTGTTGTTTTGCCATTTTGTGTCTTATCATTGATTCAGAGTTATCAAATTACCAATAGCATTTTAAATGGAGGAACTACGATAAAAGAGCAGTATTGGAGTCATTTTTTACAATTAAAAAGAGATGCTCCAAGCGTGATTGTTTCGCCAAATTGGAAATTAGTTGATCAAAAAGTATTGAATTCAGTTCAAAAAATAGATAAAAGTCATCCTTTTTCTCAGTCAATCAAAACGCGTGAATTAAAATCGGTCAACATTGTAGTTTTATCCATAGAAATAAATTCTTATACGCGTAAACCAGATCTGCGTTTGGTATTAAGTAATCAAGATGGAACGTTGTATAAGGATGTTTATATAACTGAATTTATCTCAACTTCAGCAACTCAAATGGAGTTTAAGATAGAAATACCAGATTTAAAAGATCAAATTCTAACATACTACGTTTGGAATGGTGATTCTTCAACCGAAGCAGAAATCACTAAAATGGAAATGACCTGTTATAAATAATTTAAAACTTCCAATTAAATACTCTCCAAGATATCAATCCTGCCAAACACACACTGCTAATATCTGCTATTTTAAACCAAAGAGGATGTGGAATCATTGCTAAATTCGAAATTGTAGCCATCAACATCACTAAGAATACAAGTAAAAATGGTATCGCAGATTTGTTTTGAATTTTTTTAGCAACAAATATACCAGCAAACAATGAAATTCCATGTCCAACAATAAGTGTGATTAAGGCAGGCAAAGGAATACTATCTATTAATGCTTTTAGTTCATTGTAGTTTTTTGGATTGATTTTAATTTTTACAGGAAATAAATTCATACCAATCATTTCAATAATATAAATCAGCACAAAACACGTGATAATCCCAATTATCGCAGCTGAAATTGTTCTCATAGTTCTAGTTGTTGGTTAAAAATAGAGCATTTACAAAAAACAATTTACCATTTTCCCAAAAACCTCTGAACAATGGATTATCAATCATATAGATTAAGCTACCATTTCCTATGTTTTCTTGACCAAAGATCAAAGATTTAGGTTGATTCTTCATTGCTTCACTTCCCGCAAATCCAGCAATTACTTCTGGTTTTTCATCCAAATAGACAACATTGCCTCCATCTTCTAGCCATTCAAACGCACTTGGAGACAATTTGAGCGTATAATAAGTATCACCATATCCAAATGCCAAAGGATTTGTTTGCTCCACTTTACATTTCATGATTGCTCCAGTAATGGTATTTTTAATTTCCTCACGTTCCTGTTCGTTGTATTTGATGTGGGCATGTTCGTGTCTTTCTGGACCTTCAATAGCATCTTCCATATCCTCATCTTGATCACCTTCCTCTTCTGGAGATTTAGATTTCAAGGAATAACCATTCTCAGTTGTGAAATGGTTAACCGCTTCGCCAATTGCAATCACCTTTCCGCCATTTGAAATCCAATTTTTCATTTCTTTATGCGTTTCAGGCGATGATAATGAACTGTACCATCCTTCTGGAACAATTAACACGTTGAATTTATCCAAGGCTTTAAAACTGAAATCATTGATGTCAACTACTGTCAGCGGATAATGCAGCTGTTCTTCAAAGAAATGCCAAACTTCACCAACATTCAAAGAAGAAGTTTCTGCACCACTTAACAGCATTATTTTTTGATTTGGAATGAGTTTCACACTTGATGAACCAAAATCATTTCCTGAATCCACCATTCCAGTCATGGCAGCGGTTAATTGAACGTTCATACTTTTTGCAAGCTCTATCACTTCTTTTGAAAAAGTAGCAGAATCATTGTCACCTTTGGCAATAATCAAAGTTCCTCGGTCATAAGATTTACCCGCTATAACAAATGGATTTTCAGCATATCTTACACGAATTCCTTTTTGGAGTAATTCTGTCATGAATTGCGCATCTTTCATACTGTTCCAATCACACAAATAGGCATATGCTCCTGAGGGTATATTGTTTTTAATTGGTATAACTTTTTGCGCAAAAGCAGGTATCAATTTCTCAGATGCAATTGCTTCTAATCCATAAGCATATGGTAATGACCAAGCAGTAATGTCATAGGTCAATGAATCTATTAATTTCGTTCTTGGTTCGAATAAAACGTTGACCAAGGTTCCTTTGATCTGATTTGTACTTACAACCAAATGATTTTCAGTAGCTATCATGTTTCCTGAACTACAAGTTGAATAATTGAATCCTTTAACATTCATTCCGCCACCAATAGAATAGGCGATATTGTGTCCATCCAATAATTTTTTTAATGCTAGAATTCTATCTGGATTTCCGCCAACTACAAAGCTTTTGTATTTATAATTTTTATTGTTCGCGAAATTTTGGAATTCTGTGATTAATTTTTGAGATTGAAGATGAGCATATTCCACAGTTGATAATCCTGCTGCATGGTGGTGTTGAATTCGGTCGACTAACGTCAACGTATCTCCATTTCGATTGATAACGCCTAAACCTGCACTAGAACTTCCACCTTGTTCGTATGTCATACCAATTGCCCCACAAAAAGTAGGGTAGGTGTCACCATAACTTGGATACAGTAAATCAAAAAATTCTTTTGTAAAGTAAAACCACCCGTTTTGGTCAAAATTCTTCGCAATATTTTTTCCTACGCCATTTTGAAATTCCCGTTGCCATTTTGTAATCACTTCATGGTACGGTTCAGCAGCTGGTGCAAAATAATATGGTGAATTGATACTTTGCTCGTGAAAATCAGCGTGAACGTGGGGCAACCATTGATTATACAGTGCAATTCGTTCTTGGGATTCTTTTTGTGTAAGCCACGCCCAATCTCTGTTTAAGTCAAAAAGATAATGGTTTGGTCGTCCCCCTGGCCATGGTTCGCTATGCTCTGCACTCATTTGGTTCACATTCATTTCTTTGTTTTGGTATTGATTGTACCAGTTGACATAGCGATCTCTTCCATCCGGATTGATACACGGATCTAAAATCACAACTGTATTCTTCAACCATTCTTGCTTTTGGGTAATCAATTCATAGGCTGTTAGCATAGCTGCTTCAGTACCCGAACTTTCATTTCCGTGAACGTTGTAACTCAGCCAAACAAGTGTGATTTTTTCATCCTTGTTCAAATTACCATGATTGGCTTTAATTTGCTCTAAATTTTTTAAGTTTTCTTCCGTAGAAATATAGGCTACAAGCAATTCTCTATGCTCATTTGTTGTCCCATATTGCTCCAAACGAACATTTTTTGGTGCATTTTTCTCCAATTGCTTGAAATAATCAACAACTTGATGGTGTCGAGAAAAATAGGTTCCAATCGGATAGCCAAGAAATTGATCTGGAGATTGTAAGGTTTGACTATTAATTGAAAAAACAACAAGTGTTAAGAGCGAAAGAAGAGAACGTTTCAGCATTCAGTATAAATTTTTGATTCGACCAAATTTAATGATTAGTTTGAAATAGGGGTCGGAATGGTGAAAATGGTTTCGGTGAGGGGGGAATTTTGTTTTGGAAAGTCTCCAGCTGATAGCTCAGAAAATTACAATCATTACTAAATTATTTCTCTAATGATTTAGATCCATTTTCTGTCAATTCTTTAAAGTTTTTATTACTTACAATTTTCTTTCCTGATTTTTTTTCTAAATCTTTACGAGCTTTTCCTGCAACATTTCCTCCAGCCTTGGCTGCTTTGTGATTTTCGATTAACCCAATTGCATTTTTGTTTTTTGCAATCTCCGTTGTTGATGCTTCTCCTAGCATTGTGAAAATTAGTTCTAAATCGGTCATGTGATCTCGAAGGTTTTCAGATGCTTTAGTTAATCCTTTCAAGTTTTTATGTTCACTTGGAACAATTCCAAAAGTGGCTTTGCTTATTTCTGCTGTCAATATGCTATACTCCTTTCCTTCTTTTACTCCACGATTTTTCCATTCGCTAGTAAGTTCATCGCGAACTAGAATGCCTCTAATTCGTTTTTCTATCCAAGAATCACTGTAACCTTTAGCTTTATAAGTTTCACGTATTCGAGCTTGAGCCAATTCTGGATTTTCTATTTCTGCAATTCGTTCTGCTCCGACTTGAGCCAACCATAGTTTGAATGGTTCGGCTTTAGGTGATGGAATGGATTGAATAAGCCGCAACAATTGCTCAGTATTTGCAACATCAGTCATCCGCATCTTACCATCCGCTGCAACCATTTTCAAACCGTGACAATTCGTCACGGTTTCATTTCCTTCAGCTTTTAAACGTTGTTTTAATTTCCTCCAATATGCTAAAGCATCGATACTAAAAGTTAATATAAATACAACATCTGTAATGCTGAAATACCATTTTTCTTCTTGTTCGTTCCAAATTGAACGCACATTTTTTTCTTCAAATAATTTAATGTTACTCATTATTTTTTTAACTTTTTAATCTACTGTTTTTTGTTAATTTAATTAAGATAATCAAATTTTTTGAAAGGAGCACTTTTTAAAGATTGTGAAAGATAAGTATCAGTTCAAAACTTCGTCAAAGGAATAACCAGATTGGGTAGAGATGTTGAGAGGGGAGGAAAATGATTGTTGAAAACAAAAAGTTCAGAATAAGTCTATTTCATTTTAAGATCATGCGGTCGCAAAATGTGAATTTAAATTATCCCCTTCACTCTCAACAATTCATCTAACGCTTCAATGTCAGAATACAATACATCTCTTGCTTTACTTCCTTGGAAAGCGCCAATGATTCCCATTCCTTCTAATTGATCAACGATTCTTCCTGCTCGGTTGTATCCCAATTTCAATTTACGTTGCAATAAACTAGCAGAACCTTGTTGATTGATGACAACTATTCGTGCTGCATCGGCAAACATTACGTCCAATTCATTCATGTCAATATCGCTTCCTCCATCGCCACCTTCGCCAACATATTCTGGTAAAAGTAATGCCTCTGGATATGCACGCTGATTTCCAATGAAGCTACAGATTTCTTCCACTTCAGGAGTGTCAACAAATCCACATTGTAAACGTTGAATATCTTGCCCTGTAGAAATAAGCATGTCACCACGTCCAATTAATTGATCTGCACCAGATGCATCTAAGATGGTTCTTGAATCGATTTTCGATAATACTCTAAATGCAATACGCGCAGGGAAATTAGCTTTGATCATACCAGTAATAACGTTTACAGAAGGACGCTGTGTCGCCACAATTAAGTGAATTCCAATCGCTCTTGCCAATTGTGCAATACGGGCAATCGGATGCTCTACTTCTTTTCCAGCTGTCATGATTAAATCGGCGAATTCATCAATCAAAACGATGATATATGGCATATAACGGTGTCCATTTTCTGGATTTAATTTACGCGCAATGAACTTGACATTGTATTCTTTGATCGTTCTACAACCTGCATTTTTAAGCAATTCGTAGCGGTCATCCATCTCAATACAAAGTGAATTCAACGTATTTACAACTTTAGAAACATCCGTAATTATTGCGTCTTCTTCTCCAGGAAGTTTTGCTAAGAAGTGGCGTTCAATTTTATTGAATAATGTCAATTCAACTTTCTTCGGGTCAATTAAGACAAACTTAACTTGTGCAGGATGTTTTTTGTAAAGAATGGAGATTAAAATCGCATTTAAACCAACAGATTTTCCTTGTCCAGTAGCACCAGCAACGAGAAGGTGGGGCATTTTCGTAAGGTCAAAAACAAACGTTTCGTTCATGATTGTTTTACCCATTACAATTGGTAATTCGAAGTCAGAATTTTGGAATTTTTCTGATGCAATCAACGAACGCATGCTGACCATTTCAGGATTTGAATTTGGAACTTCGATTCCAATCGTACCTTTTCCAGGAATTGGCGCAATAATTCTGATTCCCAATGCACTTAAACTTAATGCGATATCGTCTTCTAAGTTTTTGATTTTTGAAATTCGAACACCAGGAGCTGGAATTATTTCATATAACGTAACCGTTGGACCAACAGTAGCTTTGATTTTCGCGATGTCAATTTTGTAATGCGAAAGTGTTTCAACGATTTTGTTTTTATTATTTTCAAGTTCTTGTTTGTTGACCGAAACGCCATTTGTACCGTAATCTTTTAACAGATCGATTGAGGGAAGAACATAACTTGCTAAATCAAGTGTTGGGTCATAATCTCCATATTCTTTGCGCAATTTATTCAAATCATCGTCATTCAATGATTCGTCCGGCGCAGCAACTTCAACGGAGAAATCTTCTAAATTGATATCGTTTGTGATAGTTGATTCTTCCGGCATGTCAATTTCGAAATCATCTTCTATTTCTGGTTCAGGATCTCTAACAGTAATAATTAGCTCTGAAGCATCAAAATCATCGTCTTCTTCGTCCTCGTCTTCTTCATCAAAATGAATTGTTTCCGATACATAATCATTTTCAATTTCTTCGTCTTTGATGGTATTGACAACTCTCAAGTCATTCATTCCAGCAGGTGTGTGAATTGAATTGCCTTCTTGATAATCGATTTCTTTACTTCCGAAAAGTCGGTCAAAAATCTTTCTGAAATTCGGATTAAAAAGAATGACTGAAACAATATATCCCAAAACTCCTATTAAAATAATTGACCCAAAATTACCTAGTGTTACTGTAAGCCATTGATTGATGTAAAATCCGAAAGAACCACCAAGGTAATTCACAGCATGTGCGAAAAATCCCAGAAATAAAGAAGACCAAACAATGATTAATAAAACACGTGCATACGTTTTTTGAATTGGAACAAGTGTAATATTGAAAAGTATTTTGACTCCTGAAATGAATAATAAAAACGTAAAACCAAAAGAGGAAAGTCCGAACCCTCTAAAAATCATTAAATGGGAAGTCCAAGCTCCAAATTTCCCCAACCAGTTTTCAACAGGAACGTCATCTTGTTCAAATAAAAATTCAAATAAACCTTTCCCCAAAACTCGATCTTGGTCTTGAGTCCAAGTGAAAATGTATGAAAGACAAGAAAGAAATAGATAAAATGAGAAAAGAATCAACAAGACGCCAACAGTCGATTTTACTTTTTTCTTGTCAAAACGATTCGACAAACCCACAACTGGATTTTTGATTTTCGTTTTCTCTTTATCAGCAGGAGCGGAAGTCTTAGCCTTTTTCGTTGGCTGAGTTACCTCTTCTACAATTGATTTTTCTTCTTTTGGTCTATATTCGTTTTCTGCCATTTCTTATGGAATATCCTACGAAGATAAGGATGATAAAGGCATTCCCGATTACTGATCAACAGAACTATACACAGTGCAGTGTTAGTTAAATTGGTTGCAAGTTGCTAGTTGCGAATTACAATTTGTCTTAGGATTGAAAAGGGTATTTTGAGAGTTGTTTTAAATGTTTGGGATTAAGTAATCTGATTGTTTTATTTTTTACTACATTCTGCTCTTGCTTTCCCTATAAATTCTAAAAATTCTGGTGGAGTTTGTCCGGCCTGCATTTTAACTTCTAAAATTGAGAATTCTTCAAAGGTATAATTCTGTTGAATTTTTTCTAATAAGCAAGAGCATGTTTCTTCTTTGCCACCTGAAGATTCCTTGCAACTATTCATGAAATTCTGGATTACTTCTTGTGGGTATTCATTCTTTTTTATACCACAAGAAGTAAATATAAATGAAGTAAAAACGATTATTCCGATAAATGTGATTAGTTTTTTCATTTTCTTTTGATTTTAAAAATAGTCATAAACCTTTGTTAAAAGACAATTTTGAGAATTGTTTTGTCGGTTTTGAATTAGGTGTTCGAAACGGGTTTTATTGGGAATTATTCTTCTTTCAATCGCTCTTTTTCCTGTTGCTCCTTATGGATAAGCATTTCATCAACAAATTGATCGAATGTTACTTTTTTAAAATCCGAAGGAATACCGAAATAATCTTTTTCAATATCTATTCGGTCAATTGCAGTTAATTGGTATAAATAAGTTCCGTCAACTGAGGAAATATAATATTTAACAGGTAATCCCGGGAAATTTTCCAGCGTATTTAAATATTTTACACTCAATTTTTTGAAATATAGAAATTCCATTTCTTCGGAGAAATTAGCATGTTTAACCATTAATTTATTTGCTTTCCATCCACAAATTTTAGTCCGCCCGAATTTCTTTTTGAAGGTGTAAGGAAAGGTATCAACTTTCTCAATACTATGATCTGTTTGAATAGCATAATTCGCAACAGGAGTATGCAATAACAAATAGGATTTGTTCAAAGCCATGTGTTTAATAACGACTTGCATTCCAAGCTGATCGGTTTCATTTTCGATTCTCAACAAGGTATCGTTGGTGTAAATCACCATTTCTCTAACTGGGATCATTGTTTGAAGTCCAGTGTCAACTATTTGAACTGAATAAGTCAATTTACCAACAAAACCTTCCTGTTTTTGACCAAAAGTAATTGTTGAAACGAGCAATAAAAGTGAAAATAGAAAGCGCATGTTCTTGTTTTAAAATTCGAAAGTAAGGAAGATTTCCTAATAATTATCAATTGTTGAATTAACGTAGTTTGAATAGTTCGGTTACCAATCGATAATTCGAATGTCAGGTATTTTGTATTGCAGGGTATTTAAAAGATGATGGGCTTTAGAAAGTGAGTAGGAAATTGTGCAATGTACCGCTGAATCTCAATGAATTCAGACATTCTACGTAATATTGCTATTTTGCTAAATTGCAAAGTTGAGTGAAAAATAGATTGTATTTTTTGGAAATTAAAATCATAATTTCATGTTCAAGAAACTAATTTATTTCACTTTTTTGATTTCATTAAATATGCTAATTTTGCATCACATTAGTATGTATGAAAAAAGAAATCACATTCATCGTTAATCGATCGGAAATAACAGCAGGAACAAGAGGCGCTTCTTTAGGTCCAGATGCAATTTTTACTGCTGCAAGAGCAAAAAATAGTACTTTTTTCAATGGATTTGAAATGTTGGAAATCCCAGCGTATAACAACTTGTTGGACCAACCGGTGAAACATCCTTTTGCAAAACGAATTGAAGGTTTAATTAACATCTATTCAGCTTTGTCACAAACCGTTTCAACTGAATTGTTGAACGATAAATTTCCTTTTATTTTGGCGGGAGATCACGGTTCTGCTGGTGGAACTATTGCTGGAATCAAGAAAGCTTTCCCAAATAAAAGATTAGGCGTTATTTGGATTGACGCACACGGAGATTTACATACGCCTTATACAACTCCTTCAGGCAATATGCATGGAATGCCTTTGAGCACGGTGATTGGAGAGGATAATCTAGTTTGTAAAATAAACGATGTGCCAACGGAAACTGTTGCACTATGGGAAAAATTAAAGAACATTGGTTTTGAAGGTGCAAAAGTAAAACCCGAGGATTTGATTTTGATGGCCGTTCGTGATCTCGAATCACAAGAAACAGCGCTTATTGAAAGATTGAAAATCAAGAATTTTACGGTTGAAGAAATCAATGAAAAAGGTATTGAAACAGTTGTCGAAAAAGCATTGGAACAATTAAATTCATGTGATTTGATTTACATTTCATTTGATGTAGATTCAATGGATCCAAAGGCAACATCATACGGCACGGGAACACCAGTAGCGAATGGGATATTACCAGTTCAAGCTGAACAAATTTTGAATGGTTTATGTCAATCACCAAAAGTTGTTTGTGTAGAATTTGTAGAAGTAAATCCGTGTTTGGATGAAAAGAAAAATAAAATGGCCGAAGTTGCTTTTGATTTAATTGAAAGTTTGGTCCAAACAATAAAGAAGTAAAATAGAATGGAACAAAATTTAAAGGAAATACTCTTAAAACATTCGAATGAATTGTTTGGTTTACAAGTAGAAGAGCAATTAATTCAATTTCAAAAAACCCGCAAAGAGGTGGAAGGAGATTTGACACTTGTAATTTTTCCTTTTGTAAAATTGCTAAGATGCTCACCACTTGAAGCTGGAGATAAAATTGGTAAATTTCTAATGGAACAAAATAGTTCTATTCTAAAATATGAGGTAGTTAGCGGTTTTTTAAATTTTGTGATATCACCTGAATTTTGGATCTCAAAATTGAATGGTATTCATCAAGAAGCAACTTACGGCTATGCTAAAGAAAATTCTAAGCCATTAATTATGGTTGAATATTCGTCGCCAAACACCAATAAGCCGCTGCATCTTGGCCATTTAAGAAATAACTTTTTAGGATATGCTGTTTCAGAAATATTGAAAGCGAATGGTCATTCTGTGATAAAGACACAAGTCATCAATGACCGTGGAATTCATATTTGTAAAAGCATGTTGGCGTGGGAGAAATTTTCGCCATTAAATGAAAAAGGGGAGCGAGAAACACCACAAAATACAGGTTCAAAAGGGGACAAATTAGTTGGAAAGTATTATGTGATATTTGATCAACAATTCAATGCTGAAGCGAAAACAATAATTACTGGCTGGGAATCAGGCGATTTCACTCATTTTTCAGAGGATATTAAAACTGAATTCAACCGACTAGAAGAAGCAAAAGCAGGAAAGGACGAAAAAGCTGTAAAAGGCTTGGATGAAAAAATCAAAGATCTAGCTAAAAATGAAACAAATTTGATGCGTGAAGCAAAAGACATGCTGATTAAGTGGGAAGCGCGTGATCCACAAGTTTATTTATTGTGGACAACGATGAATAATTGGGTTTACGCAGGTTTTGACGTTACGTACAAAGCAATGGGCGTTGATTTTGATAAATTATATTATGAGTCAGAAACGTTCCTACTTGGAAAAGATATTGTGTTAGAAGGTTTGAAAAAAGGCGTTTTCTTCAAAAAAGAAGATGGTTCTGTTTGGATTGATTTAACTGCTGATGGTTTGGATGAAAAACTTGTTTTACGTTCAGATGGAACAGCCGTTTACATGACACAAGATATCGGAACTGCAATTGACCGTTTTAACGATTATCCAGCATTAGATGGGATGATTTACACTGTTGGAAATGAGCAAGATTACCATTTTAAAGTGTTGTTTTTGATTCTTGAAAAAATGGGTTACACATGGGCGAAAAATTGTTCCCACCTTTCTTATGGAATGGTAGATTTACCAACAGGAAAAATGAAATCTCGTGAAGGAACGGTTGTTGATGCGGATGATTTGATGCAAGAAGTTGTTGATAAAGCAACAGAAATGACAAAAGAACGAGGTCATTTGGAAGGGATGTCTGAAAATGAGAAAAATGACTTGTTCAACTTGATAGGAATGGGTGGCTTGAAATATTACCTATTGAAAGTTGACCCTAAAAAACGCATGATGTTCAATCCAGATGAATCGATTGAATTGAATGGAAATACTGGTCCTTTTATTCAATACACACATGCTCGAATCAAGTCGTTGTTGACAAAATCTGCATCATTGAATTTGGATCAGACAACGGATTGTAAGAAAATTGAAGATGTAGAAAAAGAAATCATCAAATTGTTGGTTGAATACCCAAGTGTCATTGAAGAAGCAGCTAAAGAGCAATCTCCAGCTGTGATTGCGAATTACACATACGAACTTGTCAAAACATACAACAATTTTTATCAAACTATTCCAATTTTAATTGAAGAGAATGAAATCACAAAACACATGCGTTTAGTTATGAGTGTGAATGTTGCAAAAGTGATTAATTCAGCAATGAGATTATTAGGGGTAAGGGTTCCGGAACGTATGTAACAATTCACGTCATGTAGAAACGCGATGCATCGCGTTTCTACATGACGTGAATTTCGTGCGTTTCATTATTCGTTCACCAATTATACGTCCTAAAACCAAACAAAGGCAAGCCACAACTATTATAGATATTTCCAATAGCGAAATTGTGAAAACAGTAGCGCGCAGCAATAGGATTTAATACCTGATCGGAACTTAAAGCTATTGTGTTGTTTGAATTTAACACTGCATTTGCTGGGTAGAATACTTGATCATTTCCAGCGATTTCAAAACCAACGTAAAGTGAATCTGGTTTGAAACCATCAAATACATTTTCAAAATGAAGAATAACCTGATTATCTTGAATTTCATATGATTTATAGTTTGGGCTTTTCGCACAAATAGTGTCAATTCCATACGTTTGGTTTAACGCCAAATTGGCCAATCTTTTTCCAACAGGTTCTTTTTGGGAAGGATGAATAATGTCAATCTCATCAGTTCTAATGAGGTCGTTTGTGTTTACAATCCCACAATTTTTTATTTGTTGTGAAGCTTGAAATTGTTGTTCTCTTAATCGTGATGCTTCATCAAAATTTTCATAGTTAAATGGTGCAATTTCCACAATATAAAACGGTAAATCACCTAAATCCCAATTCATCCTCCAAAGTGAAACCATGTCCTTCAGTTTTGCACCATATGTTTTATATCTACCAACATTGGATTCACCTTGATACCAAATAAATCCTTTAATTACATAGTTAATATATGGCTGAATCATTCCATTATACATCACTGATGTCTTTTTATATGTTTCATTATCTGCGAATGGTTGATTGCTTGAATAATCAGAATAGGAGCCAACCAAGTTTTTACTCATCCATCCTTCAACACTTGATCCTCCCCAACTTGAATTGATTATTCCGATTGGAACATTTAGCTTTTGTCTCAACTCTAACGCATAAAAATAAGCCACAGCGCTGAAATTCTCCAAATTTTTGCTAGAGCTTAGCATCCAGGTTCCTTCAGCATATGTCACAGGAACTTCTTGTGCATTTCGTTTCACTTTTAGCATTCTGATGCCATTTTCTGGATCACCACTTTTAATTGTTTCTTCCGCTTTATCGATTGGTTGTTCTTTATAGCCTGTTAAGGGCATTTCCATGTTCGATTGACCAGAACAAAACCAAACTTCACCGATCAGAATATTACTTATTGTTGTCGTTTTTCCGTCACAAAAAGTGATGTTTTGCTTTTCAAAACTAGCAACTGGTGTTTCGATTGAAATAATCCAACGACCATCTTTTTTTGTTTTGAATTTGTATTCCTTTTCAGTCCATGAAGCTTTGATAATGACATGTTTATTTGGCTTTGCAATTCCCCATATTTTGATGGTACTTTTTTGCTGTAAGACCATGTTATCACTGAAAATATCAGGCAGGATGACCGTACAAAAAGAGGTGCGTGATATGAAAAGAAGCAGGAAAAATAAAAGAAATCGAATCATAGACGAACGATAAATAATTTTAGTCCATAAAAGCATACATCAAGATATTTGCACCCATTTGTAATGCTTGTTTTCTCTTTTCTGGTGGGTCATTATGCACAGGTTGATCTTCCCATCCATCACTTAAATCTGTTTCAACAGTGTACAAACATACCAAACGGCCATTTTCTATAATACCAAACGCTTGTGGACGTTTCCCATCGTGTTCGTGGATTTTTGGTAAACCATTAAAGTCAAATTTTTGATGAAAAACAGGATGATCAAAAGGCAATTCAACGAGTGTATTATTCGGAAATACTTTTTTAATTTCAACCCGAATAAACTCATCCATACCATAATTGTCATCGATATGCAAAAAACCACCTGCCAACATATAATTCCTTAAGTTTTCAACCTCTGCAGTAGAAAAAACAACATTTCCATGTCCCGTCATGTGGATCATTGGGTACAAAAACATGTCTTGGCTTCCAACTTCCACATAAGGAACATCGGCAGAAATATTTGTCGCTAAATTTTGGTTGCAAAAAGTGATGAGATTTGGCAAAGCAGTTGGGTTAGCATAATAATCACCACCACCGCTGTATTTCAAAACAGCCAATTGATATGTTCCCTGTGCATTGACAACTGAAATAAATCCAATTATTAAAAATGTTATTATAAAAGATATTTTTTTCATTTTAAACTCTCAGTTATAAACTATCAACTATCAACTCATCACTTTGCACTAATTACTTTTTTACCACAAAGGCGCAAAGTAAATTCATCTATCAGATATAAACTATAAACTCATCACTCGCACTAAACTCTATCTCTAACCTCTCCTTCCAAAACCATCTTCGCCTGCATGCAACTATACAATCCAGCTGTCTCAGTTCGTAAACGATTTTCACCTAAAGATATTGTTTTGTATCCAGTTTGCAATGCTAATTCCACTTCAGATAAGGTGAAATCTCCTTCAGGTCCTATTAATATGGGGAAATTAGTCGTTTTGAAATCAGTAGTTATTGTTGTTTTTGCGCCTTCGTAACAATGAGCAATTAATCCAGTTGGGTATTTTGAGATGAATTCTTTGAACGGAGTTAAAGTATTTAATTTTGGAAGAAATAAGCGTTTTGACTGTTTCATTGCTGAAATCAATATTTTTTCAAAACGTTCGTCTTTGGTCTGTTTGCGTTCATTATTGGAGCACAATAAAAAAGTAATATCGGTAATGCCAATTTCAGTAGCTTTTTCCAAGAACCATTCTATTCGATCATTATTTTTTGTTGGTGCAATGGCAATGTGAATAGCGTAGGGGCTTTTTTGCTCTTCCTTAAATGAAACGATTTCAACTGTGCATTTTTTAGGGTTTGAGTCACTGATTCGTGCAAGAAACTCAAAACCATTTCCATTTAAAAGTGCAATTTCATCGCCTTCTTTTAAGCGCAAAACTCTGCATGCATGTTTTGACTCCTCTTCCGAAAGAGTGTGCGTTTTATCTGTTGAATTAATCGTTGGATCGTAGAATAAATGCATCAGTGTAATAATCGATAAACCATTTCTTTCATTAAATCTCCTTGAGAAAAAGCACCAGTATCGCCAACGCCTTTTGATTTTAAATCAAATTCATGCAAAATAGCAATGTTGATGGCAATTTTCTTTGGATTGTAAACCTTTGTGGCATTGATTAATTCTCCAGCAACAAAAGGATGAACTTTTAGCGCAGTTGCAACTGCCTCTTTCGATTTATGTTGTAAAAAATGCACGCGCATCAAACGAGAATAATAATTGAAGACGGTTGAAATTACAACTATAATATCTGTTGCTTTTGGGTTATGAGCGAAATAATCTACAATTTTAAAAGCTTTCGCTACATCTTTCACAGCCAGAGCGTTATTCAATTCGAAAACGTTGTAATCTTTTGAAATTCCAATATTCTCTTCGATGTGAATATCATTGATAGTGGTGTCTTTTTCAATGAGAATCGCCAGTTTATCAATTTCATTCACTATTCGACCTAAATCGTTTCCAAGAAATTCAGATAAAAGCATACTTGCCTTTGATGTAATCTTAAATCCAAGTGTTTTTAAATAGAATTCAATCCAACTTCCTAATTGATAGTCTTTTACTTTTTCTGACTTAAAAACGATTCCATTTGTCGTTGCAAACTTCATCAGCTTTTTACGTGCATCAAATGTTTTGTATTTGTAATTAACCACAAAAATGGTTGTGTCAGAAGGATGTTCAAAATAAGATTCCAGATCGTCCATCTGTTTAAAATCTTGCGCTTCTTTTAAAATTACCAATTTTCGAGCAGCCATCATCGGATAATTTTTCAATTCTGACATTAAACTCAATGGCTCGGCGTCTTTTCCGTAAATAATTACCTGATTAAAATCTCTTTCATGTTCCTCAAGGGCATTTTCAGTAATTGCTTTTGTGATTTCATCAATAAAATATGCTTCTTCCCCATGAAGAAAATAAATTTTCTCCAATTTTTTGGCTTGAATGTCTTTTATGATGAGTTTGTAATCCATTAATTTTTATGTTGTTCCCAGATTTGAACTAATTCAACCAATGTTTTTACTGATTTTTGCATGTCTTGAATACTTACATATTCGTGACGTGAATGAATTGCCATTTCACCAGTAAATATATTCGGACAAGGTAAGCCCATAAACGAAAGTCGAGAGCCATCTGTTCCGCCACGTATAATTGTCGGTTTTGCGGTTATTCCTGCTTTTTCCATTGCTTGAATAGCATAATCAGTAACAAATGGAACAGAACGTAGCACTTCTTTCATATTTCGGTACTGCTCCGTAATTTCAAATTCATATGTAGCACCGTTATACTGTTCCATTACCATTTTCAAGATGGATTCTAAACGGTTTTCATATTCCGTAAGCTTTTCTGTTAGATGATCACGAATAATAAAAGTAACAGTTGCAGTTTCCAATCCACCCTCAATTGTCAATGGGTGAACAAATCCTTCACGGTGCTCAGTAGTTTCTGGTGACCATTTATCTTTTGGAAGTGTAGTAATAAATTCACATGCAATTTTCAACGCATTTTGCATTTTATTTTTTGCATAACCTGGATGCGCACTTACTCCGTGAATAGTAACTTTCACAGCATCTGCAGAAAACGATTCATCTTCTATTTCACCTAATTTTGCGCCATCTAATGTATACCCGTAATCCGCATTTAGTTTTTTCATTTCCAATTGCTCTACGCCACGTCCAACTTCTTCATCAGGTGTGAATAAAATTCTGATTGGACCATGCGGAATTGCTGGATTTGCTATTATATAATTTGCAAAATCCATGATTATTGCAATCCCTGCTTTGTCATCAGCACCTAATAAAGTTAATCCACTAGCAGTAATTATATCATCGCCTATTTTTTCTAGTAGATAAGGATGTTTTTCAGTTGTAATTACTTGAGTTGTGTCGTCAGGAAGCGTAATTGGATCACCATTATAGTTTCTATGAATAATTGGTTTCACATCTGTACCGCTGCAATCTGGAGCTGTATCCATGTGAGAACAAAAACAAATAG
>CANITF010000020.1 GCA_947470515.1 Flavobacteriales bacterium
CATTGGTTTTGTTTAGTTTCGTTTTAATGGGGAATTTATTATTCTCAATTAAATTTTCAGCTCAACATATCTCAAAATTGGAATTGAACATATTGCTGGGAATTCCCCGGAACATTCTCATGGTTGGAAAATGTGAAATTTGAAAGAAATTTTGAAGCAAACGATCGTGGGCGCATTGAATTAAATGTTCGAGACATTAATCGTTACTCATCGATAAATTAGTCTTATTTTTGTTTCATGCAGGTTAAAGACATTGACACAACTTCCGTTTTACCAGTAATGGAATATTTCTACACCATCCAAGGGGAAGGATTTTATTCTGGAAGAGCTGCTTTTTTTATACGTTTAGCTGGTTGTGATGTTGGTTGTGTTTGGTGCGATGTTAAAGAAAGTTGGGATGTAAATGAACATCCTTTAGTTACCTTAGATTTTCTTGAAAAAGAAGTTGTTACATCTAGTACGAATTTCGTTGTTATAACAGGTGGTGAACCTGCGATGTATGATTTAACTGCACTGATTAACCGGCTAAAAAAACATGAAATAGAAGTGGCTATTGAAACATCTGGGACGTATAAGTTGATTGGAGCCATCGATTGGTATTGCTTTTCACCAAAGAAATTTAAAGAACCAATAGAAGAAGCATATCAAAAAGCGAACGAATTAAAAATCATTATAAACCACCCATCGGATTTTGAATGGGCAGAAATGCATGCTTCAAAAGTTGACTCAAATTGTAAATTATACCTTCAACCTGAATGGTCAAAACAGGAACGGTTTTTGCCAACGATCATTGATTTTGTGAAAAAAAATCCCAAATGGCGAATTTCTTTACAAACACATAAATTCATGAATATTCCATAAGTATGAAAAAAGCACTTTTCTTTCTGAGTTTATTTTTCATTGCAGCTTGCTCAAATGCTCAAGTAAAATATTCTTCTTCCAATAAAAAAGCGATAAAATTGTTTGAACAAGGCAAAAATGCTCCTGGAGAAACTCTTGATCCGATTACTCGTCAACCCAATTATAGAGCTGGAATAGACTTTTTAAATAAGGCAATAGAAAAAGACCCTTCATTTTGGGAAGCGCATATGTTTGCTGGAGAGTATTGTGAAATAATTGGCGATTATCCAAATGCTATAGCTCACTACGAAGCTGCGTTATCAATCAACCCAAATCATAGCCCTTCAGGAAGTACTTTTTTCTATTTAGCAAATCTGCAGCAAGCTGTTGGAGAGTATGAGAAAAGTATTACAAACATTGATATTTTCGTTCGAAACAGAAATGCGAATCAAGATTTGGTAAATCAAGCGTACGGAATTCGCGACAATTGTGAGTTTGCCATAAAATCAATAAAAAATCCCAGAACTTTTAATCCAATAAATGTTGGTGCAGGAATAAATACTGCCGATCCAGAATATTTCCCAACAATAACTGTTGACGGAAAAACGATTTTATTTACGCGACGAATAGACGATGATCGTGTTCTCGGTCCGATGAAAGAACAAGAAGACTTTTACGTTTCTGAATTATCAAATAGAATTTGGGGGAAGGCTATTCCGATGCCTATGAATGTCAATACAATTAACAATGAAGGCGCTCCAACTATTGGTGCAGATGGTAGATCCCTAGTATTTGTTGCTTGTCCAGATGGAAGCGGTGAAAATTATGGTGAAGGAAGAACAGGAAAAGGAAGTTGCGATTTATTTTACACGAAAAAATTGGGAACCAAATGGATGAACCCAATTAATCTGCCTGGAAATGTTAACTCTTCACATTGGGAGACACAACCTTCCCTTTCAGCAGATGGTAAAACCTTGTACTTTATAAGAGGGTTAAGAGGTAGAAACGACACAAATAATTCTGATATCTACATGTCGAAACTGTTAAGTAATGGAACTTGGAGCACTCCAGAAAGATTATCAGACGTCATTAATACCCCATTTCATGAAGAATCTGTACTAATTCATCCCGACGGAAAAACCTTGTACTTCGCTTCTAGAGGTCATACTGGAATGGGTGGTTCTGATTTATTTGTTTCTCGAATGGATACGAAAGGTAATTGGGGAAAGCCAGAAAACTTAGGTTATCCAATCAATACAATGTATGATGAGAATTCCTTAATGGTTACAGCAGATGGAGAAATAGCATTTTTTGCTTCTGATAGAAAAGGTGGATTTGGTGATTTAGATATTTATTATTTTGAAATGCCAGAAGAATTTAGACCAACAAAGACCCTTTACTTTGAAGGAATGGTTTATGATGTTACGAATAAAAATCCTGTACCAGGAAAATTCCAATTGATTGACATCAAAACTGGAACGGAAGTTATTGTTTCAGAAGCAGATAAATTAACAGGTGAATTTATGGTTTCATTGCCTTTGAATAAAGAGTATGCTTTAAATGTGTCATACCCGGGGTATACTTTCTTCTCACAAAACTTCAACATGACAAATCCGAATGGATTAGAAGCAATTCATATGGATGTTCCTATGGTGCCAATTACAAACAGCACTCCTACTCTTTTGGCAAATGTATTTTTTGATTTAGGAAAATCAACTTTACGTCCTGAATCATTTGTAGAATTGAATAAACTGTTTGACTTTTTAGTAAATAACTCTACCTTGTCCATTGAAATTGGTGGACATACGGATACAAGAGGAGACGATAAAGAAAATTTGAAACTATCGAATGACCGTGCTAAAGCAGTTTATGACTATGTAATTGCTAAAGGAATTGAGGCAAAAAGAATTTCTTTTAAAGGTTATGGCGAAACAAAACCGGTCATTGTTGATAGTGAAATTTCGAAACTTTCAATTGAACAAGAAAGAGAAGCTGCTCATCAATCAAATCGTAGAACTGAATATAAAATAATATTATAGTGTATTTCATTAAATTAATACGTCCGATTAATCTTGCAATCATTGTTTTAACAATGTATGGAGTTCAATTTTATATTCGAACCGTCAATTATTTTCAAAAAATTGACGATAATCAAATAGATTTTTTCTTGTTAGTCTTTTCTACAGTATTAATTGCAGCAGCTGGAAATATTATCAATGATTACTTTGATGTAAAAGCTGATAGAATCAACAAACCTGAAAAGCTTATCATTACAAAGCATATTAGCAGAAGGTGGGCAATTCTTACCCATTGGACTTTTAACGGAATTGCTTTCAGTATTGCTATTTATTTAAGCATAAAATATCAATCACTATGGTTTGTTTTTATCCATTTATTATCAATTAATGCCTTGTGGTTTTACAGTATGCTTTTCAAGAGAAAAATCCTCACTGGAAATCTATTAATAGCAATTTTAACAGCATTAATTCCCATTTTAGTTGTTATCTACTATAAGGTTGGCAATACGTATCATTTGGAACATTCTGAATTTAATTCAGATTCCTGGGTTGCAATAATTGATTTCAGGGTTATTTATTTACTTTCTATTTTTGCTTTTATCCAAAATTTTGCACGTGAAATCGTTAAAGATGCTCAAGATATTGAAGGAGATAAATTAATCTATGTCAAATCATTACCAATGCAAATTGGTCAAATGAATTCATTGAGAATAGTTAGTGTAATACTACTTTTTCTTCCTTTATTCTACTTTTGGATGAGTTATTCGAAATTCAATGAAATGATTGCTAGTACTCCTTTTTATCTAGCGACAGTTCCTTTTGGTATAGCTGCACTCATAAACCTATTTGTAGTTGTTCTAATTTACGTTGACAAAAACAAACGCTTAAAATTATACGACGCGTTGATAAAAATATCAATGTTATTTGGCGTTTTAGCAACATTTTACATCGCTTATTTCTATTTATGAAACTTATTTTAGGTTCAAAATCACCTCGTAGAAAAGAATTATTATCATCACTTGGGTTTGAATATGAAATTCGAACAAAAGAAACGGACGAATCATTCCCTAATACGCTAAATTCAAATGAAGTTGCTTTGTTTATTGCAAACAAAAAAGCACAGGAATTGATTATTGAATTAAAGGAAGATGAAATAATTCTTTGTGCTGATACTGTTGTGATAATAGATGATGTTATTTTAGGAAAACCAATTGATCATGCTGAGGCAATTTCTATGTTGGAAAAACTTTCAGGAAGAGATCATTTAGTTATTACAGGTGTTGTAATAGCTTCAAATGAAAAGAAAATACAATTTCAGACGACAACAACCGTGTCGTTTTTACCATTATCTAAGGACGAAATAGAACGGTATGTTGAACAATTCAAACCATTTGATAAAGCAGGTTCATATGGAATTCAAGAATGGATTGGTGCTGCAGCTATACAACGAATTGAAGGTTCTTACAACAATGTAGTTGGATTGCCAACTCATGAAGTTTACCAAGCGCTGAAAAAATTTAAATAAAAAAAGGTCATTCATCTATTGACGAACGACCTCTCTCTTAATTTTTGATGATATTATCTTACTTTAAAGAAAACTCTTCTGTTTTTAGCCATTGATAAATCGGCATCATCGTTTTCATTTATTTCAGTGTTTGGCTCTTCACTTCCCATTGCAGAAGAAATCAATCGAGCAGCGGCAATTCCATTGTCAGTTAAATAATTATAAATTAGATTCACACGTTTTGAAGACATATCAGCATATAGAGGTTTTTCAATAGCAACAGAATCTTCTTGCTTATCACTATATCCCATTATTTCTAACTTCAAGGTAGGATTCGCTTTCAATTGTTCCAACAAAAAATTCAACGTTTCTTCACCAACTGGAGTTAAATTTGCTTTCCCGAAAGCAAAAAACATTTGTTGCGCTTCAATTTTTTGATTAACAGTCATTTTATCATTTAGTATTATTGCTTTTTGATATATTGTCCCAGAAAATTCATTTACCGTTTCTTCAATTAAACAATCACATTTTAAACCATCGTTGATCAACGTAACTGAAACCTCATCTAAATAGTAATACGCAGAAATAATTTGAGTAGCTTTTATATCTTTTGATTTTTTATTTGTTTCTTTCTTTGTTTTATCATCCGCATAGAAATTACCTATTGTCATATATTTCTCACCTCCTTCAGCTGTATATGTGCCGCAGATTTCTTCCCAACTGAATTGTTGAGTGATTGTTTTTGTGTCGTTGTCCGGATGTAAAACATGTGCAACGTCTATAATACTCGTTTTGTCTTCAGTTGCAAAATCTTTTTTAGAGAAATTTGCACCAATTTTATTCGATGAATATTTTGACGCCTCTGCTAAGGAAACATAAAATTTCACGCAGTATTTCATTCCCTTTTTCATTGGAGCGTCCAATTTTACCATTACGTAGGAACGCGGAACTTTATTTCCAACAGAAAGTGCAGTAAATCCAGCATAATTTGAACCTTCACGTGCATCTTCTTTACCATAAACATTCAATGGCGTATTAATTTCGGGAGATTTACTTGGTGTAAATAAATCCGCACGCATTCCTGTTGGTGATGTCCAGCCTGTAGCACTTGTTATACCTCCTAATTTCTTAACTTTTCCATCAGTTGCTTCAAAACTACCATTAGGAATCAAATTTTCTCCTTGCTGCGCAAAAGAGGTCATTGTTGTTAATCCAATTAACATAATTGAACTAATTCTTCTTAAATTATTAGAACTGTATTTCATAATCTTTTACTGTTTTTATAAACGTTTTAACCTTCTCAGGATCAATATCTGGATACACTCCGTGCCCCAAATTTACAATATGTCTTTTACTTTTATACGAATCTAACATATTTATTGTCAAATTCTGAATTTCATTGTGTGAAGAATACAATACACAAGGATCTAAATTCCCTTGTAACGTCCTGTTTTCGCCAATTTCATTTCGAATTTCAACACTATTCATGTTCCAATCCAAACCAATCGTATTACACTTTAATTTTGCAATTGCTGAAACTGAAGTAATTGCACCTTTTGCAAAAATTGTCAAAGGAACTTCATTTATCGCGTTCGCAATTCTATCTATGTATTTCAATCCAAATTCAGCATATTGTTCCGTTCCTAAAATTCCAGCCCAAGAGTCGAAAATTTGTAACATATGCGCACCTGCTGCAGCTTGTGCTTTCAAATACTGAATTGTGACATCAGTGATTCGACTTAGCAACTCATGTGCCAAAACTGGATTAGTATATAATAGCTTCCGTGACTCAGAAAAAGTTTTTGAACCATGTCCTTCCACCATATAACAAAAGATTGTCCATGGAGCTCCAGCAAAACCAATTAAAGGAACACGCCCATCCAATTCTTTGTTCGCGATTTTGATAGCTTCTAAGACATAACCCAATCGATCTTCGATATCAAAATTTGTTTCAGCATATTTTAAACCTTCATCAGTTCTAATTGTTTTTTCAAACCACGGACCTTTTGCTTCCAACATTTGATATTCTAAGCCCATTGCTTCAGGAACAACTAAAATATCTGAAAAGATGATTGCGGCATCTACACCCAAAAGATCAACAGGTTGCACTGTAACTTCAGCAGCAAACTTTGGCGTTTCAACCAATTCTTTGAATCCAGATAATTTAGAACGAACAGCACGGTATTCAGGTAAGATTCTACCAGCTTGTCTCATAAGCCAAACAGGATATCTTTCTATAGATTCCCCTCGAGCAGCTCTTAAAATTAGATCATTTTTTAATTCCATTGCTGGCAAAGATAAGCAAACACTTTTTTAGTTGGAAGTTTCAGCGAAAAATTACCAAATAATTGGTTCTTTATTCATTTTCATCAAATATTCATTGGTTTGGCTAAAATGTTTACATCCAAAAAAGCCTCGATAACTGGACAAAGGAGAAGGATGGACTGATTTTAAAATGAGATTCTTCTCAGTATTCACTTTATGAGCTTTTTCTTGGGCTTTTGAACCCCATAGCAAATAAACTACACCTTCGGTTTGTTCGTTTAGTTTTTGAATAATTGTATCTGTAAATTTTTCCCAACCTTTTTTTGAGTGACTGTCCGCTTTACCTTCTTCAACCGTTAAAACAGAATTCAATAATAAAACACCTTGTTCTGCCCATCTTTCTAAATTACCGTTTTCAGGAATAGTTACATTCAAATCGTTTTCAATTTCTTTGAATATGTTTATTAAACTCTTTGGGAAAGGTTTAATGTTCCTTTCAACAGAAAAACACAAACCATGCGCATGACCTTTCGTAGGATAAGGATCCTGACCAATAATAACAACTTTCACATTCTCAATTGGACAAAGATTTAACGCTTGAAAAATAGTTGATTTGGAAGGGAATATTGCTCCCACATTTGCAGTGTATTCTGAATTTATAAATTCCATCAAATCTAAAAAATAGGGCTTTTGAAATTCTTCATTCAACGCAAATTCCCACGATTTTTCTAAATACATCTCCATTCTTCAAATTTACTATTTTCATGTAAATTGTTTTTAAATAAATTAATTTCTTCGCTTATCTTTGTTTCTATGAAAAACAACCATTTTTTATTTTTAATAGTCATTTTATTGTTTTTTTCTTGCAACGAAGAACCAAAAGAAAAAAGTGAAAAAACAGTTCCAAAAGCTGAAGAAAATCAAACAGTTGAACAAATGGCTAAACGTCATTTAGAAAGTCAATTATCAATTCCAGCTACTGAGAAATATTCCTATCATATTTATAAAGCACATTTAGATGAAGATGAGAAAATAGATGCAATTATCACTTTAAATAGAGTTGATTTTGCATTAGAAGAAGCTTCAACATCAAAAAAAACTGCTAAACAAGCAGACTTGGGTTTTATGGGTAATTACAATTATATCTTTTATTTTGATGGAGGATTAAATAAAATTTCTCCGCCAATTGCAATTCCTTCAAGTGCTTTAGCTGAATTAAAAATTACTTTTGAAAATATTCAATCAGATTCGTATAAAGATATTTTAGTTGATTTCAGGATATTAAATGCTTCTTACAAAGATTATTATACTGTTTCTAACCATATTCCAAGACGCGTATTTCAATGGAAAAATTTTGATGGTTTGAAGAGTGATGTTTCAGAAGCGTACACTTTTGATTATACTGATGGAACAATGGGAATGGTAAAAGATATTTTGGTAAAAAAAGCTACATTGATTCAACCAACAAAAGATGTTGACATGTACAAATACAATCCTGTTTTAAAGGAAAGTGATGAAATTGTTTACCGATTTTTCTATCATCCAGATCAAGGTAAATATATGACACAAAAAAAGAACATGAAGTAGAATTAAGAAAGGCGACAATTTATTGTCGCCTTTCCTTTTATAAAAATTTATTTCCTTAAAAGTTTCCTCTTAACGTCAAAATAAAATTACGGCCTGGTGCAGAAATATTAGATGCAAACTGACGATAATTTTTATCCAAAATGTTTTCACATGCCACTTGCAGACCAACAAATTTGTTAAACTGATATCCTAATCGAACATTTACAGTATACCAAGATGGCATTCCTTGCGGCAACGCATATGCTTCATTATCTTCTCCTGACGGACTAAATTCAGCTATTTTTTTCATTGTACTGTAGTTCACAAATAAGTCAGCTCTGAATTTGTTTTGGTGAATTTGAAAACCAAACTTACCAAACATTGGCGGAATGTGATCTAACGGAATTGCAATTGAATCAGTAACAATGCGCGCATACGTATAGTTATAAGTTGCATAAGCTGTAACGTTATTATTCAACTTTGCATTCATATTTAATTCCAAACCATATAAGTATGCTTTGCTCGCATTTGTAGTTGCGACAACTTTACTCAATGTTCCAGCATACATAATAGAATCCTGTCCATTGTATGTGAAATTTTGAGTTGTTAACGCATTTCTATAAAGTGTATAATAACCTGTTGCTTGAAAAGTTAATATATTTCCAAAAGTATTTGAAATTCCAACTTCACCATTGTAAGTATATTCAGGTTTTAAGTTTGCATTCGGAACAGTAATATTACCAGCTGTTGATTCAAAAACTTTACTTAAATCATCAACGTTTGGTGCTCTAAATCCAGTCGAAACTAAAGCGGTAATGCGGCAATCTTCTGATGGCATATAAACTACACCTAAATTACCCGTTAATGCTGAATTATTCTGTTTCGCCTCTTTAAAAGGGAAATTAAAGAAGGTTGTGTCTGTAAATTTAGCATTCAATCCAACATTTGAAAAACGCAAGCCATCATTTAAGATTACTTTGTCTGTAATTTCCCATGTGTGCGTTGCATAAACGGCAATTGAATTCATTTTTGCGCCACCCGACGCATAACGCGTATCTATAGGAGATTCTATATTAGTTGCAATATCTTTTGTGAAAGCTGTTGAATTAACTTTATTGTACCAACCTTCTAATCCATAACGAAATTCGTGCTTTCCGATTTTCTTTGCCATATCAAGATTAGAAGTAATAATATCCAAGTTTTCAAAACGGTTATTTTGATTTACCGTATTAAACTTTCTGTCAATACGGCTCTCTTCAATCTGCTGGTAACCCAAAATAAAACGTGCGTTATCATACATCTTATTTGACTTAGATAATTCCAATGTATAAGAGGCTAACAATCTATTTTGAGGACCGTAATTCCATTCAGCATATTTTGCTGTACCACCCGAAGTTTGCGTTAAACGATCATAACGTGGTACATTTGAAGAAGTTGAATATTGTAAATTCACCAAATGCTTCACTGTTGAACTTTGTTGTAACAAGAATTTTTGCATTACATCAATTTGAGTATAACCTGATCCTACTTGAACATTCGTATCTGCATTCACAAAAACAGAATCTTTGCCATCAACTCGTTCAACATACCAAGGACGAGAACCGAAATTCCCAACTGATGGCTCACGATTAGCGCCTTGACGCAGATCACCATAATTAGAGTATGTAAAAGACGTCAAAGAACCAAACTTTTTACCTCCAACCGAAATATTAGCATTTGCTGCGTACCCTTTATTTGCAGACATATAACGTGTGAAGGCGCCAGCTTTAACTTTAATTTTTCCATCAGTTGATAATAAAGGGTTTTTTGTCGTAAAGGACATGACTCCACCTAAAGCATCAGATCCATAAACAACGGATCCAGGTCCGAAAATCACCTCAACTCTTTCCATCATAGCATTATCTAAGGTGATAATATTTTGGACGTGTCCAGCTCTATAAATAGCCGTATTCATTCTCACACCATCAACAACCATTAAAACTTTGTTTGTTTCAAAACCACGGATGATTGGACTTCCACCTCCAAGTTGACTTTTTTGAACAAATACGTTTCCAGTATTCGACATTACATCAGCGGTTGAACTTTGATTCATTGTTTGAATTTCAGAAGCTCGTAAAACTTGTATTTTCTGGGACACATCTTTTCGTTGTTCTTCAAATTTACTTGCCGACACAACAATTTCATTTATAGAATTGATGTTTTCTGACATTTTCAAACTATTTCCTTGCGCTTTAATTTGATCCAAGGAAATGGTAATTGGACTATACATTGCGTTTAAAAAAACCAATATTTGAGCTCCTTGTATACCAGTTAGAACAACAATTCCAGATTGATTAGATTTGGTAATCAGTGTATTTTCATTTAATTTATAAACCTCAACATTTTCAATTGGTTGAAGTGAATTTTGGTCAATTATAGTAATTGACTGTGCCTGTGACATAAATAGTGTCGAGAGGCAAAACATAAGCAAGCCTATTTTTTTCATAAGAAATTTCTTTATAATTAATAATTGCAGAATCTTGTTAGATTCTGAGCTAGAATTACTAAGAAATTTGTGGTGGTGGAGAATCTATTTGAATAGACTTAATGGATGAAAGATCCAAATAAATGAAAGTCCACGTGTTGTTTTCTTTTGAAGAAATAATATTAATATCAACATTAATATTCGATAGCAAAGCAGGCGTTTGAAATAATTTAAATAAACTAGAAACTGGTTTATGTTGATTATCATCACACAAATTTGAGGAAACATTCTGATTCAATTTTGCAAAAAGCACTTTTTCTTGTTTATCCGAAATACATTCTAAATGAGTTATTCCATTTGAGTTTGACTTCCTAACAACATCATAAAGATTACCATTCAGATCAAACTCATTTTTCTCCAACCAAACAAGCTCTTTTAATTGATTTGAATTAAAATCAAAGATTACGAGTTTATCTTTAGATACTCCCTGTTTTAATTGAGATTTGATTTCCTTTTTTAATTGATAATGTGCAAATTCAAAATAACCTACAAATCCGATGATTTGAAAAGTTAAAAGAATCAATAAACTAAATGAGACTAGTTTTCGCACAATCAAAAGTATAACTTTGCATGGTAAAATCAAATAGCTAACAGAGAATTACAAAATAAAATATACTAATCTAAATGCAAGGATTCCTCAAATCAACTAAAACTTTTCGATATTCAACAATTGGAAATCCTGAAACTGCAAAAACTATTATTTATGCACTTCATGGTTACGGTCAATTATCAGAATATTTTATTCGAAAATTTGAGAATTTACAAAATGATTGTTTCATTGTTGCACCAGAAGGAATGCACCGTTTTTATTTAAAAGGTTCTTCAGGTCGAGTTGGTGCTTCTTGGATGACAAAAGAAGATAGGGACAATGATATTTCAGATAATTTAAATTGGCTGAATCAATTAGCTGATGAATTGGCAGCAAAACATCAATTTGAAAAGATAATTCTATTAGGTTTTTCGCAAGGAGGAGCAACTGCATTAAGATGGTTTCATAAGAGTAGAATAAAAATTGATCAATTAATCATTTGGGCTGCTGTCTTCCCTCCAGATTTAATCGTTAAAGAAGAATTGGTTAATTCCAATTCTCGAAATAGATTTTTTGTAATTGGAAAAGAGGATGAATTTTATTCCGAAAATCAAAGAAATGAACTTATTGACTGTTACAATTCCGCTGGATTTATATCTTCAATTTACGATGGTAATCACGATATTGACTTAGAAACATTGAAATCGCTTCTTAATTCTGCTAATTAAGTTGAATTTAATATTTTTTATTTGGCACAATTTCTGATATTTGCACCGAAAACAAACGAACATGAAATTATTTCTTACACTTTTAGTCTTATTATCTTTTAACAGTTTTGGTCAAGATGCTAAATCTCAGGGCATTTTAGATAAGCTTTCAACAAAAATGAAGACTCAAAAATCATTTTACATTGAATTCACGGCAAATATTAAAAATGCAACAAACGGTTCAAATGAAAGTGAAACAGGCAAAGGTTGGGTAAAAGGTGATAAATTCTATGCTTCATATGGCGACAATACTATCATCTCTAATGGAATTAAATCTTGGACAATTGTAAAAGAAGAAAAGTCTGTATATGAAACAGATGCCAATGAAGCTGGAGATGAAGGGATGAATCCTAAAAAATTAATGACAATTTGGGAAAGTGGCTTTAAAAACAAATACGAAAAAGAAGATAAATTAAACAATGAGGTTGTTCACATGATTTATTTATACCCAAAGAATCCAGCGAAGGTTGACTATCACACTATCATTTTATATATTTCCAAGACTTCTAATGAATTGAAGAAGGCTATTATGAAAGCAAAGGATGGAACGGTAATGACATATACCCTTACAAAGTTTCAATCAAATCCAACAATTGAGGATACGAAGTTTGTGTTTGACATCAAGAAATACCCAGGATATACTTTAATCAAAGATTAAAATTAGAACATTTCAAAAAAGGCTTTCGTCAATTGACGAAAGCCTTTTTTTTATTTCTTCTTTTTTAGTTTCTGACCTTTCGTCTTAGGTCTACCATATTTTTCTTGCTTGGCTTTTTTCCAGTCTTTTCTAACATTGACTTTTTGATTTTTTGCTGATTTCTCATGAAAAGCATCACCAACATTTTCTCTTTTAGGAATTTTAATGTCAACATTCGGCATATTGATTTTCGGTTCCTCATCGAAAATCAATTCTGTTGAGATTTCTAAATCAGCAGGCAATTTCAAATACGTGATTTTGATTTTACCTAAACCTTCATCAATTCTGTCATTCAATGTTTTTTCAAATTCCGAGAATAAACTAATTGCTTCACCCTCTTGGTCAGCTCTACCTGTTCTACCAACCCTGTGGATGAAATTCTCAAAATCATCCGGTGCATCAAAATTGATAACATGCGTCACTTTTGAGATATCCATTCCTCTCGAAATAATATCAGTTGCAATCAAAATTGTTGTTTCTCCACTGTGAAATTTATTTACAGCATTGAACCTGAAATTTTGTGATTTATTCGAATGGATTACACCCAAACGATCTTCAAATTTCTGCGACAATCTTTCGTAAACAACGTCAGCATACGATTTACTAGAAACGAAAACTAATACTTTTTCCATTTCTTTGGTTGTCGAAAGTAATTGTTCAAGTAGATTTAATTTTGTGTTGAAATTAGGAACTTTATATCCAGTTAAAAGGATGTTTTCTAATGGTGTTCCAGCTGGAGCTGCTTCAATTTTCACTGGTGAGATAAAATAATCTTCCAGCAACACTTCAACTTCTTCATTCATTGTTGCTGAAAACAACATACTTTGTTTCTTCTCAGGTAAAAGTTCTAAAACATTTTTCAATTGGTGTCTAAATCCAAGATTAAACATTTCGTCAACTTCATCAACTACCAACTTTTTAATCCCTTTCAAGACTAAATCACCCCTCAATACCAAATCCAATAACCTACCTGGCGTTGCAACTAAAACATCCAATCCTAAACTAACTTGTTCAGCTTGTGTTCTAATATTAACGCCACCGTAAACCCCTACAACTGTTAAAGTCATATGAGTAGTAAGCTTCTCGACTGTTTCAACAACTTGAGCAACCAACTCCCTTGTTGGAACAATAATCAATATTTGAGGAAGCCTGTCTTTAGAGAAATTCCATTGTCTTAAGCACGGTAATAAAAATGCTAATGTCTTACCTGTCCCCGTTTGAGCAATTCCCAACATATCTTTACCTGACATGATCACTGGAAATGCTTTCACTTGTATTGTTGTAGGATGGATATATCCCAACTCGTCTAATGCATTAAATAATTGCTTATTGAGATTTAAATCTTTAAAAGTTATTTCGTCCATTCTTGTTTATTTGGGATTCAGGATTTGTCACTTCGACCCTTCGATAAACTCAGGGGTCGAGCTCAGTGACCAAATTATTTAATAATTAAGTAAATCATTTATAGCGGTTTTCAAGCGTTCTTTTGGTAAAAATTGATTTTCTAATGTTTCTGCGAATGGAATTGGCGTATCTAATGAAGCAACTCTTTTTACTGGAGCATCTAAATTATTAAAACAATTCTCATTGATTAAGGCAACCAACTCTCCTCCTATTCCACCAGTCATGCAGTCTTCATGTAAAACAATTACTTTTCCAGTTTTATTTGCCGCATTGTAAACCGCATTTGTATCTATAGGTAAAAGTGTTCTTAAATCAACTATTTCAGCTGTAATATTTGGTAACATTTCAATTGCTTCTGTTGCCCAATGAACTCCCATTCCGTATGTTATGATTGTTAAATCTGAACCTTCGGTAACAGTTCTTGCTTTACCTATTTCAACCGTGTAATAGTCATTCGGGATTTCTTCCTTCAAACTTCTATATAAATTTTTATGTTCAAAGATCATTACTGGATTTGGATCTTCAATCGCAGCGTTCATTAATCCTTTTGCATCGTAAGGTGTTGAAGGATACACTACTTTTAATCCTGGCGTATGTGTAAACCACGCTTCATTACTTTGAGAATGAAAAGGTCCTGCAGCGGAACCAGCACCAGTTGGCATTCTTACAACAACATCTGCATTTTGCGCCCAACGCCAGTGCATTTTAGCTAAATTATTGATGATTTGATTGAATCCACATGTTACAAAATCTGCAAATTGCATTTCAACAATAGCTTTCATTCCTGAAATGGATAATCCTAGACCAGCACCAACGATTGCAGATTCACAAATTGGCGTATTTCGAACACGGTCCGTCCCAAATTGATCGACAAAACCCTCAGTCACTTTAAAAGCACCACCGTATTCAGCAATATCTTGTCCCATAATAACTAATTCCGGATATTTTTCCATCGATTGGCGCAATCCATCTTGAATAGCATCAATAAATCGTTTTTCAGATTTGTCACCGTTCCCTTCAATTACGATTTGCTCAAAAGGTGCGTAAACGTCTTTTATTTCTTCTTCAATTGAGGTATTTATTGGACTTTCTGCTTGCGCAATATCAAATCCAGCTTGAATTTCATTTTTTAGATCGGTTCGAATTTTCTCAATTTCCACTTCACTCAAAATCCCTAACTCTTTCAAATACAATTCGAAATTCATTATAGGATCTTGTTTTGACCATTCATCTTGTAATCCTTCAGGATAATATTTTGTTCCAGACGCTTCTTCATGACCGCGCATTCTAAACGTCATCAATTCCAATAAATACGGTTTTGGATTTTCTCTAATGTCCTCGTTTATTTTTCTGACAGCGCGAATAACATCCAAGATATTATTCCCATTCACTTGGACAGCCTCCATGCCGTATCCAATACCTTTGTCTATAAATTGTTTACATCGAAATTGTTCAGCTGACGGAGTTGATAAACCCCAACAATTATTCTCTACTGCAAAAATTACTGGTAAATCCCAAACTGATGCAACATTTAATGATTCATGAAAATCTCCTTCAGAAGCACCACCATCACCTGTAAAAACAATCGTTGACTTCTTTTCTTTACGCAATTTAGCTGCTAATGCAATTCCATCTGCTATTCCCAATTGTGGTCCGAGATGAGAAATCATTCCGACTAGCTTATATTCTTGTGTTCCAAAATGGAAAGAACGATCTCTGCCTTTTGTGAATCCAGATATTTTCCCCTGAAACTGTGAGAACAATCTATTCATTGGAATTCCACGTGTTGTAAAAACCCCTAAATTTCTGTGCATAGGCAAAATATACTCATCATCATTCATTGCATAAGCACAACCAACAGATATTCCTTCTTGCCCCCAACCAGAAAACCATTTTGTAATTTTCCCTTGACGCAATAAAATGAGCATTTTTTCTTCAATTAAACGAGGTTTAATCAACGTTTTATATATAACCAGCAATTCCTGATCATCAAATCCTTCGCGGTTAAATTCAATATGTCTTTGTTCTAAAACTTCCATCGTTCTATTTCTTGAAATTGAGAATGCAAAATTAACCCAATTTGTTGCAGGAAACAGTTATTTCTTTTAAATCTTTCCTTAAAACAAAAAAGGTTGACCCGAAGACCAACCTTTTCAAAACTTATTATTAAGATTAAACCAAACCTTGGTCAATCATAGAATCAGCAACTTTAATGAAACCTGCAATATTTGCACCTTTCACATAGTCAGTATACCCATCTGAATCTGTACCATATTTCACACATGCATCATGGATAGAAACCATAATCCCATGTAAACGCTCATCAACTTCTTCTGCTGTCCAGCTTAGACGTAATGAGTTTTGTGACATTTCCAATCCAGATGTTGCAACACCACCAGCGTTAGACGCTTTACCAGGTGAGAACAATACTTTAGCAGCATGGAAAACAGCAATTGCTTCTGGTGTAGAAGGCATATTTGCTCCTTCAGCGATACATTTACAACCATTAGCAACTAATACCTTTGCCTCATCACCGTTTAACTCGTTTTGAGTTGCACATGGTAAAGCGATATCAACCTTAACATCCCAAGGACGCTTTCCAGCAACAAACTTAGCAGTTGGATATTTAGTAGCATATTCAGAAATACGGCCTCTTTTTTCGTTTTTCAACTCCATAATGAAAGCTAATTTCCCAGCATCAATTCCATCAGCATCATAAATATACCCTTCAGAATCTGAACAAGTAACAACTTTAGCACCTAATTGAGTAGCTTTTTCAATTGCATATTGAGCAACGTTTCCAGAACCTGAAACAGCAACAACTTTACCTTGGAAAGAATCACCTTTAACAGCCAACATTTCTTTAGCGAAATAAACAGTACCATAACCAGTAGCTTCTGGACGAATTAATGAACCACCCCAGTTTCTTCCTTTTCCAGTAAGAATACCAGTAAATTCATTTCTAATTCTCTTATATTGTCCAAACATGTATCCAATCTCACGACCACCAACACCGATATCACCAGCAGGAACATCAGTATTAGGACCAATATGACGGCAAAGTTCAGTCATGAATGATTGACAAAATTTCATTACTTCATTATCTGACTTTCCTTTTGGATCAAAATCAGACCCTCCTTTTCCTCCGCCCATTGGCAACGTAGTAAGAGAATTTTTGAAAACTTGTTCAAATCCTAAAAATTTAAGAATCGATAAATTCACTGAAGGGTGAAAACGCAAACCACCTTTGTACGGACCGATTGCAGAATTAAATTCTACACGGTAACCGCGATTCACTTGAATCTCTCCTTTATCATCTAACCAAGGAACACGGAATAATATTGTTCTCTCTGGCTCAACAATACGATCCAAAATTTTGGCTGCCTTGTATTTTGGTGTCTCTTCAACTAATGGAATAACAGCTTCTGCTACTTCCAACACTGCTTGAAGGAATTCAGTTTCATGACCATTTGTAGCTTTCACTTTTGCCATGAAAGCATCAATTTGTGCTTGATATTTATTTGACATTTTTTAAATTTTTTAAAATCAACACGGCAAATGTAAATATTTTTTAAAGGAATCATTCGCAAAACGTATAATAAAGTTTAATTCATTGAAACTATGTATCTATTCACTCAAACATGCGAAATATTCAAGAATACAAGAATAAGACAAAATAGTTCCAAGCTTTAACGCAACTATCTTTAACTTTGTGCGTCTAGAATTTGTAAATAATTTTTAACCTATGAAATATATACTATCAATTGTCACTTTAATTTCTTTTACTGCCATCTCTTTTGGTCAATTGCCTACTGTTAATTTATGTTTAGGACAAGATGCAACAGTTTGCCAAGGTCAACCAGTTGTGGTAACTAATTGTGGAGGTGCAGGTGGAGGTGCAGGAGCTGCTGGAATCACATTAAATACACCGACAAATGTACCTTTAGGTGACGATAATTTTTCAGGAATTATAAATCTCGGATTTACTTTTAATTTTTATAATTCAAATTACACGCAATGTGTAATCGGTTCTAATGGTATTGTATCTTTTAATTTATCTCAAGCTAACGGTTATTGTCCTTGGGCTTTAGGTGGAGTTGGTCCTTTACCTAGTGTTGCTTTTACTTCGGCTAGAAATGGTGCGTCTCCAATATATGCAGACATGAATCCCGGAGTAGGCGGTGCTGTCCAATATCAGACAATTGGAACTGCTCCAAATAGAATGTTTGTAGTACTTTACAAGGAAGTTCCAAACTATTCTTGTGGGGGTTGCAATTATCATTCGTTAATTTTTTATGAAACTACAAATGTCATAGAATATCATATTGGTAATAAACCACCATGTCCAAGTTGGAATGGTGGTCTAGCAATTCAAGCTACTGAAAATACTGCAGGAACAGTAGCTCATGCTACACCAGGTAGAAATAATACGGTTTGGCCAGCCAATCAGGATGGTAAAAGATATACCCCAACGGCACCTGGTAATACAGCAAATTATACAATTTCAACTATACCTTATATTTTAGTAATGTCTGCGGGTGCAAATATGCAATGGCAGAATACTTTGGGTGCAACTTTCCCTTATAATGCTGGTGTATTAAATATACCTGTTGTGCCACCTGGTACTACTGGATATTTTTTAACTGCAACAGCATGTGGAACAGGTATTGGATCAATCACAACTGATACAACTTGGATTACACGCGTAAATTCAAGTGTAACAGCAACATCAACACCTGATATTTGTAGTTCTGGAATCGGAACAGTTACGGCGGTTCCTGGAGCAGGGACAGCACCTTTTACATTTTTATGGCCAACCTTAGGTGGTCAAACAACTCAAACTGTCACAAATGTTGCAGCAGGCACATATACTGTGCAAATGACCGATGCAGGTGGTTGTCCTTCATCTGGTAATGTTACAGTAGGAAATACTCCAGCAGCATTTACAGGAACTACAACAATCGTATCTTGCCCTGGAGGTTCAAATGGAACAGCAACAGCTGTTATGACTCCTCCATTAGGAACTTTGACATATCTCTGGGATGATGCACTTTCTCAAACAACTGCAACTGCGACTGGATTGACAGCAGGCGCATACACTTGCACAATTACATCATCAATTGGTTGTTCAGGAACTGTAAATGTTACGGTAACTGAAATCCCTGGAATGATAGCAGCAATCACAAATCAAACAGATGTTACTTGTAACTCCAGTAACGATGGTATGATAGATATCAATGTTACTCAAGGGACACCAGGATATACCTATTCATGGGATAATTCTATATCTATTACTGATATCGCAAATGATTTATATGTTGGGGTTCATACTGTAACAGTTACTGATGCAAATGGTTGTATTGTAACCGTGTCAGGTCTGCTTGGCGAACCAACTCCTTTATCGATCATACTACTTACTCCTCCTACGCAAATATGTTCTGAAGATGATATTTTATTAAGTGTTGCTGGCTCGGGTGGATCTTCACCATATACTTTTACTTGGACTGAAAATGGAACATTGATTGGAACTGGAACATCGATTCTTGTTGATCCAGTAACAACGAATACACAATATTGTGTTGAAATGTCAGAAGCTTGTGGTTCACCAGTTAAAGATTCATGCACAGTGATTACCTTTCCTACGCCAATTATAGCAGGAATTCTTCCTAACAAAACAGAAGATTGTATACCTGGTTTCTTCGAATTCACAAATACTTCAACAAATGGAGGAGAAATAGCGACAACCTATTTCGAATTTTCTGACAACAATAGTTATCTTGAAATTGGAGCAGATTCAACATCTAATACGTTCACACAACCTAATGTGTATTCGTGTAATATGACAATTACATCGATTTACGGATGTGTTTACACTGGTGTGTTTAACAATCTTATTAATGTGAAACCATTGCCAACTGCAGATTTTACTTTCTCTAGTAACCCTGCAACAATTTTTGAAACTGGTATTCATTTGCAAGACAGGTCTTCAATAGATGTTGTAGCATGGGAATGGTTTAGTCCAGGCTCAAGTCCATCGTATAGTTTCGCGAAAAACCCATCTTTTGTTTTCCCAGAAGGTGAGATTGGTGATTATCCAATTACATTATTGGTCACTTCTGAATACGGGTGCGTTGATACAATTACATACATTATGCATATCATTCAAGATGTTATTTTCTATGCTCCTAATACGTTCACACCAGATGGCGATGAGCATAACCAATCATGGGAAATATTTGTTGAAGGAATTGATATTTACAAATTCGATTTATTTATTTTCAATAGATGGGGAGAAACAATTTGGGAATCACATGACCCTAAAGCTAAATGGGACGGAACATACAATGGTCAAATTGTACAATCTGGAACATACGTTTGGAAAGCTAGTGCAAAAGATTCTGTCAATGATGGAAAATATGAATTCTCAGGATATATTAACGTAATACGATAAATTAAAACCTAATACTACGCAGAAAGGGAGAATTTATTCTCCCTTTTTTCATGTCATTTCGGTATCATTTTTGCCTATCCAAAAAAATATAGTATGTTTGACAAAATCTAAAAATCATGAAACGAATTTTTTATCCATTAACAATCGCATTAACTGTATTAATTCTTCCATCATGTGATGTATTGGAGGAAGCAGCAGCATTAGTTACAACGAATACAGAACCAACAAAACCACAATTATCGAATGCAGATGTGATTTCTGGTTTAAAAGAAGCATTAAATGTTGGAATCAAAAATTCAGTTAATTTAACTTCAGTTACAGATGGTTTCTTAGGGAATTCTGCTATCAAACTTCCTTTTCCACAAGACGCTCTTAAAGTGAAACAAAAAGCACTTGATTGGGGTTTGACTGAGCAGGTTGCTAAATTTGAAACTACTTTAAATAGAGCTGCAGAAGAAGCAACGAAGGAAGCACTGCCTATTTTCGCGAATGCAATCACCAATATGAGCATTAGTGATGGTTTTGCCATTTTAAACGGCGGTGATGGGTCAGCGACAAAATTCTTGAAGGATAATACAACTGCTCAATTAGTGACAGCTTTCTCTCCAAAAGTTGAAGCAGCAATAGCAAAAGTAAAATTGACCGAATACTGGAATCCTATTATCACAAAATATAATACTGCAATGAATTTAACTGGTGGAGAAAAATTAAATCCAGACTTAACTAAATATGTCACAGAAAGAGCAATCAGTGGACTTTATCATATGGTAGCAATCGAGGAAAATAAAATCCGAAAAGATCCGTTGGCGCGCGTTACCGATATTTTACAGAAAGTATTTGGAAGTTTGACTTCTAATTAATCTAAAATTGTATTTTTAAGGTGCTATGAATTTTATAGCACCTTTTTTATTTTATATCTATGCAGTTTCCTCCTTCAGAGCTCGTTCTCAATAGCAATAATCAAGTTTATCATTTGGGGTTGTCGCCTTCAACTATTTCAGATAAAATCATTTTGGTTGGTGATCAAGATCGCGTTTCTATGATTTCATCTTTTTTTGACTCCATTGAACATCAATCACAGCACCGCGAATTTGTTTGTCATACAGGAATTTACAAAGGAAAAAGAATAACTGTTATTTCAACAGGAATTGGAACGGACAACATTGATATCACATTGAATGAACTAGATGCTTTAGTGAATATTGATTTAGAAAATCGTGAAGAAAAAAAGAATTTAAAATCATTGGATATTATTAGAATTGGCACGTGCGGTATTCTACAAGCTCAAATTCCAATTCATTCATATATCGTTTCAACGCATGCTTTTGGTTTAGATAATATTGCTCATTTCTATGAAATATCAAATACAGATGAGGAGAAAAAACTAAAAGAGGAATTGGTTAAACATTTAGAATTTCCTGTTGGAATCGAACCGTATTTGGCTACTTCAAACCATGAATTGACTGAAAAATTAATTTCTGAAAAGACATTTCAAGGAATTACTGTTACAAGCAGTGGCTTTTATGGTCCACAAGGAAGGCAACTGAGAGTTAAAAACAGAACTGTTGGAATGAACGAAAAATTGACATCTTTCAACTTTATGGATCATTTAGTTACCAATTTTGAAATGGAAAGCTCAGCAATTTTCGCATTAGGAAAAGCTATGGGACATCGATGCGCAACCATTTGTTTAGGGGTTGCTAATAGACCAAAAATGGAATTTTCTAAAGGTTTTAATTCTGAAATGAAGGAATTGATTCTTTATGTGTTAGATCGGATCTAAATTTTCTTTTCAGGCCTATAGATGTAATATTTGCCAGAAATAATTGTTGAAAATTTTAAAGAACTCGTTCCAACTTTTCTTCCTGAATAACCAGTATTTTGATGAATTAAGGTTATCTCATCTTGGGTCAAAACTTTATACACTACTGCAGTATGATGAGGCATTGCTTCAGTGAAAATTTGTTTTCCTTTTTTGTATTTTATTTTAATCTTTTCAAATTGAATGATATCGCCTGGATAAATGCATTCAGTAGCGGACAATTTTCTTCCATAAACCAATCCTCCATCCCATTTTGCATCAACTTCATCTAAAGCAAATTTCGCTAAATCCCAGCATTCTCCCGTTCCAACTTTTTTATTGATTTTAAGTCCAACTAAATTCGTTATTTCTTTGTTTAAAAGAGGAATTGTATCGCATTGAGCGAATGATGGAGCTAAAAATATTATGAAACAAATAAATAAAATACTTTTCATTTCCCTTTAACGCTATATAGATGAAAAGATTACAGATTTAAATTTTGGCTGCATCCAGAATTCTTTGAACTCGTGCTTTGTCCACCTTTAATACTGATTCAGAAAAAAGCGATTCTTCGTCTTGTTGAAATTTGATGGTGCCGGAAAAATGTATTGCACTTGGTCGAAGTTCTTTTGCAATTTTATTGGCGTTAGCGGCACTAACTCCACCGCCAGTCATTATTTCTATTCTGCCAGCACTATGCGTTATCATTTGCTCTAAGATAGGCATTCCAATTTCAACATTCCGAGATAATCCAGAAGAAAGGATTCTATTTACTTTATGTTCAATAAGAATATCCATTGCTTTTTCCCATTCAATACAGTCATCAAATGCTCTATGAAAGGTTACTTCCATTCCTTTTGCTTTTGTCATTATCTGAGATAATATGGCTTCATCAATTTCACCAGATTCAGTTAATGCACCAATCACAACACCAGCTGCTCCCATCTCCTTGCAATTGATTATTTCGCGCAGCATTACTTCTAATTCATCTTCAGAATAATTAAACCCTCCGGGCCGCGGACGAATCAAAACATGTGTTTCAATTCCGTGTGCAATCGCATATTCAATCATTCCGTAAGATGGCGTTATTCCTCCTTGTTCAAGATTTTGACATAATTCTATTCTATCAAAATTAAATTCTTTGGCAATACTAATAGCTTCCAACGAAGCAGCACATAATTCAAATTTCATCACTTAAAAAATATCATTAGTTCATCCAAAAAAGTCCAAGGAATATTTCCTTCACCTGGCAATCCTTGGGGAATTGCATCAAACGTGGTAATTAATACTTTTACATATCGTCCTTTGCTATTGATAGCAGTTGAAAAAGGTAGTGTTTTACCTTTTTTTGCACCATTGGAAGATAATTTCAGATCTGAATCTTTCAAATATTTCCATTTTTTTCCTTTTTTGGAAACTGAAATTCTAACGAGGTTCGGATAGTGAATCCAAGAACCCTCATCTTCTAAAAAACCTATTTCCAACGAATCAATTTTTGAATATTTCTTAAGATCAACAACAAATTCTATTTCTTGCTCTTGAAAACCTAGCCATTCATTCCCTTTCCAAGGTTTGCATCCAATAATTCCATCTACAAGCGTTGACGATCCAGAACCGCTATATTTCTCACTAGGTTTCGATTTTAATTCGATAGGTAATTCAAGTGCTGGATGAACTGTAAAATTGTAAACAGAAGGATCTGTCGTAAATTCTGAAGATACTTTTAACGAATAATTGACAACTTTTGAACCTGTTGTTCTCTCAAAATACAAGGAATCTTTTTCACCAATTACTTGTCCCCCGCTAAAAGCTGGATGAATTTCATCTGACTTTACAAATAAATCGAAATGATAATTAGGTTCTCCACTTTTAAAATGGATAGTAACACCTTCCAATTTTTTATTGAGTTCCATTTTAGGATAGAAAAAGGCTTTGGAAAAATTGACATCATACCGATTCATGTATTTCAACTGATAGTCAACAAACGATTTTTTAAACGCTTCAAATGGCGGTTTTGAAGTGCACCATAATACTTGTGATAAAGCCAATGCACGCGGATAAGTCATGTACTCCAACTTGTTCATATCAGGGATATATTCTGTCCATAAATTTGCTTGACCCCCTAAAACATAATGTGCTTGTTGCTCCGTAAATCCTTTTGGTATTGGATTAAAATCATACACTTTTTCTAATGGTGTAAATCCCCCAATTGCAAGTGGCTCATTTGGATTTGAACTTTGATAATGATCAAAATAACAATGTGATCCAGGTGTCATCACAACATAATGTTCTTGTTTTGCTGCTTCAATTCCACCTTCGAATCCTCTCCAAGACATAACAGCAGCATTTGGCGACAATCCACCTTCAAGAATTTCGTCCCAACCAATTAATTTTCGTCCTTTAGAGGTCAAAAACTCATCAATTTCTCGAATGAAAAAACTTTGCAGCTCATGCTCATCTTTCAAACCATTTTCACGAATTACTTTTTGACAACGTGGACATGTTTTCCAACGTGTTTTAGGTGCCTCGTCTCCACCGATATGGATATAAGGAGAGGGGAACAATTCTAACACTTCAGCTAATATATCTTTCAGAAAATCTATACTTTCTTCTTTCGCACAAAAGACTTCATCAAAAACGCCCCACAAACCAGGCACTTCTAATTGTTTTCCAGTGCAAGAATAATAAGGATAAGCAGCTAAAGCAGCACGACTATGGCCTGGCATTTCAATTTCAGGGACGATTGTAACAAACCTATTTTGAGCATATTCTACAACATCTTTAATTTGTTCTTGGGTATAAAATCCGCCGTATTTCTCGACAGTATACGTTCTCGGTTTTGTCGTGTAATGGTCATTCACTGTACTATCTCTCCAAGCACCAATTTCAGTTAGTTTTGGGTATTTTTTTATTTCAATTCTCCAACCTTGGTCATCGGTTAGGTGCCAATGAAACGTATTGAACTTATACATCGCCATCAAATCGATAAATCTTTTCACTTCATCAACGCTGTAAAAATGCCTACTAACGTCTAAATGCAAACCGCGCCAAACAAATTTCGGGTAATCCTGAATATAACATTGATTGAAATAATAAGTATTTTTTTCTCCTTGAATTAATTGTAATAACGAATTAACGGCATAGAAACAGCTTGCTTGAGAACTATAAGTAATCAAAATATTATCTGTGATATTAATCGTGTAATAATCAGGTGGTGTATTCACTAATTTCTTAAAAACAATTTTTTTAGCATTTAAATTAAGTACCACTTGGATACCAAATACGTTAATTAACTTATCGATGAAATATTCTTTAATTTCTTCGGGTAAATTTTCGGTATTTAATGAAATAAGATTACCGATTTGATTAATTCCTTCTTGTTCTTTATAAACAACAGGCGCAGGAATTATTGGAGATTGAGCACGTATTAGATCAAAAACAGAAATCCAAAAAAATAATACTATCAACTGTTTTCTCATAAGTTCAAGTCATTAACTAAAATTGAATTACTAATTTTTAAATCCCAAAACATTACATATTGCGTCTATATTGTCCTCCTACTTCAAAAAGTGCATTTGTTATTTGACCTAAAGATGAATATTTACATGTCTCCATCAATTGTTCGAACATATTTTCGTTTTTAATCGCTGCTTCCTGAACTTTTCGAATTCCTTCTTCAGCAATTGATTGATTTCCTTTTTGAAGATTCGTCAACATGCCAATTTGGTATTGTTTTTCTTCTTCTGTTGCACGAATGACTTCTTTTGGCAACATTGTAGGAGATCCTTTTGAACTCAAGAACGTATTCACACCGATTATAGGAAACTCACCCGTATGTTTCAATGTTTCATAATACAATGATTCTTCTTGAATTTTAGAACGTTGGTACATAGTTTCCATTGCTCCTAAAACACCACCACGCTCTGTGATTCTGTCAAATTCTAACAATACAGCTTCCTCAACTAGATCTGTTAGTTCTTCTATAATGAAAGCACCTTGTAAAGGATTTTCATTTTTCGCTAACCCTAATTCTCTGTTTATAATCAATTGAATTGCCATCGCTCTTCTCACTGATTCTTCAGTTGGCGTTGTAATTGCCTCATCGTAAGCGTTTGTATGTAAAGAATTACAATTATCATAAATAGCGTACAATGCTTGCAATGTTGTTCTTATGTCGTTGAAATCTATTTCTTGCGCATGCAATGAACGCCCTGAAGTTTGTATATGGTATTTCAACATTTGAGCGCGTGCATTTGCACCATACTTCTTAGCCAAAGCTTTTGCCCAAATTCTTCTTGAAACGCGCCCAATTACAGCATATTCAGGATCAATTCCATTCGAGAAGAAGAACGATAAATTTGGTCCAAAATCATTGATGCTCATCCCTCTACTCATGTAATATTCCACATACGTAAATCCATTAGCAAGTGTAAAAGCTAACTGCGTAATTGGATTTGCTCCTGCTTCTGCAATATGATAGCCAGAGATTGAAACAGAATAAAAATTACGAACAGCATTTTCAATAAAATATTGTTGCACATCTCCCATTAAACGCAATGCAAATTCAGTTGAGAAAATACATGTGTTTTGCGCTTGGTCTTCTTTTAAAATATCAGCTTGAACGGTTCCACGAACTTGCGTTAGTGTTTCCGCTTTGATTTTATTATAAACATCCAATGGTAAGACTTGATCACCGGTAACTCCAAGCAACATTAAACCTAAACCATCATTTCCTTGAGGTAGTTCTCCTTGGTATTTTGGTCGCTCAACACCTTTTGATTTATAAATGGTAACGATTTTTGCTTCAATTTCTGACTCAATACTATTCTCTTTGATGAACTTCTCACAATTTTGATCAATTGCAGCATTCATGAAATAACCTAAAAGCATTGGGGCTGGACCGTTAATCGTCATGGAAACAGAAGTCATCGGGTGACATAAATCGAATCCTGAATACAATTTTTTCGCATCGTCCAAGCAACAAATCGAAACACCTGAGTTTCCAATTTTCCCATAGATATCAGGTCTCAAATCTGGATCATTTCCATACAACGTAACAGAATCAAATGCCGTTGATAAACGTTTTGCTGGCATACCTAATGAAACATAGTGGAACCGTTTATTAGTTCTTTCCGGACCACCTTCACCAGCAAACATTCGTGTTGGGTCTTCTCCTTCGCGTTTGAAGGGAAATAATCCTGCAGTATATGGGAATTCTCCTGGTACATTCTCTTGCAACGACCATCTTAAAATATCTCCCCAGCCTCTGTACTTTGGCATCGCAATTTTTGGAATTTGCAAATGCGATAGTGACTCTGTGTGCGTTTCAATTGTCAATACCTTGTCCCGAACTTTAAATTCGAAAGCTGGATTTTTGTATGTTAATTTCTTGTCTTCCCATTTCTGAAGAAGTTCCCAATTTTTAGGGTCAAAATTCAATTTTTCTATTTCAAAAGCTTCTTGTAATCCTTTTACTAATCGATCTTTGTCTTCAAAAGAAGAAGCCTTCATTGTTTGAATTGCTGTATCTAAACCATTTAGCTTTTCAGCTACAAGTACTTGTTCGTCAACCCATTTATCGAAAGCGCGGTTATTTTCAGAAATTTCAGATAAATAACGTGTTCTTTCTGGTGGAATCACATAAATTTTCTCAGACATTTCTTTCGTTATTTCGAAAGTTGAATGCATTGTAGAGCCTGCCTTTTCAACCATTTTATCCATGATCACTTTGTAAAGTGAGTTCATTCCAGGATCATTGAATTGCGAAGCGATTGTGCCGTAAACAGGCATAGAATCAACATCGTTTTCCCACAAATTATGGTTGCGTTGATATTGCTTGCGCACATCTCTCAAAGCATCTAAGGCGCCTCGTTTATCAAATTTGTTCAAAGCAATTACATCAGCAAAATCAAGCATATCGATTTTTTCTAATTGCGTTGCTGCTCCATATTCAGGTGTCATTACATACAGTGAAACATCAGAATGATCAAGTATTTCGGTATCTGATTGACCAATTCCAGATGTTTCAAGAATGATTAGGTCATATTCTGCTGCTTTCAAGATTGTAATTGCTTCTGCAACGTGTTTTGAAAGTGCTAAATTCGATTGACGGGTAGCCAGAGAGCGCATATACACACGATCACTTTTTATTGAGTTCATTCTAATTCTATCGCCCAATAAAGCTCCACCCGTTTTTCTTTTTGATGGATCCACTGAAACAACAGCAATTTGTTTGGTTGGGAAATCCACTAAAAAGCGTCGAACTAATTCATCAACGAGAGATGATTTTCCAGAACCTCCCGTTCCAGTAATTCCAAGAACTGGAACTGCAGTATTTTTTGCCATTTCCTGAACGATTGCCAAACTTTCTTTCGCTTCATCAGCAAAATTCTCAGCAGCAGAAATAAGTCGAGCAATTGCTGGCACACTTTTCTCCTTCACATGTTTTACTTCATCCGTCAAATTCTGACCAACTGGAAAATCACATCGTTGAATCAAATCATTGATCATTCCTTGCAATCCCATTGATCTTCCATCGTCAGGGTGATAAATGCGTGTAATTCCGTATCCTTGAAGTTCTTCAATTTCTGAAGGAAGGATTGTTCCTCCTCCTCCACCGAATATTTTTATTTGTGGGGCACCTTTTTCCTTCAATAAATCATACATGTATTTAAAGTATTCCATGTGTCCACCTTGGTAAGAAGTCATAGCAATTGCTTGCGCATCTTCTTGGATTGCACAATTGACAACCTCTTCAACAGAACGGTCATGTCCGAGATGAATTACTTCACAACCAGTTGATTGAATTATTCGACGCATAATATTAATTGCTGCATCGTGTCCATCAAACAAAGAAGCTGCAGTAACAATGCGCACTTTATTAACTGGTTTGTAAGGCTCTACTTTTTCCATTTATGCTGATTTATTGTGTTTTTTAAGCGTCCCAAAGGTACAAAAAACTTGAAAATATATCCCTTCAGGTTTGTTTAAAATAAAGGATGAAATTAAATTCGATTTTTTCGAAAATGCCAAACCAATTGTATTAAAAATAAAGATGTTAAAAAATAATTCCCATTTTTTGTTAAGGACTACAACCACCGAATCAAAAATAAAATACCTTTATGTATAAATTAAATTTAAACATGAAAAAATCGTATATTATTTTCGGTGGAATCGCTCTTTTAGCGATTATTTTATTTTTCTCTTACAGAGGAACGTATAACAAAGCAATTGAATATCGCAACAAAGTAGATAATGAAGCTTGGGGAAATGTTCAAGCAATGTATCAACGTCGTGCAGATTTAGTACCTCAATTAGTAGAAACTGTTAAAGGTGCTGCAGCGAATGAAAAAGAAATTTTGACTAAAGTTACGAATGCAAGAGCAGGTTTAGCTGGAATTAATGATGAAATTCTAAATGCTAAAAACCCTGAACAAATGGAAATCGCTGGTAAGAAGATAAATACTGCTATCAATTTAGCTTTTGAGGCATATCCTCAAATCCAATCGACAAAAAATTTCCAAGATTTACAAGGTCAACTAGAAGGAAGTGAAAACCGAATTGCAAAAGCAAGAACTGATTTTAACGAAGCAGTAAAAAATTACAATACGCATATTGAAGGATTCTTTAATAGTATGCTTTTAAATAAACAAACTTTTCCTGTGAAAGAAAGTTTCAAAGCTTCAGCAGGATCAGAAGTTGCTCCAGAAGTTAAATTTTAATAGTAAAACACACAAAAAAGCGATTTGAAAGAGTCGCTTTTTTAATATCCAATAATTGTGACTAAAAATCCATTTTCAGAAACACAACAAAAGGCGATTCAAGAAGCAATTGCTGCTGCAGAGTTAAATACGTCCGGTGAAATTAGAGTTCATGTTGATTCTCGTTGCAAGGACGAGCCGATGAAACAAGCAATCGCAACATTTGAAAAATTAGGAATGCATAAAACGGAACTTCGCAATGCTGTTCTATTTTATGTTGCTATGGATGATAAGAAATTAGCAATTCTTGGCGATAAAGGAATTAATGAAGCTGTACCAGAAAATTTTTGGGATAATATAAGAACTAACATGGTTGCACATTTCAAAGCATCCAATTTTACGGAAGGTTTAGTAGAAGGAATCTTAAAAGCGGGTGAACAATTAAAAGTGGCTTTTCCTTATCAATCTAATGATAGTAACGAATTAAGCAATGAAATTTCATTTCAGGACAACAACGAATGAAAAATACAAACAATAACATTTTTACAATGAAATTAGCAAAAACAGGAATTCTATTCTTTCTTTTAAGTTTCGTGAGTGTTCTTTCATTTGGTCAAAGTGATATTCCGGAGGCTCCGAATCCACCCAAATTGTATAATAACTTTTCGACTGCTTTCCCAAATTTTCTATCACCAAGTCAAGCACAGCAATTGGAAATTGATTTAGAAAATTTTGCGGAGCAAACATCAAATCAGATTGTAGTTATTGTAATTGATGATTTAGCAGGTTATGAACCAGTTGAGTTTGCATACAAAATTGGTGATAAATGGAAAATTGGAAATGAGAAGGAGGATAATGGAATTGTTCTTTTAATTAAACCTACAGGTGGCAAAGGAGAGCGTAAAACATTTATTGCAACTGGAAGAGGATTGGAAGGTGTGATTCCTGATTACACGTGTAATGAAATTGTTAATAACGAATTGCTTCCTAATTTCAAAAATGAAGCCTACTATGAAGGAATTACAAGCGCTTTAACTGTTCTTAAGTCACTTTCAAAAGGAGAATATAATTCAGCACAATATGCCAAAGCTAATAAGAAGAAAGACAGTTTGGTTAAGGTAATCATCGTCATTATTATGATTATCGTTGTTGTGATCGTAATTGCACGCGGAAATAAGCGCGGTGGAGGCGGAAATGGTTTTACGATGGGCGCAGCTGGAATGTTTTTTGGTGGTGGATTTGGGGGTGGCAGTTCTGGAGGCGGAGGAGGCGGTTTCGGTGGCTTTGGAGGCGGAAGCTTTGGAGGTGGTGGATCTGGAGGAAGTTGGTGACAGAGACATCTCGACATCTCGACAAGCTCGATGACCGAGATCCGAGGACCGAGATTCGGAAGTATTAAGAACAGATATGCTGCGTAGAATTGTAGCGATTAAAAAAGGGATACGTTTTTCAACTTATCCCTTTAAAAATTTTATGATTTATTGATGAAACACTTTTAATTAAGTGAATGAGCCAGATTTCAAATTAACATTTTATTTTACTTAACCAGGGTTGCATTGCGCTTTTCAAATTAGTTTCACTCCACGGTTTTCCGATGAATGAAAATAACAAATTATCATTTTCAAGTTCCTCTATTTGAATTGCATTTGCTTCACCTGATAACATCAGACATGGAATATCTGGATAACTATCTTTAACTATACGAATAAATTGAGCTCCATTCATTTTTGGCATTTGATAATCCACGATGATGAAAATCATATTTAACCCTTCATCTAATAAATCTTTGATCGTTAACAACGCATCCTCAGGAGATAAAAACGATTCGAGTAATACGCATCTATCATCAATAGACTTTGATAATTGAAAATTCAACGCTTGCAAAATTAGCAGGTCATCATCAACACAAATTATTGCATATTTAAAATTATTCATTTCTTTTTTTATTAAATGATACTACAAATATAGTTGAAAATTCTGATGAGGAAACTTTAATCTCAGCATCATGTTCAGAAATAATATTTTTAACGATACTCAAACCTAAACCTGATTTTTTGTTTCCTAATTTAGATGAATAAAATTTATCAAATATTCTAGCTAACGCTTCATCTGGAATTTTTGAACCATTATTTTCTATTGAAACATCAATTGTACTATTCGTTTCAACTGATGAAATTTTCAATAGTTTTTTATCGATATTACCTTCCATTGCTTCAATAGCATTTTTAATAATATTTGACCAAAGTTGGAAAAGTCGGATATCATAACCCTCAATAACAGTCGATTTATCTACATTAAAATCAATTTCAATACTTGATTTTAATTCGAAACCAAAAACATTTAAAACTGTTGAGATATTCTCATGTAAATTCACGGTTGAACGTTCCGATTTTTGATTCTTAATTAAAGAACGCAGGTCATTAACTACATTTGCGGCTCTCTCTGCAGAAACGACAATAGAATCAATAAATTTCCATGTTGTCTGCAAATGGTCAATTAGTTTTATGAGATCCAATGCATTTGAATTGTTTAGCATTGTTGCAATCATATCTGTTTCAGTTATCTCAATTCGCGTTTTCACAAATAAAGATGCAAAATCCGAAATTTCACTTTCTTTTAAATGTTTGAAATTTTCTGATAAATAGCTTTTAAAACCTTGTAATTGCTGCATCATTTGTATTCCTCTTATAAAACCTTCAGTTTTCCTCTCACTTGATATTTTTAGTGCAAAGCTGATTTGATCGGGAGAAAATTTCCAAATTAAGTCATTTAAAATGGTGTCAATTGTATAACGAATTGCTTCCCCACCATTTTTAATGGTACCCAATGGGGTATTTAAATCATGTGCTATTCCCGATGCTAATTCACCAATAGTAGATAGTTTTTCACTTTCATTTAATGATTGTGACAACTTTATGTTCTTTTTAGTTTCTTCTTGAACGAGATCTTGAAGATTCAAATTTACACGCTCAACTTCTTTTTTTGCAATTACAACATTTTCCTCTGCAATTTTTCGAGAAGTGATTTCAAGACCATAACCAATAACTAAGACAAGTTCACCTTCTTTATTATAAATTGGTCCCATTTTACGCAAGGTAATGTGCCTTTCTCCATTGTCAAGAATTTTCTCATCTTCCCATTCTACAAACTCTTTATTTGCTATTAGTTCATTAAACGCATTTCTTCTTTCAATTGCTAATGAGCTGTCTATTCCTTTAAATTCACAATACTCAAAATCATCCTTACCAATCATAAAATTGCGTAATTCAGTATTTTTAATTGCAACTGGATTTATGAATAGGTATTTATGATCAGGACTGAATACAGCAATATCTGCAGGTACGTTATTTAATATGAATTCATAAAATTGTTTTTGAGTTTCTACCTCTAGCTTGCTTAAGACCTTATCAGTTGAATCAAAACGAATAGATACATATTGATAAGGTTTTCCATCTTTCATAAATGGGATAATGGTAGATTCTACAAAATATTCTGATCCATCTTTCGCTTTATTTTTTATTTCTCCTTTCCATATCTTACCAGAAGAAATTGTTTGCCACATTTTTTGAAAAAATTCTTTGGGATGGTGACCTGAATTTAAAATATTATGATTTTTACCAATTAATTCTTCTGCAGTATATTTAGATATTTCACAGAATTTATCGTTTGCATGTATAATATTTCCTATCGCATCAGTAATACTAACTATGGCAGCTGCATCAATCGCTTTTTTATAGTCAATCAATTCAAGTTCAAGTTTTTTTCTTTTTGAAATATCTATAGCGATTCCCGTCATTAAATAGGGGATTCCATCTGCATTTTTAACTATTTTAGTTCGCGTCTGGATCCATTTTACTTCATTCTTTGGTGTTACAATTCGATATTCTAATTCTGAAAAACCATCCGAAAAAAGAGTGGAATTTTCAATTAGAACTCTCTCAGCATCGTCTGGATGGATTATTTCAATCCAACTATATGGGTTTTTTAGCCAATTTTCAGCTGATATTCCATATAAATCTAAAACAGAATTACTTAAATATTGATTTTTATAATCTGGTAAACTAACACCCCAAACAGTTTCTGTTAAAGAGTTTATAAGCACTTCAAGTTTTTCTTTACTTTTAAGTATCTCTTTTGATTTCTCCTCTTCGATTCGTTTAAGTTTATTAATCTCAGTTACATCTTTCAAAAATGAATTTACGGCTGTAAACTCATTCTGATCATATTTACATATTATTGTACCTTCTACCTCAATTTTTTCGCCATTGCGATTAATCAAACTATAATTGACATCAAGTTCCTCGAGTGAATTGGTCATTAAGTTTTGGAAAAATAAGGTACAATGTTCTTGAGAATCTGGATGCACATGCTTAAAAATAGAATTACCGATAACTTCAGCTTCAGGATAATCCATCTTATTAAGCCAAGAATCGTTGACGAAAAGTATAGTTCCTGATTTGTCAATCGTTAAAATTAAGTCATTCGTTGCATGAACGAGGTTACTATATCTCTCTTTTGCTGTTGCTGTATTTAATAAATTCTCTTGTAAAAGTTGTTGATTTTGCTCAATTAGTTTTTTCTGTTCTTCAAGCTCACTGCTCCTTTTTGAAGATTCATCCACTAAGAAACGTGATTCTTTAAGAGATTTTTGAGCAGTTTGCTGTAAAAACAAATATTCAATAATGGAATCGTGTTGAGAAAAATCGTTTAATGTAATATTATAGTTTTTTAAAGGAAAGTTTTCATTTATAATGGGTTGAGCAGTAATAACAAAATCGGTATTAATTTTTCCAATCGAGCATTTAAACCGCTGTACTTTGCCGTTACTTGAAAAAAACAATATTCTACTTTTTCCTGAAATTGCCTTTTCTATAGCTGCAATTATATCAAACTCTAAAGTAAAATAATCTGTTACTTTTTTATGAATTGCTATTTCTGGAATTGCCTTTAAAAATGACTTACCAATTACTGTTATTTCAAACTTTGAATTTAGAATTAAATAAAATGAATTATTTAATTCCAGTGCCTTGCTGATTTTTTCCTGTTCAAGAAAGGGTTCTTCCTTCGTCTTTCTCAATTCTAACAACCTCACAACTCCTTTTGCAATTGTTTGTAGTGATTTTAAATCCTTTGAAGAGATTTCTCTTGATTTAAAGTCAATAATTGAGAGTGTACCAAGAACTATATTGTTACTATCAACGAGCGGAATTCCAATGTAAAATGCTACTAACTTGTTATTTAAATGATAAGGAGTTGCTTTAAAACGCGCATCAGAAAGCGCATCATTAATAATTAATGGTTCCTCAATAGAATTGATAGCAATTGAACAAAAAGAATCTTCTCTTGGGATTTCAGAAATTTTAATTCCAAAACTAGATTTAACCCATTGTCTTTTTTCATCGATGAAACTTATTAAAGCAATTGGAGCATCTGCAATCTCTGCAGCTAGCGCGGTGATTTCATCAAACTCATCTTCAGGCTCTGAATCCAGAATTGCATAACTTTTTACTGCTTCAATGCGCTTATCTTCTATTTCATTCAACTTATCCACAGTATTATTCCCAGGTTATTCTGAATACATGGCAGTCATTATCGTCATTCTTCTCCTGAATCTGTTCTGTAGAAACAATCAAATCAAATCGTTTACCCAGCCCTTTTATTAAACCATAAAGCATTGGTATAAAACCATTTCTATTAGAACGGTATTCCAATTCAATTGATTTTTCCTGTGGATTCCTTGTTGTAAATTGAGGAGCTTTCAAATCAGGCATAATATTGTTAATTCGAAAATGGAGCATGTCCAAATTATCTAGAAATTCTGTGAACGAATTGCCTGTCATATTCATTAAATCTCCGTAACCTTCATCAGCTGTATATAGAATCCAATATTCTCCGAAAGCTTCAAGAATTATGTTAGCATCTGCTTTTAGAACAAGTGATGCATTTTTCACTAAATCATAGGTTAGTTTATCTGGATATGAATTCATTCCTACGAATTCTTCCTCATGAAATTCAGTCAATTTGCAGATTTCATTCCATTTTTCATTGCCGTAATTACTTACTACTAAATCTTTTATAGCTTTGTTGACCAATCCGTACATGTTTATTGTTTTTGTTTAAGTATGCTAAATTAAATAAAAAGAATAACTATTAAAACTTTAATTTTCTGGTCGCTTTGTTACCACAAAATCTTTTTGGCATGATCCGCCCGCTGGCGCATATCATAATTATATTTAAAAGCTAAAATTATTCATTCGTGCAAAAGCAAATAATCTCATCACATCACAACATTGGTTTCTTTATCAAAACGTTTATAAGAAACGAAGACAGCAAGAGTAGCTAAAACAAACATCACTGAAAAACTCAAAGCCACTAAGCTAAAGTCCAACGTCCCTGCAATCAATTCTTTTGTTGCTAAAACAATATTTACAACTGGGATACATGCCGTAACGAGATTTAATTCTACGCCTGGGAAAAAACCAACCATCGCGGGCATAACCATTACAATATTCAACGGTGTGATTATACTTTGTGCTTCTTTGAAGCTTTTTGCATACACGGCAATTGGAATCATTACACCAGCAAAGAAAACGGTTAAAGGAATCAATAGACTATATAACAAAATAATAAAAGTTGGACTTAAAATACTGTGAATAATATTCAATATTTCTTTGTTATCGACTACATCTAACACCTCAATTGACAAGAATAACCCAAGTAAAGCACAAGAAGCTGCTACTAATCCAGATAAAACGACTACTCCCATTTTACCAAAAAGAATTTGCCATCTCGCAACCGGTGTTGTTAATAGCGTTTCTATCGTTCCACGTTCTTTTTCTCCAGTAAACAAATCAATTGCTGGATACATGCAACCGATAAACCCAAAAGCGATGAAAATATAGGGTAAAATTCCACCGGCCAATTTTCCAACCATTTCTTTATCAGAAGCGATGTTGGTATAGGTAGTTTCAATTGGATTTACTTTATCTTGATTGACTCCCAATTTCAAATAGCGCTGTTGAATTGCCTTTTCTTGAATGATTTCCATGTATCCCTCTGCCCTTTCTTGCATTCCCATATCTGTTGCATTGAAGTAAAATGTCAGAGGCGCTGGTTTCATTGAATCGAGATACGTATTAAAACCTAATTTCACATAGGCGCCAAGTTGAAGCGAATCTAATTTAAGATCCGCTAACATTGACAAAGTATCTTTGTAAAGAATCACTTCTTTGTTACCAAAACTTGCAGGAATAGCATTTAATTCGGTTTGAAGGAAATTATTTGGCGCACCAACAATTCCAATTTTTATCTTTTTTGTTGCCGCTTCTTCTTGAAAACTAGCTGAAACAGATACAAAAACGTTCATAATAACTGGAAATATCAACATCGGTATTACCAGCATCATCATCAACGTTCTACGATCGCGCAATGTATCTTTTAATTCTTTTTTGAATATTGTAAAAATCATGGTTTAAGCATTTTGAGATTCGTGAACTAATCGAATAAATTCTGCAGTTAAATTTTCTGCTTTCATATTTTCTTTAAACGTTGACATGGTTCCAGAAAAAAGCAATTTTCCTTTATGAATTATCGCTAAATCATCACACAATAAATCAACTTCACTCATGATATGACTGGAAAAAATCACGGTTTTTCCTTGTTGCTTGCAATCCAAAATCAGTTTAATGATGTTTTCAGCTGTGATCACATCTAATCCACTTGTTGGCTCATCGAAAACCACAACTTCAGGATCATGAATCATCGTGCGGCAGATTGAAACTTTTTGTTTCATCCCTGTACTCAATTTTCCAATGCGTTTATTTTGAAATTCCTTCATGTCCAACAACGTATACAAACGTTCTTTCCTTTCTTCCAAATCCTTTTTTGAAACGCCATATAAATCAGCAAAATATTGTATTAATTCATTTGGAGTTAAGCGCGCATATAAACCAGTTGAACCAGTTAGAAATCCAATTTTTTTTCGTGCTTCCTGAGAATTCGAAACTGCATCAATTCCAGCTATTTTAATTGTTCCAGAAGTAGGTTTAAAAATAGTCGACAACATTCTCAAAGTAGTTGTTTTTCCAGCACCGTTTGGACCTAGCAAGGAAAAAACTCTTCCTGGTTCACATTTAAAACTGATATTATCAACTGCCAATGCTGTTTTCTCAGTTGTATTGAGTTCTTTTCTTTGTTGCCGATTAAGCACAAACTCTTTACTTAGATTACTTACTTCTATCATATTGAGGGAAATTGAAGTTTAAAAATAGTTAACTCACTTTAAGAAAATCAATCAAATACATAAAAGGAGTAAATAGCTTAAAAAGGATCATAAAAAAGGATAAGCAAATTTGAATTAATCACAAATTCGACCTTTGTGTTCGTCGTTGTGAAAATGGGCATCTAAATCTTTTAATTCTTCTAATAATTCAGCTGAAGGCGGAATATTTTGTAAAGCACTTAAATCAGGTTGACCTGCATCGACCCATGCTGTGTACCAAACAGAACCAACAGCAATTATTGCAGCTCTCATTCTCCTTTCGACCATTCCATTCATTCGTTTGTGGTATTCTTGAGAAAACTCATACGAATAAACAGGAATTGTTGTTGTTCCTCGCTGTTCGAAACTGTATTTTTTGTCTGAAGGGAAAATTGCTGTCAATTCTTTTTCAATTCGAAGAACAGAATCTAACGCTAAATGAGACCCAGAAACGGCCTCCCAAGCTAGATCATTCACACTTTTAACATAGATTCCTTTGCCAATAAAATAGTCATAGTCTTCAGCATTTATTTCAACCAGACGGCTTTCCCAGAGACCATGAATTCCTTTTTGACCAGTCATTTGACCGTTATAGTTTTCAGTCGTATGCAAAGGAACATGCGCATCACCAATGTAATGACCGATATCAGCAGAATATTTCAAGATTAAATCAACATTTTTTGCTTCAAATGCTTTTTGCAATCTCAATTTCATGATGTTTATATGCCACGGCACGATTCCGTAAGTTTGTAAAGTATCTTCTGTAAACTTTGATACGGCATCATACCATTTGCGTGGAATAATTGTAAAAGGATCTTCGCCAGGCTTGTAATAATGGTCTAAATCGATATAATGACATTGTGCTTCACCTTCAACGGCATAGCGCCTTTTGTCTGGATCTACAGCATGTTCTGTAAGGTATTCGATGTGTTCTTTATAAAACCCGAACATTTCTGGAGGAAGCGTAAAAACTGCTACACGATTAATTCGTTTATGACCAAAAAAGCCCCATTTTTTTTGAAGAGAATCTGTGTTACTAATTGCCATAATAAAAGGCAAAGTAATCAGAAGTATGAGTTTATAGTTTAACCAATTTGCCATCTCTAAGAATTGGAATAACGTCTGTTTGATTGGGTGTTAAACAATATTTAATATCCTCGTTAAGATTCAAATTTTTCAATCTTCGTCGGTGCGAGCTACTTTTTAGATAACCAAAATAATTATCCTTAGCCGAAAGATACAAATATTTTGCAGCAATTGACGAATCTTCGTCTGATATAAATTTTCCAGTATTCAACAAATAATCAGAAATTGCTCCAGCGCAAATTGTATCTTCCAAATTGAATTTATCTTGCCAACCTGAGCACAAGCACAGCACGTTTTTATCTTGATCTGCCAACCATTTGGACAAGGCATCCAAATTTAAAAATGAACCGATAACAACAATTTCAGCATCTTTTGCTACGTCAAGCGATTTTGTTCCATTTGTTGTAGTCAAAACAACCTCTTTTCCTCTGAAATCTTCATTCATATATGAAAATGGTGAATTTCCGAAATCGAAACCTTCAACAATCTGACCTTTACGTTCTGCTCCAGCCAAATATCCTTTTTGCTTATACTCCCATGCTTCCTCAACTGAAGGTACCGGAATAATTGCAGCAATTCCATTGTCAAATGCAGCGCACATTGCAGATGTCGCTCTTAATACATCAATGACTACAACTATTTCGTAATCGTCTTTATAATAATCGTATTCACCTGGCGTGAAACAAACTTCGATGTGTTTTCTTGTATCCATAATTGGCGGTGAAGATAGGTATTTTAGTTGATAGTTTGTAACTGATAGTTGAAAACTGATAGTTTAGAACTGATAGTTGATAGTTGAAATCTGATAGTTGAAAACTGATAGTTTTGTTATAAATTTTTCTTCATCGTGATAATACTACTTTTTAGCATTCTTAATAATTCTAAGGCTTGAGAATTCAATGAATTGAATTGATCGGTTCCAATGTATTGCGTTTGGTGCATTAATTCCAGCCAATAAATAGTTTCATCACACTCTTTCAGAGAAATTGATAATTTGTGTATAAAATCTTTTTTTGATTCTGCATTTCTAGATTCACGAATATTGGCTCCAATGGAAGTACTTGAGCGCAAAAGTTGTTTACTTAAAATAAATTCTTTTTGATTTATTAGATTTTTGCACAATAATATTGTTTCAACTGCAAAATCGAAACTTTTTGTACGAATGATAGATTCTTTCATGAAATAAATAGTTTATTCTTGAATTTAAGAAAAAAGTTCACTTGAAACAAATTTTATTTCTTAATTATCAAAACTATAAACTATCAGTTCTAAACTATAAACTGGCATCTTTTTTTTTCAAAATCTTCCAATCTGCCCAAAAAGTCATAAACGGAATTAAGGAAGCGACTAAAAGAATTGCAGCTGTTTTAATAGAATATTTGCGGTCAAAATAATTTAGAGCGACCCATAAACAATACGCTAAAAATAATCCACCATGAATCAATCCAACTACATAATTCGGTCCTTTAATATCCATCATATATTTCAAAGGCATTGTTAGTCCAAAAGAGATGAATGAAATTCCTTCTAGTATTGCGAGTAATCGCAATTGGCCGTATTTCGTTTTTAAATTCATGTTGTTTTATTTATGATTCCCAGTACCAAAAATAAACACTTCCATGCCTTCATAGGTAGAATTGAAGATTATTTCCATATTATTTTTTCTTGCTACGTTTTGAGACGCATAATTTTCAAGATCTATAATCGAAATAAACTGAGTAGCAACCTTGTTTTGAAAACCAAATTTCTTCATTTGCTGCGAAGCTTCAGATGCAAATCCTTTTCCCCAATAATTCGGCATGAATGAATAAGCAATTTCATGAAAAGAATTTCCTTCTAATTCTCGAGGAATAATTCCTGACATTCCAATCAACTTACCTGTTGCTTTTTCAACAACTGCTAAATGTCCTAACCCTTCTTCTTCATAACGTTGAAATTGTCTTGTAATCCAGCCTGTTGCCAATTCCAAATGAGATTTTGACATATCCAATCCAAGAAAATGCAGCAAATTATTATCAATGAAAAATTCTGTCCATAGCGGAATATCTGATTCAGTGAGTTTTCTATAGTGTAATCGTTCAGATTCTTGGTTGAAATAAGTCATGGGTTAAAGATACGAAGGGATTCGGAATTTGGGATTCGGGATTTTTAATTAATAACTTGTAATGCTCCTTCATAAAATGTTCTTTAAAGAATTTTTAAATCTATTTTTAAAATTAAACTTTCCTCTCAAAACTCCGCATCAACTCTTACCACCATTTTCTCCTTCGTTATCGGATGAAGAAATTCAATAGCTTCTGCATGCAAGTACAAACGATCTGCTTTTATACCATATAAATCATCTCCAACAATGGCGGAATTTAAACCTAGTGAATGCGAAGCATGCACGCGTAATTGATGCGTTCTACCAGTAACTGGAAAAAACTGAATCCGTGTTTGCCCATTCAAGCGTTCCACAACTTTCCATTTGGTGTACGCTCTTTTTCCGTGCTCAAAACAGACCAATTGTTGCGGCCGGTTTTCTAAATCTACACGCAATGGTAACTCAATAACTCCTTCCTCCTCTTCGATGATTCCATCCAAAATTGCCACGTATTGCTTTTTTATAATTCGATTTAAAAATTGTCGTTGCAAGGTTTTATGTACTTCCTTCGTTTTGGAAATGATCATCAAACCAGAAGTAGACATGTCCAATCGGTGCACGATTATAGGTCCTTTGGCGTCGGGATATTTTAATTTCATGCGGTCGTAAACCGAATCTTGTATATTTTTCCCTGGAACGGACAAAAATTCTGTAGGCTTATTTATGACAACTAAATATTCGTCTTCAAAAATAGTTTCTAATTCTTTTCCGAATGCAGGATTGGTGAGCATCGGATTTTCATCAATGTCCATACCTTGAAGCATATGCGCTAAAATCGGCTCACATTTCCCACGACAAGCGGGATAAAAATTCCTATGCTTACGAATTTCAGAATCAGGCGATTGACCCCACCAAAATTCAGCAATGGATAGCGGTTTCAAATCATGCAAAAAAGCATATTGTAGTAGTTTCGGAGCTGCACATTCTCCAGCTCCAGCAGGTGGTTTTATTTCCAAATTTCTTTGAAAAATATCCGTTAAGTTCTTTGTTTCTTTTTGCTGATTCAAGAAATTATAGTGTTCAAAAATCTGATTTTGAAGGACGGATGATTTCTGCTTACGTTCTTCTTTCAGCAAATTAATCTCCTTTTCGAAGAATTCTATTTCAGCTGATATATTTGCTAATTTATCCTTCCAAAAATTCGTACAATCTTTTACTGCGTAATGTTGTTGTATACTTTCTTTTCCCAAATCACTCAAAAGAAGCGCTAATTCGGATTCATTTAAGGACGCTTTTGCGCTTTGTCGTAATACTTTACGACCTTCTTTTTCGTTACGTGCTTTTTGCTTGATTTCAGTGATTTCTATTACTGATTTAACCTTTTCTTCGGTCAACAGATTTTTCAGGTCAATTAGTTCTACCCTATTTTCAAGCGCTTCGATTCTCGAATTAATTTCACTGATGATAATTTCACCTTGTCTGAAAAAACCTGTTTCATCCAAGATATCAAATACGGGAGGTACAAAGTTGGGTAAGTGATTCACCCCAGCCAATTTTCCTGAAAAAGCCGAAAGATAACCAATCACACCTTCCCTATTTTGCACGACCAACACACCAAACATTTTACCAATTACAAGTCCTTTTTGATCTTCGTTCAATCCAAAATTATGTTCCCATTCAGTTTGATTTATGAGCGATTCTTGTAATTCTTTCGCCGCCAAAACACATAAAGGATCTGGCGTGTAATAAAATGGGAAATTGAACTTGACAGGAAGTTGAAATGAATCAATTGATTCTTTAAAATGGGTAAAACAGTTTTGATTCAAAGGGAAAACGTGAAAAAGTATTCAACAAAAATAGCAATGATTCAAGGATAGTAACATTTCATATCTAAGAATTGTAGCAAAATTTATTGAATTTTCGCTATAACTTGGGGAACTAATCAACTTGTAATTAGTAATTTGCAACTTCCATTTTAAACACTCTTTTTAATTATATTTGACTACAGTATTAACCATGAACTTTAAAACCATTAAAATTATCTGTTTGCTTTTCTGCTTGACTACATTTTATGTGGCAAATTCGCAATCAAAATTCACAGATAATTTATCCATGCGGCTAGATGCGCATTATGGATTTATATTGCCCGAATACAGTAATTTCAATCTTCTCATCAATAAACCATCATCGGGTTTTGAATTTAGTCTAGAGAAGAAAACAACAGGTAAAACTTTTTGGGAACAGGTTTATAAATATCCAGAATTTGGGTTTTCTTTTTTCTTTATTACGCTTGGAAATAAAGATGTTTTAGGAAATGAATTGGCTATTTATCCTTATGTTAAAACATTTTTAATCCGCAAGAAGCGTTTTCAACTCTCCAATCAATTTGGTTTAGGTGCGGGTTACGCTACCAAACGATTTGATTTAGAAACAAACTACCAACAAATTGCAATTGGTTCCAAATTGAATGTCCATTTCAACTACAAATTGGGTACACAATTTAAATTGACGAATCGTTTATTATTAAATGTAGGAATTTCTTTTAGCCATTTTTCAAATGCAAATATGTCGGAACCAAATTTGGGAATCAATCTGGTAACAGGTTTTGCTGGTTTGAATTACGCGTTGAGTGAACCAAATAAATTCTCAACAATTGAAATTCCTCAACATCAACCAAAACACGAATTTGCACTCATATACGCCGCAGGTGGTAAACATACACGTGCACTTCAATCAACGGTTTATTTCACTTCCTCTCTTTCAGCCGAATATAAATTTCACTGGAAACGTAAATTTCATTTTGGTGGAGGACTAGATTTGTTTTATGATTCATCCACAAAAGTAGAAATGGGACAGGATAACCCCGATTATAAATCCATTTATGATTTCAGGACAGGCTTTCATATTTCTCAAGAGTTTGTATACGATCGGTTTAGTTTCATTTTACAAGAAGGAATTTATGTTGGTTTGGTTGATCGAGTAGATAAAAGTGTGATGTACAACCGTGCAATTTTGCGTTGGAAGTTCAGTGATCGCTTTTTAATCAGCGTTTCAATGAAATCCCATTTGCACATTTTAGATTACCCTGAATTAGGATTTGGATATTATTTTATCAAAAAGAAATGAAATTATTTGTCTATATCGCTCTGTTAATAGCATTTATTGGAATTAATTCTTGTGAAAAATCAATGGATTCTGCTATCATTGAAAAATCGTTGGAAGAATTTGACACAGTAACATTTAATAGCTCCTTTGAAGTGTTTTTAATTCAAGGAACCGAGAATAAAATTAAAATTGAAGGAGCAGAACGAATCATTGACAATATTGATTTCACAATTAAAAACAGCACCTTAACGCTGGAAAATTCATTCAAACATGGTTGGCTTCATCCATCAAAAAACAAAGTCAAGGTTTATTTAACTGTTAACCAATTAAGTCGAATCAATGCGAATGAAACGTGCAAAATTCAATCTGTCAACACGCTTATAGGAACGGAAATTGGTTTAGTATTTACAAGTAAACTGAACGAAGCGACACTAGATTTAAATTGTAACACGTTCTATTATTGGAACAATTTTCCTTGTGGTGGAAAGGTAACTTTATCTGGAAACACCAACGAATTAAAAATTTGGAATGTTGCTTTAATGGCAATCGATGCTCAAAATCTTGTTTCAAACTATGTTCTGATAAACAATGCCTCTAAAGGTGATTGTAAAATCACTTGTCTTCAAACATTAGATTACTCAATTACAGGTGAAGGAAATATTTATGTTAGTGGTAATCCATCTACTATCATCAAAACTGAAGAAAGTTCTACTGGAAAATTAATCTTACAATAAAATGATCAGCATTGCAACAACTATTGAAGAGTAAATGAATCAACTTCCTGAAGACCGAATTGAATTCATGGAAACGTTGAGAAACGTAATTAAAGAAAATTTACCTGCTTGCTGGTTTTCAAGAAGAAATGAAAACTAAACGATGATTTTTTCATAGGTAATCCGCCTATGTTTTCTATGTGCCTATGTGGTTCAATTTAAGCTAACTCTTTTTTCGTCAACCCTTTCCAAACCAAATAAATTCCAACTAAAACAAGTGGTATACTAAGAATTTGCCCTGTATTGATAGGTAAATTAAAATCACGAGCTGTTTGACCCAACTTTAAGAATTCAATAAAGAAGCGGGAACCAAAGATGAAAATCAGAAAGGTACCGAAAATGACACCTGGTTTGTTCCAAAGGTCTTTTTTCCAATACATAAACATCAATATTCCAAAAGCGATTAAATAACAAATTGCTTCATACAACTGAGTTGGATGTCTTGGAGTATGAGTTTCTTCATCATAACGCGAAAAAATAAATGCCCAAGGCACAGTTGTTGGATCACCAACAATCTCATGATTTACCAAATTTCCTAAACGAATAAACATTGCTGCAATAGCGATAGGCGCTGAAATAATATCCAAAATCCATAAGAATGGTTTGTGAACGACTTTTTTAGAATAAAAGAACAACATAACTAACAACATCACTGCCGCTCCATGACTCGCTAATCCACCTTCCCAAATTTTTATGATATCACCAGGATGAGAAAAATATCCTGGATCCAAAACAACTCCTTCAGCATCGAGAGTATCCCAATATGGACCATAAAAGAAAACGTGTCCAAGTCGAGCCCCGATAATTGTTCCGGCTACTACATATAAAACTAGTTTATCAAGCTCTTTTTCTCCAATCCCCTCTTTTTTGAACATTTTTTTCACAAGGAAATATCCCATTATAAGGCCAGAAACGAATAGCAAACCATATAAATTTGGTGTTTTCCACCCATCAATCAATTCAGAACTCATGTCCCAGTTTATTACACCTATCATTTTGTTTTATTTGGTTCGAATAAAGATAATGGTTTTTCCGTATTGGATTGAAAAGGTAATTTCTCTGAACGACCTTTTTTAAATATTTTATTACTTACTTCTTTTCCTTTTCTCAATTCTTTTTGAACATCTAATGGCAATTGAATTGTTTCAAAACATTCTTGCGAGCAGCAAGCTTCCATTTTTTGTCGGCAACTATCACATTGAATAAAAAGTAAATGACACGCCTCATTGGCACAGTTATTATGCGTGTCTGCAGGTGAACCACATTGATGACAGACAGAAACAATATCTTCAGAAATTCGTTCGCCTCTGCGTTCATCAAAAACGAAATTTTTTCCGATGAATTTATTTTCAATCCCAGCAACTTTACAATCATTGGCATATTTGATGATTCCACCTTCTAACTGATGAACGTTCTTGAACCCTCTGTGTTTGAACCACGCACTCGCCTTTTCACAGCGAATTCCTCCAGTACAATACATCACCAAATTTTTATCTTGATGTCCTTTCAAATATTCTTCTTCGATAAATGGTAATGATTCCCGAAACGTATCTACATCTGGTAAAATTGCACCTTTAAAATGTCCCACTTCCGATTCATAATGATTTCTGAAATCAATCAAAATGGTATTTGGATCATCCGTTAATTGATTGAATTCCTGCGCTAATAAATGTTTTCCAGTATTGGTGACATCAAACGTCTCATCCATTAATCCATCAGCAAGAATTTTGTCTCTCACTTTAATTTTTAATTTCAAAAACGCAAATTCAGCCTCTGATTCATCAACAGCAATATTTAATCGAATATCTTTAAGAAAATCGATTTCATTGAGTTCATTTCGGAATTGATCCAATTGATGCAAAGGAACAGCTATTTGCGCATTAATACCTTCTTTTGCGACGTATGTTCGACCTACAACATCAATGTTTGACCACATTTGAAATAAGTGATCTCTGAATAAACGAGGATTTTCGATTTTAGCATACTGATAAAAGGAAATCGTTACGAATTTGTAACCACTCTCTTTCCATTTTGCTTCTAATTCCTCTTTACTTAATGTATTCCACAGTTGCATGCTATGTTGTTTTAAATAAATAGTTTGGCAAAGATATGAATTTGTCATTTATCAATGAGATTTAAAATAAGACTTTATGTGTATATTCGTCATTATGAAAATTGTTAATCTTTTTTCCCTATTTTGTCTTTTCATACTGCTCACTGCTTGCCCTGGAAGTAATTATGAGAATGCGCAAAAGAAATTGGAGAAAAACAATATGGATTTACCTGACCCAATCAAACAGTATCATAATGGCATACATTATAAACTTTCAAACTTATTTGAGGAAGGGTATGACAAAGATTTCGTGATTAAAGATGATGCATCAACAAAGGTAATTTATGAATTGGGATTAAATTTCAGTGTCGAGGCATTTGATAAAAATGAAGCCAAAGTATTTCAATTTGCGTTTACTGATTCAGTTGATTTATTAAATGCAGTTCATGATCAATATATTCATAAACGTCAGAATTCACTATTCGAACAATTCACATCCATTAAGAAACCTTTAGAAAAATCTGTAGGATTTGATGGAATCATTCAAACAATAGAGGGTAAAACCTATGAATTCGACAAGTCATCTACCTATTTGATGGCAACTGTTGAAATAGGAGACAATTACTATGTTTTCCAACTGATTGGTCTGAAAGAAAATATGGGATATTTGTACGATGATTTTCTCGACATTCTAAATTCAATTGAAAAATGATCCAAGAGGATGATTTTTTAAAACAATTTAAAAAGGAACTTGCACATAATCTTCCTGGCGAAAGTGCACATCAAAAAATGGCACCATTAAACAGACCATTGTCGAGCTATGCTATTAAAGAAGCCACAAATATTCGCGAATCTGCCGTTGCGGTTATTCTTTTTCGAAAAAATGATGAAATACAGTGTGTTTTAACTCAGCGACAAGAATATGAGGGTAATCACAGTGGGCAAATTAGTTTTCCAGGCGGTAAAAAAGATGAATCAGATTCACATTTAGAAGAAACTGCTCGCAGGGAATGTTTTGAGGAAATTGGAATTCCTAGATCAATTGGTTTATTACTTGGACGGTTGACAGATGTTTATATCCCCGTTAGTGGATTTAAAGTAAGCCCATTCGTCTATTTTCATTATAAATTACCTGAATTAACACGAAACGAGCGTGAAGTTGCAGAAATTATAGATTTCCCCTTATTCGATTTAAAAAAGGAGGCAATTATTTCACAAATGGAAATAACACTTCCCAATGGAAATATATTGAAAAAGGTGCCTTATTTCAATATATCAGATAAACAGGTTTGGGGCGCAACAGCCTTAATTCTTAGTGAAATAAAAGAAATTTTACGTTCGATAGGTTAAAATCTAAATCTTGCGAACCCAAATGCGGCTGAAATACTATTTGAATTTTTACTGAAAAAAGAAATTGCATCATATGATGAAATTCCAATTTCATAAGCCCCATCTTTAAAAATGAAATTAATACCAACAGGGATATTATTTTTATAGATTCCACCACCAAAGTATCCAGCGCTCAGTACAATAAATTTAATTCGTATTTCGCCTCCAACTGATACCACTGGGTTTGCAATACTTCCAGGATTATCGTTATTTAAAGGTGCAACAAAATCAAACCCTAACTTAACTACTTTTCCAAAATCCATACTCGCTCCAAAACGAAAATCAGCCGCGTTTTTTAACACATACTTTTCTTCACCCTGTAATTTAAATAAGCCCCCATCATTCAATAACTTATTGACCGATTGGGAAATGTTGTAATCAGATAAACCATTAATTGAAACGTTTGTAAGTAGCGTGTCACTGGCTTTATAAACGTTACGCGAATATGTAACGCTTCCAATATTATTAACTGCGGCAGCAATTTTTAGTTTATTGAAAAATATGGCACTTGCAGAAAGATCTATTCCATATCCACTTCCAACAATTTTAGGCAAAAGCTTTCCTCGTTCAATAAAAGTTGAAGGATTAACAGATGCAACACTTCCATAATCAATATTAAAATTCGGGCTAATTGAAGAATACATATATAGCTCACCATCTTTAGATTCCATGTTAAACATCGCCATTGATTGAATAAATCGACCACCAATACCGCCGTATAACATAAATACAGAATCTTTACCTAAAATTTTTCTTCCATACCCAAAGTTGTAAAACCTGTTCCAAACTGATCTAATTTCAGAACCGTTCGTTATTTCAGATAATCTTAATGGAATAGAAGCGGTGCCTAGAATAGCGCTATTCAACGTGTCAGCAGATAAATTAGCTGAATTTGCAATTACTGAAGTGTCACCAGCAATAACAATTGTTAACGAATCAAAATAATTTGACACTTTACCTTTAAATATTAAATCAGCAACTTGATTATTAAATTTTGAATACCATTGATAGTTTTCGCGCACGTTGAAAGCAATTCCACCGAATTTTTCATTTTGAAAAGCAAAACCTCCCCAATTGTAATTTACGAACATCGATATTTTTGATCCCGCATAATCAGCAGCCGCCATTTGCTGCGCATTCCAATCAATAGAATCTGTTTGACTGTTTGTGATTTCACCTTTAACCGCTTTATAAAAATTCTTAAGCTTATCAGAGGACAAAGAATCTGAATAAATTCCAAATCCAAATTCGGACATACCGACAGTTATTTTTTTATCCTTGTATCCTGTTCCCCAGCCTAAAGCTGAAGAATTAACACCTAACGAGTGATAATCATTTACAAAAGTTGTTGCGACACCTTTTCCAACTTCAGGATAAGCGATACTCTGAGTTTGAGAAAATACGTTAATTGAAATTATAGAAAATGTAAGAAAAAGTAATTGTAGTTTCATATGATGTTTTTAGTTGTCTATGGTGAAGATACAAAAAAGTATTTAAAATCAAAAAGAGGAACGAATTCTTATGGAATTTGTTCCTCTTTCACCTAAACCTTGCTAAAACTATAAAACCTAAAACAACAACTATGAAATGCTGTTTTGATGGCACAAAAATACATGCTTTTTTTAGATTAACAAGCATTAAATATGAAATTAATGTTAAATTTTCAAATACTTTAGTTTATCCCAGAGCAACATCTAAAATCATCATCACTAAAAAACCTCCAATAAATCCTAAAACGGCTACGTCTGTATATTTATCGCGTTGTGTTTCTGGAATTACTTCTTCAACAACAACAAAAATCATAGCACCAGCAGCAAAGGCTAATGCGAAAGGTAAAATTGGTTGCATATAAATTACCGCTACTGCACCAATAACACCAGCTACTGGTTCAACAATAGCAGATAATTGTCCGTAAAAAAAACTTTTTCTTCGACTAATTCCAACTCTTCGTAAAGGCATGGCCACTGCAAATCCTTCTGGAAAATTCTGAATTCCGATTCCGATTGCTAATGCTATAGCTCCACCAATGGTTGCCCCATCCATTCCAGATGCTGCTGCTCCAAACAATACACCAACTGCAAGTCCTTCAGGAATATTATGGAGTGTAATAGCCAGCACTAATAAAATGGATTTATGCATTTGCGTTTTAACGCCTTCTTTTTCGTCTTCTTTGAAATTAATATGTAAATGAGGAAGTTTTTTATCCAGAAAAAACAAGAAAATCGCTCCTAAAAAGAAACCGACTGCTGCTGGCATCCATGGCATTGAAGGATACATTTTCTCTGACATTTCAATTGCTGGATTCAACAAAGACCAAAAACTTGCTGCAACCATTACGCCACCGGTAAAACCTAACATTCCATCAAGCCAACCTCTGTGCATGGATTTAAAGAAAAAAACCAAAGAAGCTCCAGCTGCAGTTACCAACCAAGTGAAGGTTGTTGCAATTAAAGCAGCTAAAACTGGATCCATTCCCGTAAAAAATTGCTCTAATGTTTTCATTTTTTTCTTTTTTATTTTATGTCCCAAAGATAATAAACTCCTTGAATTTGAAATTCATAATTCAATATTCGCAATTCATAATTTATATAGTATCTTTGCTCCCAAATTTTAGAAAATAAACACACACAAATGGCAACAAACAGAACTTTCACGATGTTGAAGCCTGATGCAATCGAAAATGGTTACACAGGAAAAATCCTTGATATGATTATCGCAGCAGGATTTGAAATTAAAGCAATGAAATTAACACGTTTAACTACAGAACAAGCGCAAGAATTTTATGCAGTTCACGCTGAAAGACCTTTCTATGGTGAGCTTGTTGAATATATGACTTCTGGACCAATTATCGCCGCTATTCTTGAAAAAGATAATGCTGTTGCAGATTTTAGAACTTTAATTGGAGCAACTGATCCAGCTGAAGCTGCAGAAGGTACTATTCGCAAATATTATGCTGAATCTAAAGGACGTAATGCTTGTCATGGATCAGATTCAGATGAAAATGCAGAAATTGAAGGGGAATTTCATTTTTCAGCTAACGAAATAATGTAATCCTTTTATTAATATACATTGAAAAGCTGCTCATTAGAGCAGCTTTTTTTATGCATTTTAAATTGGTACTAAATCGTCGAATAAATCCTCAAATTTGGTTCATTTTTAAACAAACTATTTACTAACTTTGAGGTCAAAGTAAAATTATGCAAGCAAAGAATTATACACTGGAAGAACGTTTCATTAAATATGTTCAAATAGATACAACCGCTGACCCAAACTCTGCTTCTTTTCCATCATCAATGAAACAAAAAGACTTAGCACAAGTGCTTCATGATGAGCTTAAAGACTTAGGAATCAATGAAGTTGAAATGGATCAATGGGGCTATATTTATGCAACAATTCCTTCAACAAGTTTAAATTCAAATTTACCGACTATTTGTTTTTGTTCTCACATGGATACAGCTCCAGATTGCAGTGGAACAGATGTGAAACCAATTATTCATAGAAATTACAACGGAGATCCAATTACGCTTCCTGACGACACAACTCAAGTAATTACAACTGAAAAACATCCTTATCTAC
>CANITF010000021.1 GCA_947470515.1 Flavobacteriales bacterium
AAGATCAGATGTAGGTTGCGCTTTATCACCATATACATATTTAGCATCACCAAAAGCCAATATTGGAAAGAAAACAATAGGTAACAATATTAAACCAGCAGCAAAACCACCTTCTTTACCATATGCTTTAGCTAACTCAACCATTATAATGATAATGATAATGAAATTAACAATTGGAATTAACATTAAAATAATCCACCATATAGGCTTTTTAATGATTTCCAACAAAACTACATAATTGTAAATTGGAACTATACTTGCCCATCCTGGCTTATCAGCCTTAGCATAAATTTTCCACATACATACGATCATAAAGATCGCTAGCGCAAGGACGAATACAAAATAAGCGCCCAAAATTAAAATTAAATCTCCCATAGTAATTGATTTGGTTAAATGTTAAATAAATAATAGTTGGGTGCCAAGATATACTTATTCTTTGAATATCCTAAAAAATGTTAAAAATTGTTTTCAACAAATAATTGGGGCTATGGAATGAAAAAATTAACTTTTATAAAATTACTGATGAGATTCTTAATTATTATATTTCTGTTTCTATTTGTTATTTCTTGCAAAAAAAAAGGACAAGCTAATTTCGTGCTAATAAAACAAATTATTTTGAAATGTTAGACTAGTCTATTACTCAGATTTAACAACAAAAGGTCAAAAAAAAACCTCCCGAAGGAGGTTTTAAAGAATTTTTTAAAAATTAATCTTTTCTCTTAATTACAATATTTAACAGCCATGCATTTTTAATTAATTGACCGATATTTTTAATAACATTTAAGAACCAAGATACGAGATTATTCAAGATAAAGAATACTACCTCTTTACTAACTCTAATTAGTACTACATAAAAGTAAAAGGTGAATAGCATCATCAGCATATCAACTATCTCCATCGATTCATTATCAATTCTTGACTTTATCGTTAAAATCAAACCAATTGGCCAAATCAAAAACATAAAGGCATCAAAAACGAAATTAACCACATATTTTAAATAAAAACTGTGAAGAGGGTATGTTCCATTATCCTCGTTGTACTCAATTGATTTCGATTCCCAAACATGACTTAATCTTGCTGTTGCCTTACCCCAAATACTAAAAGGCATAATAAAAGGTATGTAAACAATTAGATAGTAAAGTACACCAATAAAGGCTTTTACAAAGTGTTGTGAAAAACTAAATTTTTCAGTTTTTTGTTCTGCAGTTAGAATAGTTTCTTCCATAATAAATAGTTTAAATTAATAATAGTTTGGGCCAAGATATAGCTAATACTTTAAAAACCTAAAAAATGTTAATAATTGTTTTCAACAAATAATTGTTGGAATGAAAAGGTTAACTTAACTTTAATAAATTACTGATGAGATTCTTACCTATTATATTTCTTATTCTATTGGCCATTTCTTGCAAAAAAGGTCAAGCGGATTTTGTCTTAAAAGGAACCATCACTGATTTAACGTTCAATCAAAATCTTAATGGAGCCGAAATTAAATTGTATCAAGTTCCAGTTGCAACAACCCAACAACAATTAATAAGTACAACTACAATTGGAACTGATGGTGCCTATTCTTTTACGTTTCCCCGTGACAGAATGGAGAAGTATATTATTACTATTAACAAAACAAATTATTTTGAAATTATCGAAACAGTCTATTTTTCAGATTTAACAACAAAAGAAGATAATATCAAGAACTATTCAACCAAAGCAAAAGCATGGGTAAAACTAATATTCTATAATTCAAGTCCAATGCCTGGAGATCAGTTGAAATACATAAAACAAGCCGGTAAAGAAGGTTGTGCCGAATGTTGCAGTGATGCAGAACAACTATTAAATGGATCAATAAATACTTCTATTTATTGCATTAACGACGGAAACACAGATTATTCCTATTATTATTGGGTTCTAGGCACGGGGAATCAAGGATTGAAAAGTGCATATACAACTCCTTTTGATACAGTTGAAATCAATTTGACTTATTAAAATTATTCATCATCTAACACATTGCGTAATTTCTGACGCAACTGTCTATTATAAGTCTCAATCAAATATTTCAAATAATTCGGTGTGCTTTTAGAAATGCATTTTGTATAATGCTTCAATCTGTGTTCAACGTGTTCCTGAATAACAGCCATTAATTCCAAAGCATGGTAAAAATCTGTTGAAGCCTCTACGATCACCTCAAAATGGTTCTCCATTGATAAATCAACAGCTTCCTTTCCTTTTTTTCCTGCATCAACGCATTCATAATAAACATCTTTGATATTGAATTTCTCCAACAAGTCTGTTTTCATGATATCACTCATTCCTCTTGGGAACTCATACTCCACTTCGAATTCTAAATCATCATTTTCTGACAAACGAGATTCCAAAAAGCGATCTGGAAAACGGAATGCATCCTGCCAGTTCAAATAATCTTGCCACAATCCAAAACGACGAACATTGTTGCCAAGGTCGATTAATTTAAACTCGCTTTTATTTGGGAGTTTACGTGAACCTCTTCCAATCATTTGGTGATACAAGGTCAACGATCTTGTTGCTCTATTTAAAATAATAGTTTGAACAGTTGGCTCATCAAATCCTGTGGTTAGAATTCCAACTGAAGATAAAATTGCATCAGGTGTTTCTTTGAACCATTTCAAGATATCCTTTCTGTCCTTATCACTATAAGTCGAATCTAAATGTTGGATCGGATAACCACGTTTCTTAAAGGTTTCTTCAACTCTCAAAGAAGTATCAATTCCTGAATTAAAAATCAACGTTTTGTTTCCAATAGCTACTTCTTCATATGCGAAAAGCAATTTCTCCTGCATGAAAAAATTTCCATAAACCTGATCTGAACTGTTAACTGTGAAATCTCCATTGGAACCAATTTTCAAGCCATGTAAATTAACATCATACGTATATGATTCAGCATTAGAGAGATAACCACCTTCAATTAAAGAAGAAATACTTTCTCCAACAATTAATTTATTGTAATTATCGTTTAATGGTAATGCTTTGTTGCTGCTTAAAGGTGTTGCAGTGACACCCAAAATATTTCCGCCTTCATAAAACTGAAAAATCTTTCTGAAACTATTATAATGTGCTTCATCCACGATTACCAATCCAACGTCTTTTATAAAATTCTCATCTTCATTCAAACGATTATTGAGCGTTTCCACCATTGCGATGAAACATGGAAATTCATCTTGATTATCAATCTTCTTGACATCACTATTAATCACCATATTATTCACACCAATAGCAAACAGTTGTTTGGATGTTTGAACAGATAATTCTATTCTATGCGTAAGGATTAAAACTTTTTCATTCGTCTTTTCAATGAATTTCCTTGCAATTTCTGAGAAAATAACTGTTTTTCCGCCGCCAGTAGGCAATTGAAATAGTAGATTGAATTTTTTACCGTTTTTTTCAAGCTCTTCAATAATAGAATGAACAGTTTTTGCTTGAAATGGGTATAATTCTTTTGCTTCGTACAATTCAGTATCTATCATTCTATGTGTCCGGAAAATGGGGTACAAAAGTAGCTCCTTTATTTCGAATTTCAAAATGTTTTGGATTGATTAATTTAAGAATGTTAAAACTCCCTAAATTTAATAGAGCTACCCTATTTTCAGCATTCCAATTTTAATAAGATAAATTCATTTTTTGTTACTAATCTACTAGCATATTTCTACTTATTCGTTTAATTTTGTAATTCCAAATTTTCAACTTAAAATAGAATTCAAATGAACGAAATAGAAAAAGTGGATTGTTTAATTATTGGTTCTGGTCCTGCGGGATTCACAGCTGCTATTTATGCTGCTAGAGCCGATATGAAACCAGTTCTTTATCAAGGAATGCAACCTGGAGGTCAATTAACAACAACGAACGAAGTAGAAAATTTCCCTGGTTATCCTGACGGAATTTCAGGTCCAGAAATGATGGTTCAATTAGAAGCTCAAGCTAAACGATTTGAAACAGATGTGCGATATGGATTTATTACAAAGGTAGACTTTACTGGACCGATTCATAAATGTTGGACAGAAGAAGACAAAGAAATTCACGCAACTACAGTCATTATTTCGACTGGTGCATCTGCTAAATACCTCGGATTAGAAAGCGAACAAAAATACCTGCAATTAGGTGGTGGAGTATCAGCTTGTGCAGTTTGTGATGGCTTCTTTTACAAAGGACAAGAAACAGTTATCGTTGGTGCAGGTGATTCTGCATGTGAAGAAGCACATTATTTATCTAAACTTTGCACGAAAGTTACAATGCTCGTGCGTCGTGATGAATTCAGAGCATCAAAGATCATGACTGACCGCGTAAAAAACACACCAAATATTGAAATTCTTTTCAATACCGATACAGTTGAAGTTTTGGGCGATGGAAATGTTGTCACTGGAACACATGTGAAAAACAGTAAAACGGGAGAAGAAAGAACAATACCTTGTACTGGATTTTTTGTTGCTATCGGTCACCATCCTAATACAGATATTTTCAAAGGTTTTATCGATTTAGATGAAACAGGTTACATTAAATACGCTCAACCAGGCACGTCTAAAACAAATGTGCCAGGGGTATTTGTTTCAGGTGACGCCGCGGACAAGACTTATCGTCAAGCTATTACAGCTGCGGGAACAGGTTGTATGGCTGCTTTAGATGCTGAAAGATACATGGCAGCATTGGGGCATTAATGATTTGTGATTTGGCACTTCGATAAACTCAGTGACCAAATTAGATTGGGATTTGGCACTTCGATAAACTCAGTGACCAAATTAAATTAAGATAGGGGTTGAGAAATTGATCCCTTTTTTATTTTACCTTTCTTTCAAGCATAGGCACAAATTTAAACGTTCCTAATTCTTCTTCTTGAAATTCAGTTTCAGAAATTTTCACTATTCGTTTCATAATTTGCTCGCTTCCTTCGCCAATTGGAATAATCATCACCCCTCCTATTTTGAGCTGATCTTTCAATGTTTGAGGAATGTCAGGTGCTCCACATGTAACAATAATTTTATCAAAGGGCGCAATTAATGGTAATCCTAAATAACCGTCACCAAAAGATAAGCGAGGAGTAAAATTTAACTCATGAATTATTTTCCTTGCCTTTAAGTGCAATTCTCTTTGTCTTTCAATTGAGAATACTTTAGCACCCATCTGACACAAAATACAAGTCTGAAAGCCAGAACCAGTGCCAATTTCTAATATTTTATCACCTCTTTGTACACCCAATAATTGTGTTTGGAAAGCAACTGTAATCGGATGAGAAATCGTTTGTCCAGCTCCAATCTGAAATGCCATATTCGTGTAAGCCTGTTCGACAAAAGCCAAATCCAAAAAAAAATGTCGTGGAATTTTATCAAACGCTTCAAAAATTGCTTCATTGGTAATTCTGCTATCTTGTCGCAGTTGAGCTATCAATTGCCTCCGCATTCCTTTGTGTTTAAACGAATCTTGCATAAGCCAAAATTAACATTTAGATTCATCTTTTAAGAAGGTAATTTCAAACATCTAGCTGTTGAAGAATGTTTCGTTTATTTTTTTTAAGCTATTATTCTTTATTTCTAACTGTTTCATGATGAATCAAAGCCGACTGTTTATTATATTTGGTGAGCTAAAATAAAGTAAAGAATGGCGATTTCTAAAAAAGAATTAGAATTTAATATAAACGACGATCAAATGCGCCTTAAAATAAGTGCAATTGAACGTGAATTATCAATCATTTCTGAAGGTGGTGGTAAAAAGAGAGTTGAGAAATTGCACGAAAGCGGAAAGTTAACTGCAAGAGAACGCATTGACTTGTTGCTTGACCCAGATACGGGGCGTTTCGAAATGGGTGCTTTTGCCGGATATGGCATGTACAAAGAACATGGAGGATGTCCATCTGCTGGCGTTGTAATTGTAATCGGTTTTGTATCAGGAAAGCAATGTATCGTTGTTGCAAATGACGCAACAGTCAAAGCTGGAGCTTGGTTTCCAATTTCAGGAAAAAAGAATTTACGTGCTCAAGAAATTGCGATGGAAAATCGTTTACCAATTATCTATTTGGTAGATTCTGCAGGTGTTTACCTTCCAATGCAAGATGAAATTTTCGCTGACAAGGAACATTTCGGACGTATTTTTAGAAATAATGCTGTAATGAGTTCAATGGGAATTGTACAAATTGCTGCAGTTATGGGAAGTTGTGTAGCTGGTGGTGCTTATCTTCCAATTATGTCGGATGAATCTCTCATAGTAGATAAAACAGGCACAATTTTTCTTGCTGGATCTTATTTAGTGAAAGCGGCAATTGGCGAAAACATTGACAATGAGACATTAGGTGGAGCAACAACTCATACTGAAATTTCTGGCGTTTGCGATTATAAATCTGCAAATGACCAAGAATGCTTAGCGACAATCCGCAAAATGATCGGACAAATTGGTCAACCAGAAAATGCTGGCTTTGATAGAATTGAAAGTATAGAGCCAAAAGTTCCATTGAAAAATGTCTATGGTATCATGCCAACTGAAAGAAACAAACCTTATGACACGAAGGAATTGCTTCGCACAATTGTGGATGATTCAGAATTAACGGAATATAAATCAGATTATGGGAAATCAATAATTTGCACGTATGCTCGAATCGATGGTTGGAGTGTTGGAATTGTTGCTAATCAGCGTGAAATCATTAAAAACGCTAAAGGAGAAACGCAATTTGGTGGTGTAATTTATTCCGATTCAGCTGACAAAGCTGCTCGTTTCATCATGAATTGTAATCAAAAAAATATACCCTTGGTTTTCTTTCAAGATGTAACGGGCTTTATGGTAGGTTCAAAAAGCGAGCATGGTGGAATTATTAAAGACGGTGCTAAAATGGTAAATGCTATGGCTAATTCTGTTGTGCCCAAATTCACTATTGTTGTTGGGAATAGCTATGGAGCTGGAAATTATGCAATGTGCGGAAAAGCTTATGATCCGCGTCTAATTGTTGCATGGCCAACAGCTGAGATTGCTGTTATGTCAGGTGCTTCAGCATCCAAAGTTTTAATGCAAATTGAAGTTGCGTCTTTAAAAGCTAAAGGAGAAGAAATTACTCCTGAAAGAGAAAAAGAACTTTCGGAAACCATTAAAAATAGATATGACGAACAAGTTTCTCCTTTGTATGCTGCAAGTAGATTATGGGTCGATGCGATTATTGATCCAGCTGATACGCGAAAAGTTTTGTCTTTAGGCATTCAAATGGCAAATCACAAAAAAGCTGAAAAGCCTTATAACGTTGGTGTTATTCAAACTTAATGCACTTCAATTAATTGGAAACACATAGACACATAGAATACATAGATATTTTTGGAAATCATAATCCCGAATAACAAATTATAAATCACAAATTCAAAGAACATGCATTTAGATTGGCAAGTAAAATATTATCCAGAATTAACAACAAATGAATTTCATGACATTATAGCTTTGCGTTTAAAAGCTTTTGTTGTGGAGCAAAACTGTTGTTACTTAGATCTCGACGGAAAAGATAAAAAAAGTTACCATTTAATTTGCAGAGATGGTTTTGGAAAAGTTATTTCTACAGCAAGAATCCTACCTCCTGGACTTTCTTATTCAGAAGTTTCAATTGGAAGAGTTGTCATTGACGAAGCTAGTCGTGGGAAAGGAATTGGACACGAATTAATGGTTAAATGTATGGCTTTCACAATGGACGAATTTGGAAAAGTTCCCGTTCGAATTTCTGCTCAAAAGCATTTGGAACAATATTATAATAAACATGGCTTTATAAGTACTGGAAAAGAATATTTAGAAGACGATATTCCGCATGTGGAAATGTTAAACTCCCCTATTTAATTACTATGAAAAACGAAACTATCTTTCTCTTAACTTCAATAATAGCGTTAACAACAAGTTGTAAGTCTATAGAAAACAATAATGTAACTAAAAAAGAAGACAGTGTAAAATCTACTACTGCATTAAGCACTATTGACGCTGGTTTTCTTGATAAGAATATAAAGCCTCAAGATGATTTCTTTTTATTCTCAAATGGTACTTGGGTAGCAAATAATCCTGTGCCGCCTTCTGAATCACGTTGGGGAAGTTTTAATGAATTGGAATTAAACAATAAAATCAAATTAACTGAGATTCTTGAAAATTTCAAAAATACTTCTTCAAAACAAGGAGAAGAAGCATATATTCTTGGAAATTATTACGCTTCGTTCATTGATATTGAAACACGAAATAAATTAGGCATTGCACCTATTCAAGAAGATTTAAACAAAATTATCAATCTCAAATCTAAAGCAGATGTTATTTCAATTGTTGCAGAACAACACATTGCTGGGATTAACAGCCTTTTTAATTTTGGTGTTGGTCAAGATTTGAAAAATGTTGATTATAATATTTCTTATGTCGGACAAGGTGGATTAGGTTTACCAAATAAGGATTACTACTCTTCTGAGAATAAAAAAGAAATCCTTGCGCAATATGAGAAACACATTTCTAATATTTTTGTTTTATTACAATACCCAATAGAAGAATCAAATTCAATGGCAAAATCAGTTGTTCAATTTGAAACGAAATTGGCAAGTGTCATGATGGCACCAGCTGAATTGCGAATTCCTGAAAAAACATATAATAAATATTCAAGAGAGGAAGCTCAAAATTTATTTGGGAAGGTTGATTTCGAATCCTATTTAAACAAAATCGGTTGTAGAACATTTGATTCTATCATCGTTTCTCAACCTAGTTATCTAACCCAAACGAACGCTATGCTTGAGCAAGAAGCAATGGATGATTGGAAAAACTATCTGCTCTGGAAAACGATTCATCATTATGCTAAAAGTCTCGATGAAAAATTTGTTAGTGAGAATTTTGTCTTTTATAGTAAGGCATTGAGTGGGAAAACAGAAATGAAACCAATAACTGATCGCGCGATTGATGAAATTACGAATAAAGATTTTGGTGAATTGCTAGGGAAAGCTTTTGTTGAAAAATATTATTCTATTGAAGCACAAGAACGCGTTAATACAATGGTTGACAATCTTTTAATTGTATTTAAAGACCGAATTTCGAATTTAGATTGGATGTCTGCAGAGACTAAGAAAGAAGCATTAAACAAATTAAGTTCAATCGGCAGAAAACTCGGATACCCAAGTAAATGGGAAGATTATTCAAAATTAAATTTCAAGGCAGATACGTACATAGAAAATTTAAAACAAGAAAGCTTGTTCTCACACTATAAAAATTTGAACGAATTAAATACTCCTGTAGACAAACAAAAATGGGGAATGCCTGCTCACATGGTTAACGCATACTATCATCCTTTATTAAATGAAATTGCCTTCCCAGCAGGTATTATGCAAGCTCCATTTTTCAATGTCAATTCTGAGGATGCTGTGAATTATGGACGTATCGGAATGGTAATAGGTCACGAATTTACGCATGGCTTTGATGATTCAGGTTCTAAATTTGCTGCTGATGGAACATTTAAAAATTGGTGGACAGAAGAAGATAAAGCAGCATTTGAAAAGAAAACAGGGATTTTAGGACAGACATTTTCAAGCTTTTGCCCGATTGAAGGTCACTGTGTAAATCCTGATCTAACCATGGGAGAAAATATTGCTGATTTAGGTGGATTGACGATGGCATATTACGCATATTCAAGAACAAAGGAGTTTAAATCAGGTGAGTTAAAAGAAGGCTTCACTCCTGCCCAACGTTTCTTTATTTCGTATGCACAATTATGGAAAATTAATTATACTGCTGAAGAGATGAAGAATAGAATTGCAAACGATTCCCATTCTCCAGGGATGTATCGCGTAAATGGTCCATTGATGAATTGTCCAGAATTTTTTGAAGCTTTTTCTGTTAAGGAAGGTGATAAAATGAGAAATAGCGTTTTAAAAGTTGCTCGAATTTGGTAAAAGGTAGTTTATAGTTTATAACTGATAGATTATAACTGATAGATTATAACTCAGAGATTATAGCTGATAGATTATAACTGATAGTTGATAACTGAGAACGTATAGATTGGAATATAGTTTAAAACGAATATATCGAATTTATCTAGAACTAATACCGAGCTTTTGTCGAACGGTCACCTAGCGATAGTCGAAAAGACCGAGCTTTTGTCGAACGGTCGCCGAGCTTTTGTCGAACGGTCACCTAGCTTTTGTCGAACGGTCACCGAGCTTTTGTCGAACGGTCACCGAGCTTTTGTCGAACGGTCGCCGAGCTTTTGTCGAACGGTCGCCGAGCTTTTGTCGAGGTGGGAGTTTGAATTCAATCAACTAAAAAAGCCGTCCGTCAGCTGACGGACGGCTTTTTATTATTTATTTCCTTACTTATTTGTGTTCATCAAAGAATGCTTTAGCTTGTTTGTCTGCAGGATCTAAATCTCTAACGATCCCCCAAGCTTCTTTTGCTTTAGCTAAATCCTTTGCTGTAGAACTAACATAATAATCCCCCATGTATTTAGCTGATTCCATAACCATATTTTTATTTGGTCCAACAGCTCTTTCTTCTGCTTTAACAAGCTCTAACACTTTTTCATAATAAGGTTTTGCTAACCATTTTTCGTTCTTCAAATCTTGCTGAGAATTTGATCTAGCTCTCCATAAATATGCTGGAGTATACGTTGGTGAAATTGCAATAACTCGTGCAAAACTGCTATCAGCAAGAATATAATTTTTAGGACCAACAAAATATGCTCTTCCCATATTAAAATGTTCTTCAGGTGTTAATTTTGATACACTCATTTTAAATGTATAAATCGCAATCACCTTATCATATTTCTTCATTTTTAAATACATACGACCAATGTCACTAGCCAATTCTTTTGCTGCCTCAGGATCTAAACTTGAAGCTTTTTCTAATTCAATGATAGCCAATGAATCATTTCCAGCTTTAGAAAGAAGTAACCCTTTGTATTTGAAATCCACTGGAAGTACTTTTTCTGCAGGAACAATTGCAAAGAAACGATCACTTGCAGCCAAACCTTTTTTTGCACTTTCTGGATCCGTAGAACAATCAGTATAGGCGTATGTTAACATTCGCTCCATATAAAAATTATTGAAGCTACTATTTTGCAGAGCTTCGATTTCTGGAATTACTTCACAGTATTGTTTTCCATTAAACATTGCAGTAGCATATCTATATCGTGATTCGGTGCTATTGTTTAACGCTAAATATTTTTTCCAATTTTCGATTGCTTTAGTCGATTGTCCAAAAAACATGTTTAATTCAGCATTCAAACGATAGGCTGGTGCATATGTTGGGTCAATTGTTTGTGCTTCTTTGTATTTTTCATTAGCCAGCTCATAATTTTGAGCTCTTTGATATAAAATGGCTGTGCGAACAATTCCTCGAGGTGATTTTGGATTGATGTCCAATACTTTGTTGTAGCTTTTTATCGCTGGACTTCCGTTTGCAGGAGTTTTTTCTAATAAAGCATCACCCATTAGCAAATGTGCATCTTCGTTTCTTGCATCCAATTTGATTGCAGATTCCAAAAGAACAATTGCTTCATCAAGACTTTTATTTGGCGCTACAATATATGTTTCAGCAATCGCACGCATAATTTCTGGATTCTTATTTTTTGTCATTGTCAAGGCTTTTGTGAATTGCGCCTTACCCCCAGCTTGATCGCCTTTCATCCAAAGTGCCTTTCCTTGTCCAACATAAGACAATGCTGTTATAGGATCAACTATTACAGCTTTATTCCACATTATAATTGCAGAATCCAATTCACCACTTTCATAAAAATTTTCGCCGTAATAGAAATAATTACACCCATTTGCTGGTTCTAATGCAATTAATGATTTGAATTCTGACGCAGCTTTTGAAAACTCTTCATTTTCTGTTTTTTTAACTGCATCTTTCAATGTTTGTCCAAAAGATACGTTACTCATTAATAACGTAATTGCGATAATTTTAAAAGTATTCATAATCTTTGTTTTATTTTCTTTTTTCGTGTAATAGCAATTGTCTTGCCAAAAGTATAGTTTCATCTTTAATAATCTGACATGAAAAATAAAATATTATTGTTCAGTTGACATTTGAATTAAACGTACCGGTGAAGTAGCTGGAACAAGACCACATTTTTGAATCAATAATTGCCCGCTATCTCCTGTCATAAATAGCACCAAACCAGTATTTAAGCCTGATTTTTTAGCTTTATTAATCATCCAAACTTCTCTTGTAAGCGCATATTCCTTTGTGTAAATAAATCCTTGATAAGGTTTAAAGTATTCATCATTTTTTGTTTTTGCTACCGCTACAACCTTGATTCCATTCAAAAAATCCAACACGTCAAAATCATCTCTATCACTTACCCAATTAACTCCAATTACGCCTAAAGCACTTTTGTGTGTTTTAACATAATTAATCACTTCCTCATTTGATTTTACGGCAAAAACATTTATGGGAAGATTACCAATCGCACATAATTCTTTCAGATAATGAAAATTAGCAGAATTCTCTTGGTCAAAAACAACATTAATTTTAGTATTTAAACCTGACCAAATTGTGTCTTTTCCTGTGATAATTCTTTTCAATTGATCAACAGTAATTAATGTATCCGGATTTTCAGGATTCACAATTAAAGCGATTGCATCACCTGCGATTTTATCACTTCTTACTTCTACTTGGTTTTTCTTAAGTTGTGCCTTTTCTTCTTTCGTAAAATCTCTTGAAATACAAATCGTTTTTGTTTTGTTTTTGAAAAATAGGTCAATAATATTACTTTCAGAATTATATTTTGCCGTGATTTCAGCTTTTGCGTTCAGACTTTCGAACGTATCAATACTTGTTTCAAACAAAGGTTTAAACGATTCTTCAACATAAATAACAGTTTTACCGGCACTATGTGTATCCGAACTAGTTGGTTCCGAACAGGACGAAAGACTAATTAAAGTCAATAAGACACAAGCAAAATAAAATTTACTTTTCATGATAATAGAATTATTGTTTTTTTTTATTCATTAAATAAAGACGGTAACAACGATAAAATCCATAAGCGAATAAAACGAAAATAAATGCAATTCTCTTATTGCCTGACAAATCTTCTAACATAAAATCTGTAAATGTCAAAAAGAAGGCCATTACGAAACTTATAAGAATTATAAATCCAGTTAATACCGCAGTTACTATATTCAATCCCATATTTAAAAGTATAAAAAAAATCCCCGAAAGATTAAAATCAATCGGGGATTAATGAATTTAATTATTTTATTCTAGTGTAAAGTTTATTGGCATTTGGAACCAGGAAGAAACGCTTTTACCGTTAATCTTACCTGCTTTCCAATTTGGCATTGATTTCACAACTTTCATAGCTGCTTTATCACATTCAGGGCAGCCAGGAATTCCTCGCACAACTTGAACGCTGCTTATTGAACCATCACTTGCAACAGCAAATTTTAAATAACATTTACCTTGAATATTAGCCTCTTTGGCAACTTCAGGATAAACAATGTATTTTTGAATATAAGCCATCATTGCTGGGAAACCACCTGCAAATTCTGCTTCTTCATCAACAAAGGTATAGGTTACAGGAGCCTTTTCTTCAGTTACTACTTCACCAACAACAGGTGGCGACCAGTTTTCTTCTTCCACATCATTCGTAACATTACTTACTTTAACGTCTGGATCAACAATAACTACCTCTTCATCTACTTCAATATCCACAACAACAGGAGCAATAAAGGCAACCGTTTTTTCCATTGGCGGCGGCAATTCCTCCTTTGGTGGCGGCGGAACTTCCTCTTCCGGTGGTGCAGGAACCACAAACTGAGATGTATCAACAGGTGGTGGTGGAATTACTGCTTCAGGAATACTTTTGTAAATCATGTAAGAACCATATGCAACAGCAATTGACATGAATAGTGCAAACATAATCCACATCAAGTTTTTATCGTAATCTTTTCGCAATGCATACGCACCATACTCTTGATTACGATTTTCAAAAACTAAACTGTTTCTTGAAACAGAAGTTACTTGTTGCCATTTTCCCGCTGCGAAATAATCATACAACGTAACGAGTGCAACAATTGCGATAATACTGATAACTACTAGCATGTTACTTAATTTTAGATTTCAACAACTCCAATTCGCTTGCCAAAATATCAACGGGTGCAATTACACCAATTTCAGCAATTTTTAGTTCGTCAACCAAATCAATAAAGTTTTTCGTTGTAGCTTTATCATCGGTTTTAATCAAAACTTTCAAAGCCTCCCTTTCCTTTTTCAAATCAATCAGCTTTCTTAGGTAAGTACTGTCTTGAATCTCCTTGTTTTCCAACTGCTTATCCAATCCTTCTTTCCCAATTAGTACCGACTTATTTAGATCAGCTAATAATTTTCTTACACCATTTGGTCCGAAGTTCGTTTCTTCTAAAACTGTTGCTGGCTTATCTCCTGTTGGAACAGAGTAATATTGACCAGTGTAATAGAAAAGCGTGTCACCTTCTGTAATCAAAAACGTAATCGCATTATTAATCTTTGGTGGTTTTGTTAAATCCAATGGATCTGGTTTAGCAGGATACACCATGCTCATTACTTTCGGTTTGCTAAATGTTGCTGTAAGGACAAAAAACGTAAGCAATAAGAATGCCAAATCCACCATTGGTGTCATATCTACTCTTGTTGAACTTTTTTTCGCTCTTTTTTTACCTTTATCGTGACCGCCTCCGCCGCCACCTTCGCCCATATCTGCCATAATTCAATTTTTTATAATGGAGCCATTTCCATTGAAGTAACAAAATTCAAGTTATTCAATTTCAAATCTCTGAATACATTAATTACATTCTGTGCGTGAACATAGACTGCCTTCCCATCTACTCGTAAAATGAATTTTGGTTTAAAGTCATTCATTTCTGGTTCTTCTCCACTTAATTTTGCCTCTTCATAATTAGTCTTTCCAGTATTCAGAGCAGCGATGTTTCCGTAGAAAATCCAATCTTTCAATTGATTGTTTAAGGAGTCTAACGGAATTCCTTTCGTGTTAAAAGCTTTCCGTGCTCCACTTTCCATATCAATGTATTGAGGTAATTCTTGCATTGTACAACCAAAAGTTGACATAAAACTAAATTTCTTGAATTGCTCTTCATTAAATTTAATTTTATATTTAGTCCCCATATTTGCTAACAACTCTTTTCTCGCTTCAGCGTTTGAAATATCAAAAAACACACGTCCACCTTTATCAATTGTTATCATAATAACATTTTTAGGAATAATGTGATCACTTATACTTGTAGGGTAATCTACCTCTACAGGTTCAGGCGATTTTAACGTCGATGATAGCATAAAGAAAGTAACAAGCAAGAAAGCCAAGTCAACCATTGGAGTCATGTCTATCGACGGTGAACTTTTAGGTATTTTAATTTTAGGCATTTCGCTTAATTATTTAATTAATTAATTATTTGTTTGATGCTGTAAAATCTTGAACGATTGTAAAACTAGCCTCATCAATACTATATGTCATAGAATCAATTTTAGTTGAGAAGAAGTTATACATGATAATCGCGATTGTAGAACCTGTAATACCTAAAGCAGTATTTATCAATGCTTCAGAGATACCAGCTGATAATTGAGCTGTATCTGGTGCACCTTGACTCATTGCTGAAAACGACTTAATCATACCAAGTACCGTTCCAATCAAACCAATTAAGGTAGCAATTGATGCACATGTTGATAATACAACTAAGTTTTTAGAAAGCATTGGCAATTCTAATGAAGTTGCTTCTTCTAATTCTTTTTTCAAAGATTCAACTTTTTGTTCTTTATCCATTGAAGTATCTGCTGCAATATGCTCGTATTTTTCTAAACCTGCACGGACAACATTTGCTAGAGAACCTCTTTGAGCATCACACTCTTCAATTGCTGTAGAAATTTCTTTCGCTTCTAACAATCCTTTAACTTTCGCAACAAAATTTACAACGCTTCCTTTTCCTGCAGCTTTCGATAATGTAATAAAACGTTCAATAGAAAAAACGATTACTATAATAAGTATTGCTACTAACATTGGTACAATGAAACCACCTTTATGTATTAATCCAAAATAGTGCTGTACGCCGTCTGCTACAACTTCATTTTCCTGAAGTCCATCAACAAAATTTGCTTTATCTCCGAAGATAAACATGTAAATTAAAACTCCAATTACTAGTGATATTACAATTGCAATTGATGCCATTAAAGATGAAAAACCACCTGCTGTCTTTTGATTTTTGCTCATAATTTTAAATTTTTATTATTCTTTAGATTTCGATTTGAGCGCCAAACATAACAAAAAACTTTCAAATGAAAAAGATAAACTTGTTACGTTTTTATTAACATGTAACTGAATCTTTTTATTATGTCTACTTCATCGATTCAACGGTAAAGTCGACAGTGTTTATTTTGCAGTGACGCATTGCTTTTTATTAACTCTTAAGTTATTGTAAATCAATATTTATAGGTAGGTTGAAATAAGAACTCACAGCTTTTCCTTTTATTTTTCCTGGCCTCCAATTTGGCATCATTTTTAAAACTCGAATTGCTTCTTTATCACACTCTGGGCAACCAGGAATTCCTCGTTGAACCTTTATAGCGCTGATACTTCCATCCTCTCCTACAACAAATTTCAAAAAAACCTTTCCTGATACAGTAATATCATGTAAAATAGCAGGAACTCTAAATTTATCTTGAATAAATTTCATCATGGCAGGAAAGCCACCAGGGTATTCAGCTTCAACATCTACCCATTCTTCAGGTCCTTTTGGAGTTAATTCAGTTGTATCTTTTTTATTACCTACAATTGGAATAAAAGTTCCCTTCCCTTTTTTCTCTGCCTCAAGCGCTGCAGCTTTAGCTTTTTCTAATTCATCTTGAATTCGTTGCTTTTCTTTGATCTCCTCATCCGTTGCTTCAGGAATTTTAAATTCTATAGTTGCTTCGTGAGATTCTTCTATCACCTTTTCAACTTTGACTTGTTTAACAGGTTCATCTTTTGTCAAGATTAAAATTTCCGTTTCAGGCTCAACAAACACAGGCGGTTTGAAAGCAATAGGTTTCGGGTCATTTTTAAAACCTAAATATCCTGCGAAAATTAATCCTGTACTAAAAACGAAAGAAATCATAATGATCATCAAGGTTTTGTCATAATCTCTTCGAATGACAAACGCACCATAATCTTTGTTTCGTTTTTCAAACACAGCATTATTTCTAACGGATGATGTAACTTGTTGCCAGCTTCTTGATCCAAAATAATCGTAAAATGAAACAGCTGCAACCAATGCGATAATACTTAAAATAACAATCATAAGAGTAAGTTTAATAAATTAATACTAGTTCAATTATGTATTTCATTATGTCAAACATCTAGCTAAACTGTTGGACAATTTGAAGTACACCTTTTCCATTTATTGGTTCATTCAAACCTATTAAAAGATTGGATAGATTTTTAAGAAATTTCATTATATGTATATATCATTGATTGAAGTAGGAGAAAACTAAATTATTCTGCTTGCATAGTAATAAAATGCTTATTCTCAATGTTAATCTATTGTTAACATAATGTTTACAGAATATTTGTAACCGATTTTATTGCGTCCACTTATACAGACAAACTCTCCAACATGAAAAAGTCTCTCCATTTTTTCGTATTCCTTTTTAGCGGAATCGGCTTGATTGTATCTTTTACCTCAAGCACTAACGAAATTAAAATCTCATTAAATGAAGCATTGCAAAAGGGCTTTATTCATTGTAAATCATCAAGTACAGGAAGTTTTAATGGTCAATGTGTCAAGCTCCAGTTAGAGAATAATACGATTAGACCCTTTCAACTCTTTATTCCTGCAGGAACACTTTTTCATCCATCTGATCCAGGGGAACAAACATTGATTACTGTTGAACAGCAATTTATTTCACTTGCTCCATCGAGTAATAAAATTGAAAATATTCATGCATATTGCAGTGAACATTCAGATAAATGTCCTTCTAGTGGAAGTTATTTCACGATTGGAACCAATAAAAATCCGAAGTTTGATTCGTTATTCGTGTTTTTAAAAAATAAATCTTTGCCCTCTTCTCAGCAAGATATTGTTTGGGCAATTACTGATAATACGCCTGTTTCAAATATTGCTATGGATTCTAAGAGCTTGAGAGAAATTCGTTCTTTTTTATGCAAATTAACTGGTCAAGAAGAAGTTAACTATTCAATGGACATGGCTACTTCAATAAACAATCAAGGTTTTATTGAGCAAAAGCCAATTCAACTAAAAGGATTTGTCAATTTTGATGTTCCAGATTCAAAATGGATACATCAAGAAGTGTATGACGAAAATGGAAAGCTAAAATTCAAATCTAATCAAGCATTTGAAATTCCAAAAGGAACATCCGATTATACATTTAATATTGGCGTAAAAAATTGGAATTCAGGAAAGTACATACTTAAACTTAAAGCAGGCTCAGAAGTCATTGAGACATATCCTTTTAAGGTCTAGAAAGAATTTATATATTATTCAAAAAAGTCATTGTATCAATTCCATCAGCATAATCACTCAAACCAGGGCATTGAGCTTGACCAAAAGGAATATAATTTGCTCCAACAATTGCTTGAAGATTTTCTTTTTGTAATTCAAGATAAGCTACTAATTCGTTTTGATCTGAATAATAGTGGTAATGAACAATTGATAATGGGCTGAATAATTCTTTAGATTCCATTAAAAGCACAAAATTATTATCCAGCATTGGAATATTATTCATCAAGTAAATTGCTTTATTGTAATCGTAGTTATTCGCATATTTATTGTGGTTTGCAACTTCAGAATGGTTAATTATTCCTTCAAAAAATCGGTTCAAATTAAACTCTTTCGGAAAAAGCAAATGAGATACATTTCTACATCCTAATCCAAAATAATTGAATATGTCATGTCCCAAAGCATTAAAATCTTCACTTGTCTCGTTGCCAGAAATTACAGCCAAAGAAGTTCTATTTTTCCTGAAAATATGGGGGTATTTCCCGAAATATTGCTCAAAATAAACTAAGGAATTATTGCTTCCAGTTGCTATAACAGCATCCATCTGCGCAATTCTACCAGTTGTAAAAACGATTCTATCTTTTAATTCGGGTAAGAATTGAATAAGAATTGAACTTAAAGCAGGTAATAAGGTTTTGTCATCGGAGCTTAATTTACAAATAGCTGTATTTCCAGACATGAGGACACATAGAAAATCATGAAATCCAACAAGGGGAATATTTCCAGCCATTATTATTGCAACATTCTTTGGGTGATCGGTGAATGAATATTTTTCTAACCAAGTTGATAATTGATCTTCGGTTAATTGGTTTCCTAAAGCTTTCAAAGCGCTATTTACATTTTCATTGGTGAACCAACCGTTTAAATGAAATTGCTTTTTAACAAGTAATATCAGTGTTTCGTATTCCTCTTCCGTTACACCTGAAGTAAATCCAGTCCATTTTTCTTCATTCCCAATTGACACCATTAGTCTGCCTAATTGTGTAAACCCTGTAATTAATTCTTCTCTCTTCACATTGCAAAATTACTTTCAATCATTCGATAAAGTTGGATTTAGAGTGAAATATTATAAAAAATGAACAAAAGAATCCGTTTAGCGTTGTTATATTTGCACTTTAAAAGAAAAAATAATGGCAATTATAATAACAGATGAATGTATAAATTGTGGGGCCTGCGAACCAGAATGTCCTAACAATGCTATATATGAAGGTGGTGCAGAATGGAAATATTCAGATGGAACAACGTTGAAAGGAATGATAACAACTTTGAATGGCGACGAAATAGAAGCTGACAAAAGTTTTGAACCAATCCACATGGATGTTTATTTCATCTCGCATGACAAATGCACGGAATGTGTAGGTTTTCACGATGAACCTCAATGTGCAGCTGTTTGTCCAGTTGATTGTTGTATTGATGATCCGGACTACAGAGAATCTCAAGATGAATTATTGGCAAAAAAGGATTTTATGCACTTATAATTCAAAGCATTAACAAAATAGATAAAAACGATTCAAAATTCTGGATCGTTTTTTTTATGTTTAAATGTTTAATTTTCTTTGAAAGAATTCATCAAATTCAGATTTCTCATTACCTTTGCAACTGGGGTAAGTCTTGTACGACCAGCTCCCTCTGACTCCTCCAGGACGGGAACGTAGCAAAGGTAAGAGGTTGTAGCGGTGCGATATAAGTAGCTTACCCCTCTTTTTTTTTTATTTTTTTTGAAAGGATCGAACAGAAAAAAAAATATTCTAACATTTCAAGCAATTGTGGATAATTCGTTAAAACTCTATCCCATTCAATTTATACTAAACCGTTTCATTCCCTTATTTTTACAAAAAAAAAGTTTATGAAATTCTTCATTGATACAGCGAATTTAAAAGAGATCCAAGAAGCAAATGACCTTGGAATATTAGATGGTGTAACCACTAACCCATCATTGATGGCAAAAGAAGGAATCACTGGAAAGCAAAATATTTTAGATCATTATGTTGCTATTTGTAATATAGTAGACGGACCAGTCAGTGCTGAAGTAATTTCTACTGATTATGCAGGAATGGTTTTAGAAGGAGAGCATTTAGCTTCTTTACATAAAAATATTGTTGTTAAAATCCCAATGATTCCAGAAGGAATTAAAGCGATTAAATATTTCTCTGGAAAAGGAATAGCAACAAATTGCACATTGGTTTTTTCTGCAGGACAAGCATTATTAGCTGCTAAAGCTGGAGCAACTTATATCTCTCCATTTTTAGGTCGTTTAGACGATATTTCTACAAATGGTTTGGATTTAATCGCTCAAATCAGATTGATATATGATAATTACGCTTTTAATACTCAAATTTTAGCAGCGTCTATCCGTCATCCAATGCACATTATCAATTGTGCTGAAATAGGATCTGATGTTATGACTGGTCCATTGAGTGCTATTAAAGCATTAGCAAAACATCCATTAACGGATTTAGGTTTACAACAATTTCTTGCAGATCACGCGAAAGGAAACTCTTAAATAATTACAAGTTAATAGTTGCGAATTACAAGTTCAAAAGATTTGTAATTCGCAATTTGTAATTAAGAACCTCTTATTTGTCACGCAACTCAATGAATTCTTTCATTTTCTCATTTTCGATAAGAACTGTTAGGTTATAGTAAACAAGTTTCCATTCCCCTTTTTTCTTGACAACGATTCCACTTCCTCTGCAACTGCGCATCCACGTATCAAGATCTTCGTCAAACCATGCAATTTTACCATTTTTTGAATAATTCCAATAGCGATTACTTGCTTTAAAATCCCATGCTTTTCCTTTGTCAAAATAGGGCTTTGAAAAGGAAGAGAATTGTTCTTTCGTCCAACGCTCTCCTAGCGCAGTTCCAAGAAAAATAAATGAATCATCCATCGCTCCAAAATAGGTTTCATAATTAGCATTGGAAACAGATAAATGCCAATTGTCGATGAATTTATCTAGTTCAGATTGTCCAAATAGATTCGAAAAATTGAATAACAAAAGGACGATGACAAAATTGATTTTTTTCATACTCATTTAAATTAAAAAGGCTACCCGAAACGGATAGCCCTCAAGTTAAGGTTTAATACTATTATTTTACAGCTTTTGTTTTCTCCAACGCTAAACACATTTTAACTGCGTTTTTCACATTGATTACTCCACCAGTTGTAGATAATGTTCCAAAATCAACTAGATCCTCAGATCCTGGTTTCATTTGCTTTGTTCCTTTATACGATTTAGCAGATTTAAGCATTACATCTTTAATCTCATTCATCGATAATGTTGGGAAATAACTTTGTAACATTGCAGCAACTCCAGCAACCATTGGCGCCGCCATTGAAGTTCCTTGCAATTTTTTGTATTCACTTTGTGGAACACTGTTGTATATTTCAAATCCAGGTGCAAAAACGTCCACTTTCGTTTGACCGTAATTAGAGAATGACGCAGCTAATTTTTCTTTACTAACGCGTGTTGAAGCTCCAATTGTCAAAAACAAGTCTAATTTTTCTTTTTGAAAACTATACATTGAAGTAGGAAAATTAGGGTTGCTATCAACGTCTGCATTATCATTTCCAGCAGCATGAACTAACAACACACCTTTTGAATCAGCATATTTAAATGCCTCATATACTTCTTTTTGGTGTGGGGAATATCCTTTTCCAAAAGACATATTAATTACAGTAGCGCCATTATCAACAGCATAACGAATAGCTAAAGCAATATCTTTATCTGATTCATCTCCATTAGGAACAGCTCTTACAGCCATTAGCAATACATTTTCAGCAACTCCGTCACCACCGAGATTATTTCCTCTAATTGCTCCAATGATTCCACCAACGTGCGTTCCGTGCAAAGCATCTGGACCTTCAACATCAGGATTTCCATATTTTGTATCTGAGAAATCATGTGGATTATCACCAATTAACGCACGGTCATCAAATTCAACATTCAAGTTAAAATTAACCATTTGTTCAATTTGCGTTTTTTGTTCTGCAATAACTTCTGGAGTAAGTTCTCCTGTTTTCATTGCTAAAGCAAATTGCTTTAATTGTTGATTTTGTTCATCTGTTGGATTCCATTTTTGCAAATCTTTCAATGTGTAGTCCGTTTTGCCCATTGCAGTCCCAACCATAGAGGGAACTTGATCCATCATCATTGCGATCATATCCATTTGACCTAAATAAGAAGAGTAGCTTTCTAATTCTGCAGCAACTTCTTCTTTCACTTTTAAATACAATTCGTAGCTTTCTTTTTCAGAACTTCCGATTGTAGCAGCATCAATACCATCAAACTTCTTTGATAAATCTCTTAAAATTCTTGTTTTTTCTAAGTTTGCCTCATTCAGGTTTTCTCCTTTTGCATTACCTAGAAAACTCCAACCATTTACATCATCAATGTATCCATTCTTGTCATCATCAATTCCATTCTTAGGAATTTCATCTTTGTTGACCCAAATTTTTCCTTGTAAATCTTTATGTTCAATATCTACACCAGAATCGATCACAGCAACAACAACAGTTGAAGACTTTCTTTTCTTAAGCATTTTGTATGCTTTTTCTGTCTCCATTCCTGGACCTTTTCCGTTATACCAGTTTACTATCTCCTTACTTTCTTGAGCGTAAAATAAATTCGTGATTCCAAAAGTGAAAACAACTAAACTTAAACGAATGAATCTTTTTTTCATATGATTTTTTCTGTAAATGTGAATTAATTCGTGAAAATTAAAAATAAACTTTTAATTCAAAGTGCTTTTTTTAACCTTTCGGTTTATATTTACGTCTTAAGGTTTAAATCAATTACAAATGGCACTATCAATTCGATTAAAAGCGTTATTTATTTGCTTAATTATTGCAAGTAATCCAACCAATTTATTTTCACAACACCATAAATTTGGATTTCAAAATCTGTTAGAAACTTCACCAAAATCTATTTCTACTTTTTGTGTCCCAAATAATGAGGAAACCATTAGCCTTCTTAACAAAGATAATATTACGATTAAATACAGTTCTTCTAGTTGGTTATTCATTTCTACAACTGCAAAATGGATTGATGATAAAACAAAATCAAAAGAATTAAAGAATTATTATTTTGAATACGCTCCACCTGTTGCTTTGGGAGACTCAGCGCTTGTTGCTTATCATGTGAAACCTGTTCACGACGGGACTGGTGGATTAAATAGCATTTATACAGGGGACAATGTAATTATAGGTTATGTTGACCAAGGAATAGATTGGAATCACCCAGACTTCATTGATGCTAATGGCAATACACGTGTGATGCGTTATTGGGATCATTCAACAAATGTTGGCGGAACAATTCCTCAACCATATAATTATGGGATTGTATGGGACAGTGCACAAATAAACAATGGAACATGCACCAGCACTGAGGAAGGTTCTGCTCATGGAACAACAGTTGCAGGAATGGGATCTGCAAATGGATTTGCTAATGGTTCAAATAAAGGAATGGCACCAAATTCACGTATTATAATGGTTGAAACAAATTTTAATCTCCCTAATTGGTCATTAACGATTGCAGATGCTTGCGATTATATTTTTAAAGTGGCGGATTCTATGGGAATGCCCGCGATTGTTAATTTAAGTCTTGGATCTTATTTAGGCAGTCATGATGGAAATGACCCTGCAACAGATTACATTGAATCGCTTTTAGATGAACATCCAGGCAGAATCGTTGTTGGAGCGGCGGGAAATGCAGGAGCTAAAGGCAAATACCATGTTACAGGAAATATTGATGCTGACACGTCGTTTGTTTGGCTTCAAAATAACCCTAGTTCTAGTGCCGCGTTTGGTGCGAATCATATTTATTTTGATTTGTGGTCTGATCTATCGGACGGTGTTTTTGATTATGCTTTTGGTGCAGACTTACCTTCTCCACTATATGGTTTAAGAGGGTCAACTATTTATCGTCCAGCCCAAGCTTCTGTTGGAACGCCTATTTTCGATACCATTTTTAATTCACTTGGAAATCGAATCGCAACGATAGAAATTTATACTGAATTAATTGATGGTAATTACCACATGGAGGCCTATTTTAGCAATGTAGATTCAACTGCGTATAATTTCCGTTTTTCTACGACAGGTTCAGGGAAATATGATTTATGGAGTGGAGCTTGGTTGGGATTAAACAATCTTATTACAACATTGCCTTCACCATCAGTACTGCCAGAAATAATTCATTATCACATGCCTGATTCACTGCAAACAATCGTGTCTAATTGGGCTTGCTCTGAAAAGGTAATAACGGTCGGGAATGTTCGGAATAGACTTGGTCACATTGACAACAACGGGAATCAATATTACCCATCAACAGACATGACACCTCCCGGGAAATTAAGTCCAAATTCGAGTGTTGGTCCAAGTAGACATGGATTAACCAAACCAGACATAAGTGCCGCTGGTGATGTATCTTTAACTGCTGCACCTTTTTGGTTATTGACTAATCCAACATACAATACGTTAATTGATTCAGGTGGCTGGCATGCTCGAAATGGTGGAACTTCTATGGCTTCTCCTTGTGTTGCTGGAATAGCAGCTCTTTATCTTGAGAAATGTAATAAAGCAAATTACGCTTCATTTAAATCAGACTTAATAGCAACGGCATTTACAGATTCGTATACTGGAGTTGTTCCAAATAATTCTTATGGATATGGCAAACCGCATGCTTTGAATTTATTACAAGCGACTGAATTCACAGCAACAATATTAGGTTCAAATGTAACATGCGGAAATCCTCCATCAATTTTATCATTAAGCTCCTCATCCCCATTAGCATCTGCTATTTGGTCCAATGGAGGAATAGGATTGACAGATACAATATCTACTGCAGGAGACTACTCTGCGCTAGTTTATAGTGCAAGAGGTTGTGCTTTTCAAAGTGATACTTTAACTGTAACACAATTACCAGTTTTGCCAATTTTGCCAATTATGCAATCGGGAAATACATTGGCTTCATTGTCATTTACTGATTATCAATGGACACTCAATGGAATAGATATTCCTGGAGCGACGAATCAAACTTTAGACATAACAGCACCATTTGGGACATACACGTGTTATTGTACAAGTGTTGACGGTTGTATTTCCGAAACGCCACCAATGACTATCACTTTAGGACTCAACGGTATTGATTCACAAGAAATCATGTTATTTCCTAATCCGACAAATGATTATTTTACACTTCTTTCTGAGCAAAAGATTGTATCCGTGCGAATTTTCTCTGAAAACGGTAAAGAACTAACAATAAATAATTTAGGAGATAAAAAATATTCAATTGCTGGATATCCAAGTGGGATTTATCATGTAATAATTGAATTTGAATCAGAAAAGATTTATTCAAAAATCACAAGAATGTAAATTGAAAAAAATATTTTATACTTTTGACGCGTAAATAAATAAGAATGGATTTAACAGGTATAATTGCAATTTCAGGAAGACCAGGTCTTTTTAAAGTAATCGCACAAGGTAAAAACAACATCATTGTGGAGTCATTAATCGATAGCAAGCGCTTTCCAGCATATGCAACAGATAAAATTTCTGCATTAGATGATATTTCTATCTACACGTATGACGATGACGCTCCTTTACGTACATTGTTAAAAGCGGTTTACGATAAAGAAGGTGGTAAAGCTTGTCCTTCCCATAAAGAAGATTTAGCTGTTTTACAAAGCTATTTGTTAGAAATTCTGCCAAATTACGATCAAGAAAGAGTCTATCCTTCGGATGTAAAAAAGATGTTCCAATGGTATAACCTTTTACAAAAATCTGGAAATCTTAAATTGCTTGTAAAAGAAGAAGTTGCTGAGAAAAAAGCTCCAAAGGCGAAAAAAGACGCTGAATCAACTGAAGAAGCTGCCCCAGTAAAAAAAGCACCTGCTAAAAAAGCTGTAGTTGCAAAACCAAAAGCATCAGGAGCTGCGAAAGTAGTAAAACCAGGAGCTGCTAAAAAGGTCACTGCTACAAAGACAAGCACTAGCAGAGGTAAATAACAGAAATAGATCAAGCGAAATTATAACTTTAAAAGCCGTTCCTCGCCCTTCGATAAACTCAGGGGCCAGGAGCGGCTTTTTTTTTTTGAATTGAATTATGAAAATAACGAAGAATAAAAGAACATTTGTCGCGGAAAATCTTGTGATAGATTCTTGGGAAAAAATAAAGCCATCATTTGAAGATTTAGTTAATCGTTCGATCGATACGAAAGAAAATTATAAAAAATGGCTAGTTGATAAATCTGAACTTGAAGCAGTTTTAGAAGAAGATGCTGCATGGAGGTATATTAAGATGACCATTGATACGCGAAAAGTAGAACTCAGTGAGGCTTACACCTTCTTTGTGACAAAGATTCAGCCAGAATTAGCGCCATTTGAAGACAAACTCAACAAGAAAATGATTGATTCAGCTTTCTTTAGTGAATTCAATACAGATCAAGATTATCAAATCTATTTCCGTTCAGTTAAAACTGCTTTGGAACTTTATCGTGAAGAAAACATTGCCATCGAAGCAGAAATCAATGAGAAAAGTCAATTGTTTGGTTCTATTTCAGCTGCTCAGACAATTAAACATAAAGGCGAAACACTTACAATGCAAAAAGCCTCTTCCCTCTTAAAAGAAACGGATGAAGCTTTAAGAAAGGAGATTTTTGAAAAAATGTCAACGCGCAGAAGTGAAGATATCGTTCAATTAGACAAGCTATATACTGATTTAATTGAGCGTCGACACCAAGTTGCTTTAAATGCTGGTTTTGCAAATTATAGAGATTACAAATTTCAAGAATTAGGGCGATTTGATTACACGAAAGAAGATTGTTTGAATTTTCATAGCGCAATTAAAAAGCAGATTGTTCCGATTGTCAAAATTTTACAGCAAGAAAAACTCACAAAACTTGGTAAAGACAAATTTAAACCTTGGGATTCAGAAGTTGATCCAGATGGAAAACAACCTTTGAAGCCATTTAAAACTGGAAAAGAGCTCTTGTCAGGAACTATTAATATGTTTCGCGAAATTGACACCTATTTCAGTGATTGCTTGATGACAATGGATGAAATGGCTTATTTGGATTTAGATTCAAAAGAAGGAAAAGCACCTGGTGGATACAACTACCCTCTTTATGAAATTGGAGTTCCTTTTATCTTTATGAATGCAGTTGGAGCACAAAGAGACCTTGTAACGATGGTTCACGAAGGTGGTCATGCAGTTCATTCATTCTTGAGTCGTGATTTAGAACTAACAGGATTTAAAAGTTTGCCTTCAGAAGTAGCTGAATTAGCATCTATGTCGATGGAATTATTGACAATGAACCTTTGGAATGAATTTTACGCGAATGAAGATGATTTTAAACGCGCTAAAAAAGAACAGTTAGAATCTATTTTAAAAATCATGCCTTGGATTGCTCAAATAGATGAATTTCAGCATTGGGTATATGAAAACCCTCAGCATTCTGTTGCTGAACGTCATGCCAAATGGATGCTTATTTCCAAAGAATACGGCACAGGTTTAACGGATTGGACGGGTTATGAAGAAGTTCAAGCAACAGCATGGCAACGACAAATGCATTTGTTTGAAGTTCCGTTCTATTATATTGAATATGCAATAGCGCAATTGGGTGCTTTAGGAGTTTGGAAAAACAGCATGACAGATTTTCCAAAAGCAATTGAAGATTACAAAAATGCATTGCGCTTAGGATATACCAAACCGATTCCTGAGATCTACGCTACAGCTGGAATTAAATTTGACTTCACAGAGGAATATTTAAAAGAACTAGCTGATTTTGTCAAAAATGAATTGCAGAAGTTATAATTGAAATATACTTATTTATTGCCACAGACGCACAGATTTCTCATAAATCTAATCTGTGAATCTGTGGCTCTTCATTTTTATATGAATACCAAAAGGACTAAAGGCAAATACTTCTAAACTATTTTTAAGACAACTAAACTTTCTCCTTATATTTGCGCCATTATTTTAAAAAGAACATTATGAAAATTCAAGATAACAAGGTAGTATCGTTGACATACAAACTATCTAATCACAAAACAGGAGAGACAATCGAAGAAACAACTACAGAAAATCCAATGGTATTTTTGTATGGTGTTGGTTCGATGATTCCTGAATTCGAAGCAAGCATTGATGGTAAAAAAGTTGGTGATACTTTTGAGGTTGTAATTGTTTCTGAAAACGCTTACGGTGATTTTGATGAAAACCAAATTGCTATGATTCCGTTGGATGTTTTCAATGACGAATCTGGTGTTTTTGATGAAAAATATTTCCCAATTGGATCTTTAATTCCAATGTCGGACAATGAAGGCAACCAATTAAGAGGTCGTGTTCTTGAAATCACTCCAGAATTGATGAAAATGGATTTTAATCACCCATTAGCTGGAACTGATTTGCATTTCATTGGTGAAATTCTTGAATTAAGAGACGCATTGGAAGAAGAGATTAGTCATGGTCATGTGCATGGAGAGCATGGACATCAGCATTAAAAATATTTGAATGTAATTTAAAGAAAGGAATACGAGAGTGTTCCTTTTTTTCGTGAAATCAAGAATTTTACTAAACTAATTTAAATAGTTATCTTCGCTGTATAAAACTTTAAAAGCTGAAATGCGGATCCTACTTGTAATTATTTTAACTCTTGAAACTTTATTTGTTTGCTCGCAGCAGATTGATTTAAAAGACCGAATGGTACAGTCATTTTTAGATAGTTCAAAGTCAGATGTAATTAAATCAAAACGAAGGTTAATGTTTAAAAAATCAGACGTTAATGAAAGGGTTGGCCCTGTTAAATCTACCTTTGCTGGATTGATGTTTTTGTATCAAAATGTATTTTCTGAGCAAATAAGTGCTTCCTGTATATATGAAATAAGCTGTTCTGAATATACAAAAAGAGAGATTGAAAAATACGGATTATTTATTGGATCAATTAAAGGATTTCATCAATTGATGCATTGTACTCATGGAGCGATGGAAGAAGTTCCACCTTATATGAAATCCAGTTATTCTGAAAAAATTAAAAACAGTGTTGAATAAATTCAAATTGATTTTAATTCTATGCCCCTTTCAAACTTTGTTTGCTCAGGTTGATACTTATTATTTACAGCATTTATCAGAAAAAAGCTTAAAAGTTGAGTACTTAGCATATTTACAAAAAGTCGAAGCCTCTGAAGATTCCTTGTCTTATTATTTATCTAAATATTATTTCCAGTATGGTAATGACAGCTTATTTATAAGAAGCGCTTTAAAATCAAAGGAGATTATCAGGCAAGATACTACTTTATTAGTTCACTATTCAAAGTCCTTTTTAAACCCACTTGCTCATAATAATAATGATTGGTTTAGCACAATATTAGATACCACTTTGTTGGTTAATGAAGAATTGAAACAACTGAATTTAGTTTATAATTTATCCCAAAAACCTCTTAAAGAAGCTAATTTACCACTTCAGCTTCAACATGATTATAATTTATTTTATAAATCGACTAAAAAAAAATCAATAGTTGCTGCTGTTTTTTCAACAATAATTCCAGGTTCAGGAATGTTGTATTTAAACAAACCTAAAGCATTTGCAAGTAGCTTTGCTATCGTTGGAGGGTTAGGCTATCAAACTTTTGAATCATATCGCATTTTAGGATTAAATCACCCATTAACAATTATTAATGGTGCTTTTTTCACGGGGTTTTATCTTGTAAATATTATTGGATCCTATCTAGAAGTCAAGAAACATCAAAAAGAACAAAAAAAACAATTTCTAATTCATGCTTCAACGTATTATACTGACACTTATCCTTCTTCTCTTTTTTGAAAAATTAAGTAGTCAAAACCTTTATTCTGATTCTTTACTTTACTTTGAGACTGAGATTTTTTATTCCGTAGTTGACTCTGTGGAACTAAAAAAGATTCAGAAGATTGATTTTATCTTGAAATCTGATTCACTTTATGGACAAATTTTGAATGAGATAAGGAGAGTAAATTTCAATTCATTACCTGAAACTATTAAGAGTCGATTTCTGTGGAATGCTTCTTTGATTTCATATATGAATGACACACCAGATTTAGCATTTCTTTATTGGAAAAAATATCAATCCATCAGCTTAGACACTAGCATTGAATGTCAATTAATTGGTTATTTAACAAGCTCAGAACGTGATACAAGTATTAATCGCCATTTATATTCAAGATTAGCTAAAAACGATAGTCTTTTTATCAAATTCGAGGCAGAACTTAATAAATCAATCAAATTAAAAGGAAATAATTTAAAAAAAGTAAGTTCATTTATTGTTCCAGGCTCAGGATTAATTATCAACGGAAATATTGGAAAAGGTCTAGTTTCCTTAAGTCTGAATACTGGAATTATTTTGCTGGTGCGTTATTTGATTTTAAGCAATGCTTGGGGTAATTCAATTTTATGGGGCACTAACTTAATCGGCAAATTCTATCTAGGCAATTATCGACTAACTTTAAAAGAAATTGAAATAAAAAATCTGTATAAAAAAAGAATGCGCACCGAAAAAAGTGCGCATATTCTTAATGACATTTTGGGAAAATACCCGCTAAATTTAAAACTAACGAACTAACTCAATTTTCCCAATATAAGCGTCTTCAACTTGACCAGCTTGTGTAAACATTCCTATTCCAAGGAATACAGGCGGACATAGACAAGTTGCAAATATCCAAGGAGCAATATGTCTTTTTCGAGAAATTAAATAGAATTCGTCATTAAATACTCTAATATCTGTAGCTGAACATCTTTTCTTTTCAGATTTTTTTGTTTCTTCTTCATTTATACGAACATTTTCCTTCTCGTTTTCACCGGTTTCTTTATCAAAAACACCATACTCCATTTGATCAATATATTCGGCACTGTTTTTCTTTGTTTTCTTAGTCTTTTCTTCAGCGTCTGCCTTAAATCTCGATGAATAAGATACATAATAATTGTTTTCATCTTCAATCACGCGTAAGTCATAAATATTCCAACCACCAAAGACAGCTTTTCTATCAATATTAGAACTCCAAATTATATCACCTTCTGAACTTAATTTAAACACTGTAACATTGCTTTTAGCACACTCATAAACAGTTCGACATGTTGTTCGTCCGTTTGCATCAGTCGTACAAACTTGATAAGAATAATTGTCCATTTTTGAGCAAAATACAATCATATTTCCTTTATCATCAACCTTTATTTGCTCAATTACAAACAAATTAGACAGTGCATCTTTATCCTTTTCCGCCTCTGCAGCTGCATTTTTCTTTTTAGAATTTGTTTTTAATTTATCCTCTTCATCTGTTTTAAATAATTCGTCTAATAAAGCTTGATCAAAATAAGTATACACCATTTCTGAAACTTCAAAAGTCTTTGGATTTAATTCACGATAACAAAAACCATGAGTCCTAATCCCTAAAGGATCTTTTTTGAAATCACTAAAGAATCCTAATATCTTCACTTTATTGTCAATCTCAACTACTTTAACATTAAATAAACTAGTGTTTTTATCGTTCATGTCAATCATTTCAATATCACCGCTTTCGATTGATAAAATTGAAACAAAAAACTCGTATTTATACTCCACAGTTTTATAGAAAAGCCCAGCACGCTTCTCTCCTGCTTTTATACTATAAGTTTCATTGAAATAAAAATTATCGTTGTTATCCAACATATAGTTCTCGATTGCGAAAACATCCTCGTTTTGAATACCTGCTGGAAGCGGCATATCTATTTCACTTTTAACTAATTCTTCCAATTCTAAATCAAAAACTGTATAAATGAATTGAATTTTGTTTGTCTCACTTTCTAACCTAGAAAGCACTAATTTCGATTTATTATTAGTAATCGTTGGGAATACATTTTCTCTTTTAGAATCTTTTGGAATGGTCATTACTTTTTTCATTTTAACGACCTTGTCTAAATTCAAAGAATAAGATTCAGCAAAAATTTTGAGTTCAGTTTTACTTTCTTCTGTATAAAAAATAAATATCTTTTCATCTATGAATTTGATCTGCGCCTTCAATTTGTCGCCTAATTCATTCACTCTTATTTTGTTGTTTTTATCTGCAATGACCAACGAATTAACTTCTTTCATTGAACTTTTATCAAAAACTCCTATCCTATTGATGACAACTTCCTGTTTCTTATTCTTCGATTGAAATTCAACATAAATATTTTTTTCAGTTTCACCTATAAAGGTATTTATGTAACCGTCTTTATTTAATTTAAGGGTCATCTTATCTGAAAAATTCACTTTCATGTCTTGAGCTAGAAATAAGTTGCCCCACAATAATAAAATAGCTGGTAATAATAGTTTCATAGTAATTTGAGGATAATTTAAATTTTTATAAATGTACATTTTTTTTTTCGTATGAAATTGATTACTAAAAATAAGCATTTTTTTTTACTCAAAATGAACTGAATTTATTCGAAAAACAGAAATTGATTTAAGAAAATTGTCTGTATTTTGATAATGAGGTAATTGAACCTAAAACTTAAACTAATTGTTTGACTAAAAAAAAGACATAGATTTCTCTAAGCCTTACTTTACTATGTAGCGAGAGTCAGTCAACCGACTGATGAACTCTCGAATCCTACCTTTTAAATAAAAAAAAGTCCAAACTTTCGTTTGAACTTTCCTATGTAGCGAGAGTTAGTCAACCGACTGATGAACTCTCGACCGCCAACTGGCGGATATGAATCCTAATATTTTTTTTAAACAAAAAAAGGCTTAGATTTCTCTAAGCCTTAATTCCTTTGTAGCGAGAGAGAGATTTGAACTCTCGACCTCAGGGTTATGAATCCTGCGCTCTAACCAACTGAGCTACCTCGCCATGAAATGTTGGTTTTGCGGTTGCAAATATAACAGTTATTTTTTCTTTTTCAAGTAAGAACGGTAGGAAAATCTCAAGAAACCTTTAATCAATTGAAAAACAACCTTAAAATCACAATTTTACTAGCCTTTTCGTGTAAAAATGATCTTTCCTTGAATAATTTAAATAGAACAAATAACTATTATCTCTTTCCAAATAAAAGATTACGATCTATCTGCTTCAAATAATACTTTTGTTTTATGTTTTAATGTTCTCAAAACAAATGAAATCAACAATCCTGAAGCCAATGTGATTCCATAAACAATTTTGAAATGAGGTTGTCCAGTTGTAAACCAATTTCTTAAAAATGCAACGAAAACAAATCCAATAATTGTAGCTGTAACGCCAGAATATTCTCTTCTCAAGATAGTTTTCATTGAAAAAGGAATTTCAGTTTTGATATGATTTTTCATACTTGGCCAAAAAGGAGGAACTTTCATTGACCAATCAACATAATCTTGTCCAAATTTGCGTTCTAAGAATCTTTCTTCAGCAAACATTATACGTTCATAAAACAACCAAAAAAGCAATGAAACAACCAAAACAAACCAAATGTTATAGGTGAACATTACAATTCCAATCCACATAAAATAATTTCCTAAATATAATGGATGCCGAACAGTTGAATAAATCCCTTTTGTGTTTAACGCATCCGCAACTTGTTCTTTTGTATTTCGTCCAGAAGTATGTTTACTGCTTGTACCAATAGCTATCGCCCTTATTACCTGACCTGAGAAAGAAAAAAGAACACAAGTTATGAACAAGATTAAATCAAGTTTTTCGTTTGAATCAAATAGCTGATAATCAGTGAAATAAACTGTTGGTATTGACATTAAAAACAAAATAACCGGTATTTGACCACGGTATTTGAACAGGATATTCCCGTTTTTTTCAAATGAGTGTACTAAAGCCATTGAAAAGATTTATGTAAATTGCGTGTTTTGATGCGAAGTTAACACAAATTGACGATTACCATGACTGAGAAAGTAAAATTTGAATTAGAATATCTTTTAAAAACATCACCAAAAGTTCTTGAGAACATGCTCTGCACTCCCAGTGGATTAAGTGAATGGTTTGCTGATGATGTGAATATTAAGGATGATATTTTTACTTTTTTCTGGGACGGAAGTGAAGAAAAGGCACGTTTATTATCAAAAAAAACAAGTTCTAAGGCTAGATTCAAATGGATTGAAGACGAAGAAGATGGTAATGAATGTTATTTCGAAATGGCTTTTGATATTGACCCTATGACGAAAGTTGTTGTCATGACAATAACGGATTTCGCTGAAGAAGATGAATTAGAAGAGTCTCAAATGTTATGGGAACAACAAATAGGTGTTCTTAAACGGATTCTAGGAGCATAATAACTGAATAAATCTCAAAATTGTTCGTTATTTATCTAATTTTGTAAGCATAAAAAAAGAAAAACACCATTGAAACGTCTGTACGTTTTTAGTATTCGCTCCTTTGTAGGACCATTTTTTGTGACCTTGGTTATATCCATGTTCATACTTATCTTGCAATTTCTTTGGAAATACATTGATGATTTAATGGGTAAAGGGATTGATACACTGGTTGTTTTAGAATTACTTTTTTATGTATCCGCAAGTTTAATTCCACTTGCTCTTCCTTTAGCTATCTTACTTTCGTCAATTATGACGATTGGGAATTTAGCTGAAAGCAACGAATTAACAGCTTTAAAATCAAGTGGATTATCTCTTTACAAGATCTTAAAACCGCTAACCTTTGTCGTAATCGGAATTGCTTTTTTTACATTTTATTTTGCAAATTATGTGATTCCAGTTGCAAATTTAAAATGGCATTCGCTCATATATGATATTCAGAACACAAAAATATCAGCTATTTTAACGCCTGGAGTTTACAGCAAGGAATTAGATGGTTACGCCATAAAGGTAGATTCTGGAACAGACGATCATTTTAAGGGAATTCTCATTCACGACCATACTGATCCAAAGGAAATTAAATCAGTTAGAGCGGAACAGGGTAAAATTTACAAATCAGAAAACGGAAAATATTTATTTTTTGAATTAGAGAATGGCTATGTTACAGAAGAACTCTCACCTGAGGCACCAAATTATACGCCAGACGGTAAATTACACACGAATAACATTAACAACAGACCTTCTCGACGATCAACATTTGAAAAAGCAACATACAAAATTGATTTAGCTGGATTTTCACTAAAACGCTCACAAGATGAGTTATTCGCCGACAAACATGAAATGTTAAATGTATTTCAAATCTATTCAGCCATTGATTCAATAAAAGTAAATGGTCAACAAATATCGAATAATTTTTTGCAGAGTATAAAAAATGATCACCCCTATTTTCAAGCGTATTACTTCAAAACAGATACATTGAATGCTAACAATGGTAATAAAAAAGATACGATTATTCCAGAACTAATTGAGTTTGATAAATTAAGCTCTTCGGATAAAGTTAAAGCAATCAGCATGACACAAGCGAAATTGAGAAGAAAAAATCAAAACCTTAACGGTCAGAAAGATTATATGATGAGTATCAATTATGATATTAATGGCTATTTAATTGAGTTTCACCGTAAATTCGCATTAACATTTACCATAATTGTGCTTTTTTTCGTTGGAGCTCCTCTCGGTGCCATTGTGCGAAAAGGTGGATTTGGAGCACCAGTTGTTATCGCAGCGCTTCTGTTCATGATTTATTTTGTTTTGATAAGTGTTGGAGATAGTTTAGCAGAATCTCAAGTTGTATCTCCTTTTATAGGAATGTGGTTTGCATCAATGGTTTTAATGCCAATTGCATATATATTAATGAGAGCAGCAGCGAATGACTCACCTGTTTTCAGTAAAGATCGCTGGGTCAAGTTTTTTAAACGTTTTAAAAGAAAAAATGCGCATCCTTTACCTGACCAATAAACCAATCTTTCCGATTGTCGATGGTGGTTGTAAAGCCATGCATCAATTTCTCAAATGCTTAATTCAGTGTGATTATACTATTGAGCACATTTGTTTTTCAACTCATAAACATTCGTTCGATTTTGAAAATTATCCTAAGTCAATACTTGATAAGATACCTACATCTAATTTTGATATTGATACTAAGATTAAGGCAATTCCAGCTCTAAAGTCCTTAATAAATAGAAAATCTTATGTGGTATCACGGTTTAATAGTGGTGAATTTCATGTAAAATTAGATACTTTATTATCCATCGGGGATTTCACTCACATTATTCTCGAAAGCTTATTTCTTGCTCCATATATTGAAACATTTCGCAAAAGTTCGAAAGCTAAAATAATCCTTCGAACACACAATGTGGAGCACAAAATATGGAGACAACTCGCTTTGAATACAAATAACCCATTCAAAAAATTCTATTTCAACAGACTTTCAGAGGATTTAAAAAAATATGAAATACAGAAATTAAAAACGGTAGATCTCATTGCAACGATTACTGAAGAAGATTTCACAGCATTTGAGGAATTAGGAATTACATCACCAAAAACAATAATTCCTATTGCTATTGATCTTTCTGAAAACAAAGTAGATTATTCAGTGACAAATTTGTTTTTTATTGGTTCAATGAACTGGAAACCAAATATTGAGGCTGTTGATTGGCTAGTAAATGAAATTTTACCTGCAGTCAAAATTGTCTATCCTAAAATTGAACTCCATCTTGCTGGATCTTATATGGAAAAACAATTTCCTACAAGTGAAAACAAAGGAATTATAAACCATAGTTTTGTCAACGATAGTCACAAATTCATGCAAAATAATGGGCTATTAATTTCCCCTATCCGGAGTGGTTCAGGTGTGCGTGTAAAATTACTTGAAGCAATGGCACTGGGTGTTCCTATAGTAACAACAAAAATTGGCGCAGTTGGAATTAAACATAACAACGCTGTTTATTTAGCAGAAACAACAGCAGAGTTCGTTTCTCAAATTATTGAATTGATTAAGTTTCAAGAAAAAAGAAGGGAACTTGGAGAAAAAGCCCGAAATTTCATTGAAGAAAACAACTCCGTTAGGAGTATATCGAACTATCTAAATGACAGAATCAGCGAATTATAAACCCAAATTGGTTGTGATCCTTTCACGTTTCCCTTTTCCACTGGAGAAAGGCGACAAGCTGCGTGCATTCTATCAAATCAAAGAATTATCGAAAGATTTTAGCATCTCTCTAATTGCTATTTCAAAGCAAAAAGTTCCTGCTAATTCCATTGAAAAATTGGATACATATTGTGACTCAATTAATGTGATTCGAATAACTAATTGGAGTATATTCTGGAATTTATGCTTCTGCTTATTGAATAATAAACCGTTTCAAGTTGGTTATTTTTATTCTTTAAAAGGTGATTTAAACGTTAAACAATTACTTAATCAAATACAACCTAATTATATTTATTGTCAGTTAATTAGAGCTTCAGAATACGTGAAAAATTATCACGATTGCCCAAAGACAATTGATTTTATGGATGCTTTGTCAAAAGGAATTGAAAGAAGAATTTCAAAAGCACCATGGTATTCAAAATGGCTTTTCCGGTCTGAAGCAAAAAGACTTACAATTTATGAAAGGTCCATTTTTGACTATTTTGAGAACAAAACAATTATTAGTGAGCAAGACAAAGAATACATTAGCCATCCTGATAAATCGAAAATCATTTGCATTCCAAATGGTATTGACGCTTCTTTTTTTGAAGAACAGGTTCACACTTCAGAATATGATTTAGTTTTTGTTGGCAATTTAAGTTACGCTCCAAATATTGAGGCGGTGGAATTCATTGCACATCAATTATTACCTAAAAACAACCAATTAACCTGTTTAATTTCAGGCGCCTCTCCCCGTTCTTCTGTTCAAAAAATAGCAAATTCAAATCAGCAAATCACTTTACAAGGTTGGGTTTCGGATATTCGAACTACGTATTGTAGAGGAAGAATTTTCATTGCACCAATGATGATAGGGACTGGAATGCAAAATAAACTTTTGGAAGCAATGGCACTAGGAATTCCATGCATCACAACAAGTTTGGCTAATAATGCCATAAACGCTATTCATCTTGAAACAATATATGTAGCAAATACTGTTAATGAATTTCTGAAAGCAATTGAAATCCTGACATCAAATACGGAACTTTATCAGCGTATTGCTCAACAGGGAAGAGATTTTGTTCTCAAAAACTATCAGTGGGGAAATGCAACCTCGGTATTAAAAGAAACGATTTTATTGAAGTAATTATAAGTGATAGTTACTAGTTGCGAATTAATTTGGTCACTGAGCCGGACCCTTGAGTTTATCGAAGGGTCGAAGTGCCAAATCATGAATCCCAAATCCCGCATCAAAATCCCTTGAGGTATGGGAATTTTACTGTAATTTTGCAACTCGAAAAATAGCCAATGGAATTTACATTAAATACTATCGAAGAAGCGATAGCAGAAATCAAAGAAGGAAGAGTGATTATCGTTGTTGACGATGAAGACAGAGAGAATGAAGGTGATTTTCTAACAGCAGCTCGAAATGTAACTCCTGAAGTCATCAATTTCATGGCAACACACGGAAGAGGTTTAATATGCGCTCCATTAGTGGAAGATAGATGCGATGAACTTGGATTAGACCTAATGGTTCATTCCAATTCAGCAACCTACGAAACACCATTTACTGTTTCTGTGGATTTGAATGGACATGGCTGTACGACTGGAATCTCAGCGAGCGACCGTTCCAAAACAATTTTAGCATTAATTGATCCTGCAACAAAACCGGATGACTTAGGAAAACCTGGACATATTTTTCCTTTAAGAGCGAAGAAAGGTGGCGTTTTACGTCGCGCGGGTCATACAGAAGCTGCTACTGACCTTTCACGATTGGCAGGATTTGAATCAGCTGGTGTAATCGTTGAAATCTTAAACGAAGACGGAACAATGGCCAGATTACCTGAATTGTTTGTCATTGCACAAAAATTTAATTTAAAAATCGTTTCAATTGCAGATTTAATTGAATATCGTATAAAAAACGAATCGCTGATTGAGCGTATTGTGGATGTGAAAATGCCAACAACCCATGGAGATTTCCAACTCATTGCATTCAAAGAAATCAACAGCGAACAAGAGCATTTAGCGTTGATGAAAGGGACGTGGGAAAAAGATGAAGCTGTTTTAGTTCGCGTTCATTCTTCTTGTATTACAGGTGATATATTCGGGTCTTGTCGTTGCGACTGTGGACCACAATTGCATAAAGCAATGGAAATGATTGAATCTGAAGGAAAAGGTGTGATTGTATACATGAATCAAGAAGGCCGAGGAATTGGTCTTATGAATAAATTGAAAGCGTATAAATTACAGGAAGAAGGCTACGACACTTTAGAAGCGAATATCAAACTTGGATTTAAAGGCGATGAGCGCGATTATGGAATTGGCGCGCAAATCATTCGTTCATTAGGCGTTTCTAAAATGAAATTAATGTCAAACAACCCTACCAAAAGAACTGGTTTGGTCGGTTATGGCTTAGAAATAACAGAAAACATAGCACTTGAAATTGAAAGTAATATTCACAATGAATTGTACTTGCAAACGAAGCGCGATAAGATGGGACATGTTTTGAAAATGAAAAAATAATGTTAGTAGCAAAAGGGATATTTAAATCGTATGATTCACTTCAAATACTTAAAGGCATTGACCTTGAAGTTAAAGAAGGTGAAGTAATTTCTATCGTAGGTTCTTCTGGCGCTGGAAAAACGACCCTTTTACAAATACTTGGAACATTAGACAAACCAGATCAAGGAACAGTAGAAATTGACGGTATAAATCCGTTTACCCTAAGCTCTAAAAAATTATCTGCTTTTAGAAACCAATCGGTAGGATTCATTTTTCAATCACACCAATTACTTCCTGAATTCACAGCACTTGAAAATGTTATTCTTCCAGCATTGATTAAAGGTGAATCTTTGGAAAAAGCTAAAATAGAAGGTTTGCGCTTGTTAGAAATCATTGGACTAAAAGAACGTTCAGAACACAAGCCAAATGAACTTTCAGGCGGTGAACAGCAACGAATTGCGGTTTGTCGTGCATTGATTAACCGTCCCAAAGTAATATTTGCTGACGAACCATCGGGAAATCTTGATTCACATAATTCAGAAGAATTGCACAAACTGTTTTTTCAGTTGCGAGACGAATTCAAACAAACTTTTGTCATTGTAACGCATAATGAGTCTTTGGCAAATATGACTGATCGCAAATTGGTTATGAAAGATGGGTTTATTGTTTCAGGGAATTGATACATGAATTTTCAAGAATTAACTGATTTCCTCAATTTCAAGGCGGAACAATACGAAAATCCAATATTCTTAGAAAGTGATCCAATACAACTTCCACATCGTTTTTCTAAGAAAGAAGATATTGAAATAGTGGGATTTCTAATTTCAACCATTGCTTGGGGAAATCGAAAAAGCATTATCAAAAGTGGTGAGCGCTTGTTGGAAATCATGGAGCAAGATCCTTTTGAATTTATCAAAGCATACAATTCTAGGAATCTAGAACATTCGAGTTTTGTTCACAGAACATTTAATGTGATTGATTTAGATTTCTATTTCAGAAGCTTACAAAATATCTACAAAACTGGGTCCTTAGAAAGTGCATTTGAAAACACTAGTTCTATCGATAGTGTACAAGGAAGAATTATTTCTTTTCGCACTAAATTCATGGAAGTTGAGCATTTGGGTCGTTCTCACAAACACCTTTCCAATCCAGCAAAGAATTCTGCAGCAAAACGCCTGAATATGTATCTGAGATGGATGGTTAGGGATTCAAAAAAAGGAGTAGATTTTGGAATTTGGAGTTCGATTCCGACAAGTAAATTGTATCTTCCTCTTGATGTTCACACGAGCAATAACTCTCGCAGACTTGGACTTTTAACACGCAAACAAGATGACTGGAAAGCATTAGAAGAATTAATGGCTCAACTTCAACTAATGGACCCGATAGATCCTGTTAAGTACGATTTTGCGCTTTTTGGGTTAGGGGCTTTTGAGAAGTTTTAAATAAGTGTTAATCTGGGGAAACTATTTTTATTTTTTATCCCGCTGAACCCGCTGAAATGCGCAGATGATTTCCAAAATAGTGTTGTCTCTTATTTCAGTAAATCACTATTGTCAAAATTAAAATCTTGAATGAGAACTTGAATTGCTCCATTTAATTGTCCATTCATTCCGTTCCAACCATTGGTTCCGCTAGCACCATTTGAGACTGGTTTTTGTCCAGCCATCGCAGTTCCTGCCTTACCTCCTTTTCCACCAACTCCATTAGACCCACCTTTCCCTGAAACGCTTGAAAGATCCAAATTCTTTTCAATTGTAATTGCATTGTTGTGAATAAAAACTTCAATATTCCCTCCATTTCCTCCATTTGCTCCATTTCCACCATTTCCACCTGTTCCACCATAGCCAGGATTTTTAGGTTTAGAAGTATTTATAATACCGTCATTCCCTTTGCTTCCGTCTCCACCTGTTCCGCCATTTCCGCCATTTCCTCCATTGGAAAGAATCGTTAAAAGTTTTGGTTGGTCGAATTCCTTGAGATTGTAATATGTTTTAGTAAAAGTTAGTTGGTCGACAACTAAAATTTGATAGCGTGTTTTCTCCTTCCATATGTAAACATGAATATTCATTCCATGTTGACCATTCTCACCATTTAATCCTGATTCACCATTTTTGCCATCTTGAAAAATTGACGGTGTATTAGCATTTTTTCCATTTGCACCATTTCTTCCATTAGAACCTGAATAATTAACAGTTAATGGCCCATAAAAATTCAAGTAAACACTATCTTTTTGAGTATAAACCATGTCTTTTTTACAATTCAATTCATATACAATATTAACAACTGAATCATTGAATCTAATAGGGCGTTCAACAATTATAAGTTCGTCTTTACGCAATCCAACTTGAATTACATCCCTATTCAGTTTCAATTTATGGTTTTGCGTAATATCTAATTCCGTTCGATCTTTCATTTTCAATATAATTTTCCCATTGAAATTGCTTCCATAATTTAAGGGTTGATTCGTGTTGTATTCGATATTAATACGTGAAATATCATCAATATCAATGCTTTTAAAGTTCTTACAACTATTGAGAATGAAAATAACAAGGCAGAAAATAAATAATTTTGACATAAAGTGATTTTTTATTTGAAAGTTCAAATATACAAAAAGTGCGCTTTGAGGACTTAATTAGTAGCACATTATTCAACTTTGGAATTAACGATTCTTCTAATTCTTTCAAATCACTTTTTTAGAAACAGAATTTTTGCTACATTTGAAACATGCAATTCGTGTACCCTGAATTTCTTTGGTCGTTGTTCGCATTAGCGATTCCAATCATCATTCATTTATTTAATTTCAGGAAATATAAAACCCTTTATTTTTCTAGTTTAAAGTTCATTAAACACGTTGATCAGCAAACACGTTCAACTCAGAAATTAAAACACTTACTCATTCTTTTTATTCGATTATTGGCATTAACATGCTTAATCTTTGCTTTTGCTCAACCATTCTTACCTGTTGAATCAAGAAATGGCTCAGGCGGAAAACCCGTTTTAGCAATTTATATTGACAATTCTTTCTCGATGACTGCTAAAGGAACGGAAGGAGAATTGTTATCTGAAGCACGTGAAATGGCGCGCAAAATGATCGATAAAGTGAGTTTAGACACGCGAATTTTGTTGAATACCAATCAAATGAGTGGAATTGAGCAACGGTTGATAACAAAAATTGAAGCACTTGATTTATTGGATAAGATTGAACCGACTGCTTTAGTTCGAAAATTAGATGATGTTTTAAATTGGCAACGAAACTTTATTGATAAGGAAAGCGAAACGACACAAAAAATTGGAACACGTCAATATGTTTTCTTTTCAGATTTTCAGAAATCAACAACGCGTTTCACCGAGTTAACCGAAGATAAAAACGCCTTTTACTACCCAGTTTTATTAACTCCACAAGAGAAATCAAACATTTACATCGATTCAGTTTGGTTCTCCTCACCTATTCAAAAGATTGGTCAAAACAACGAATTGAATATACGCGTTGTCAACAGCGGTAAAGAAGCTTTAACGAATGTAGAACTGCATTTAAATGTGGATGGAATTCAACGCGATGTGTTTTTAGATATCCCAGCCAACAATAAAACTGCTACTGTTTTCAATTATACAGAAAAATCTGGAGGTTTTAAATCAGGTAAACTTTCTGTGAACGATAAACAATTGTTTTGGGATGATGATTTTTTCTTCTCTTATTTTGTTGACAAGGAAACAACAGTATTGGTTGTGAATGGCGAACAAGCTTCAACAGCTGTTTCTCAAGTATATAATTTAGAGCCTTTTTATAAAGTCACTTCAATCGAAGAAAATGCTTTCACGTTGGACCGTTTGAATCAAATGGATTTAGTTTTCCTCAATGGTTTGAATGAAATTCCATCAGGAATGGCTCAAAATCTTAAGCTGTTTGCGCAATCAGGTGGGACAATTGCTTTATTTCCTGGCACTAATTGTAAAACTGCTTCATGGAATTCTTTGTTAAGTGATTTGCAAATGCCTTCACTTGGTAAAGTTATTTCGAGTGGAACAAAAATCGACAAGTTAATATACGACGATCCTTTCTTTTATGGGATGTTCGAGAAGAAAAAAGACAATTTGAATTTACCTTCATTGACAAAAGGATACCAAGTGATTCCGCAGGGAAAAAGTGCTTTTTACGAGTTAATTCGTTTTCAAAATGGGATGCCGCTATTTTTAAGGTCTGAAGGGGCGATTAATACGTTTCTTTTTGCTTCATCTTTAGATCCATCATTTGGAACGTTTACTTCAGACGCATTGTTTCCAAGTATTGTATTAAGAATTGGAGAAATGAGTCAACGTAAATCACCGATTTCATTAATTATTGGACAAGAATCATTTTATCCATTGTACAAAAAACAAAGTGGAGAAACGCCAATTCACTTGAAAAACAAAACAATTGATTTTATTCCTCAAGTTCAAAAACGAGGATTGATTAATTACATATCATTGAGCGGACAAGAAGCATTAGAATTACTTACAGCTGGAACGTATGATATTGTTGATGAAAAGAAAGAAGCGATGTTATCCTTGAATTTTGACAGAGTTGAATCATCAACAGCTTGTTTTGAAAAGGGTGAGATTATCAGTTCATTAGAAAATGAATCGTTGAAACATGTTTCGTTCAATGAAATCAGTCAAGGACAAAGTATCACAAAAATTGATATTGAAAAACCATTTGAGTATTGGAAACTATTTGTAATACTAACTTTACTATTTTTCATCTCAGAAATGTTGGTATTAAAATTTTGGAAATAAATAAACGACAGCGCAATGAAAATTCTCATTAAAAAAGCAACAATTCTTGATCCTTCATCTAGCTATAATGGCAATGTAATGGATATTTTAATTCAAGATGGAATCATTGAGGAAATTGCAAATGATATTTCAGCTGATGATGCTAAGGAATTAACGGTCTCTAATTTAACGATCTCACAAGGTTGGGTAGATTTGAAAGCGCATTTCTGTGATCCAGGAGAAGAACACAAAGAAACGATTGATTCTGGACTTGATGCAGCAGCTTTTGGCGGATATACACATGTAGCAGTTTTACCTAGCACCCAACCTGTTGTTGATGGAAAAACACAAGTGGAATATCTCTTACGCAAAGGTGAAAACCATGCAACAAACATTCACCCAATTGGTGCAATTACTGAAAAAATGGCTGGTGAGAATTTAGCAGAAATGTACGACATGTCTCAATCGGGTGTTTCGTTGTTTTCGGACGATTTAGTTCCTGTCAACTCGGGAATTATGTTCAGAGCACTTTTATACGCAAAGAATTTTAACGGCAAAATCATCGCTTTCTCCCGTGACTATTCACTTGCAGGAAAAGGAATGGTCAACGAAGGAGAAGCATCCACAAAAACTGGAATCAAGTCAGATCCAACAATCGCCGAAATCATTCAAGTAGAAAGAAATTTACGTTTGACCGAATATACTGATGGAAATATTCATTTTACAGGCATTTCTTGTGCTGAAAGTGTCGACTTAATTCGAAAAGCAAAAGCAAAGGGAATGAAAATTTCTGCTGATGTACATGTTTTGAATTTGGTTTACAACGAAACAGCAGTGTTAGACTTCGATTCAAACTTCAAATTAATACCTTCATTACGCAGAGAATCAGATAGATTAGCTTTATGGGATGGGATAAAAGACGGTACAATTGATACGATTGTTTCCGATCACAGACCGCATGACAAAGAAGAGAAAGACGTTGAATTTGACAACGCATCATTTGGTTGTATCAATTTGCAAACCGTATTTTCTGCACTTTCAGGTTGTAAAGAATTTGATTTAAACACAGTTATTAAAGCTTTGTCAATCAATTCTCGTGAAATCGCAAACATTCATCAACATCCAATTGAAAAAGGAAACAAGGCGGATTTAACGCTCTTTTTACCAGATAATCCATGGATATTAGAAAAGGATATGATTACCTCTTTCACTTACAATACTCCTTTTGTTGGAAAAGAATTAAAAGGTTCTATTGTTGGCATAGTAAATAACGGTAAATTAGCTTGCCGAGATTAAATATATGTCAGAAAAAAAATCGTTTATTAGACAATTTTGGAAAGAAAAGAAAATGGTTGGTGCTATGGCTCCGAGTTCACGTTTTCTTGCTCAAAAGATGCTTGCAAATATTGATTTTAATGAAGCTAAAGTAATCATTGAGCTTGGCCCAGGAACAGGAGTATTTACGGATAAAATTCTTGATCAAATGTCGGCTGATGCCGTTTTGTTGGTTTTTGAATTAAATGAAAACTTTTGCAATCAACTTCAAAAAAGAATTACTGATAAAAGAGCACATATTATCTTTGATTCTGCTGAAAAAATTGAGTATTATTTAGCTGAATACGAATTAGAAAAAGCGGATGTTGTTGTTTCTTCACTTCCTTTAGCAAATTTCCCTCAGGATATTAGAGATTCAGTTTTAAAAGCTTCTCATAATTCTTTAAAACCAGTTGGGAAATACATACAATTTCAATATTCCCTACAATCTAAAAAACACATCAAGAAAGTTTTTGATGACATTTCAATCGATTTTACGCCTTTGAATTTTCCTCCAGCATTCGTTTATACGTGTAATAAGGGAGTTGGGGGTTAGTGATAAAATGTGAATACTATTTGGAAACACATAGCGATGCACTGAGCTTGCCGATGTGATACATAGAGCACATAGATGTAACTCATCATTTGTAATTCTCAACTATCATCGCACAGTATTGAGCTAGGACTTCACTGGGTATATCCAAGTATTGAAATAAGCGACAGTCGAGCGGACAACGCGCTGTATTGAGCTTGTCGAAATAAGCGACAGTCGAGATGGGAGTGAGACTTAAATTCCAATAAATCCCCTTTTACAGTTTGAAACGCACCGATAAATAAGTAAGTGATAAATTGGTATTATTCTTGTCTATCTTCGATTGAACACAACACAACCGATGATGAAAACAAAAATAGATGTCCGAAAAATACTGCAAGTACCAACAAAATCAGATAAGAAATTTAAATCTTTTGATCAAGGATTAATGGGACTTGGAATAAAAATTACGACGAAAGAAAGTTCGAAATAAATAGATTTCTCAATTCGGCACTTCGACAAGCTCAGCGACCAAATTGATTTGGGATTGGTGTTACATATCAAATCCACCTTCTCCTCCGCCCTGTTTTTTATTAGAGATTTCTAACTTTCCAAATTTATAAGAGAAGGTCACAAAATAACGTCTTGTCAACCATTTGAAAGAAGAGGTTTGCTGAACGGTTGGCTGATCTAAATCCATATAAAAGCCCATTTTATTGAAAATATCTGTAACTCTGCACCCCAACGACCATTTGCCATCTTTGAACGTTTTTTCAAACGATAAATCTACGGGACCTTTTCGTTGAACACGACCTTGAACTGAGTTTCTAGGAGAGTTGTAATTGACATTCAATTGAACAGTGGCTGTCTTTTTCCAGAAATCCACTGCGCCAGAATATTTCGCACTCCAACTTATTCCATTGACATTCCAATTGGCCGTTGCATTATCATCCACAAATTGAAAATAGTTAGCATTAGCAGAAAGCGTATTTCTCCACCATTTGAAAGGCTTTACAATTACAACCGCTTCTGAGCCAAAATTGTGACTCGCATCAAGGTTAATAAAAGTCATAGCAGATGTATTATCATTGTAAAACTCTTTAATCCTCGATATAATATGTGTATTGTGTCGGTAATAAAGACTAACTGTAAATGTTACCTTTTTAATTTCATTAGCATAACCCAAATCATACGAATCAATGAATTCTGGCTGTAAATACGGATTTCCTCTTCTCAAATTATAGGGATCAGCATAACTTGTAAAAGGATTTAAATCTGCAGCAGCAGCGCGTGTAATTCGCTTTGAATAACTTAAACTAATTTCAGATTTCTCTGTTAAACTATAGCGAATATGTGCAGACGGAAAGTAATTAAAATAATCGTTTACGATGCGAATAGAATCAGAAATTAAATCAGGTATTTGATATGCTTTTTCCAATCTAACTCCTGCTTGATATTTAAATTTACCCAATTGCTGACCAAAAATTCCGTACAAACTAAAAATCTTTTCATCGTATTGATATTGGAAATCGGAAATTGTATCTTGCATATATAAATTTTGCAACGTATCATAGGATTCCGAATACGTATCCACACTTTGATGACGTAAAATTGCTTTTGTTCCTGTTTCGATTCGTGCTTTTATTTTTGGAAAGGTATACGTAAAATCCACTTGTCCTGTCGTAACATTGTTCCGTTCTTTGTTGAAAAGCTGCTGTTGAATCGGCTGTGCGCCAAGTAATATCGTGTCATTCGTGTAGTAATTTTGATCATAATATCCTTGAATGTCGTCTTTTCCTAACGATTGATTGAAATCCATAATTAAAGTTCCACGATCTTCTTTCAAATCGTATTTATAATTAACATTTATATCTAAATTTTGCTGTTGAGATGGGTCTGAAGAATATCTATTCCACAGCGCCAATTGCGTTCCCGAACCATCGTAACTCGAATTCCATTGCGAACCGGTTCTGTCTCGCTGGCCAATACTTGCCGTTGAAGAAATTCCTAACAAATGTCTTGCTTTGAGATAAAAATCGGATCCCAAACGAATGGTATGTCCAGCGTTTAAATCTGTGCCAATTCGTTCTTGAAGAATTCGAAAAGAGCTTCCGTCAGTAAATGTTTGTGTTAAATCAGAATAATTATTTCTATAACCTTCTGTGTATCGTCCAGCATAACTTCCAAATGTATTGAACTTTGAATTTCTATAACTTAACGAAACACCACCTTCAAAACTATTTCCACCTGTTAAATCTCCAGAACCAAGTGTACCATTCACCAAACCATTGAAACCTTTCAGTTTATTTTTCTTCAACACAATATTGATAATTCCAGAAGTACCATCAGGATCATATTTTGCAGAAGGGTTGGTGACAATTTCGATGCGTTCAATAGAACCTGCTGGTAGCGCGTCTAAAAGAGATTTTCCACTTGTACCCGAAAGCGAACTAGGTCGACCGTCAATAAGAATTGTCACACCTCCATCGCCTCTCAAACTGATTTTTCCTTCTTGGTCCACTTGAACGGAAGGAATATTATTCAATACATCGTTGGCTGTTCCACCTTTTACAGATAAATCTTCCCCAACATTGTACACTTTTTTGTCGATACCGATTTTAAGTAAATCTATTTCACCAACAATTTTAATTTCTTGCAACATTTTAGAATCACCTAATTCCATTTTAATGGTTCCAAGATTTACAACCTTCATGACAGATGAAATCTTGATATCATTCATAATTAGAGGTGCATACCCGGTAAAAGTAATCTTCGCGTAAAAATTCCCAAGCGGAAGATTTTCTAAGGTAAATTTACCACCAACATCTGTAAAAATTCCTGCTACAATTGAAGAATCTTTGACCGAAAATAACCGGAATGAGACATATTCTAAAGGTGTATCTTTTGATTTGTCTAAAATTTTCCCAGATACAATTCCATCTCCTGTTCCTTTTCCAGGTTGAGAAAGAGCTGTAAACTGTAAACTAAAAACGGAGATAATTAAAAGAAGGAGTTTCATTAATATTCTGATTTGATTGTCTTTAATATAAAATAGGAGAGAATGCTTGTGCCAATGGCAATGTAGCCAATGATTTCAAAGTTAAAATATTTTCCTGATTCATCTTGAGTTAAAATCCAACTTCCCAATAAAACTGCAATTCCGCTGGCTAATTGTTGCACTGCAGAACGAATGCTCATAAATCCACCGCGTTCAAAAGGCGCTGCTGTGCTCAATACTAATGCTGTTCCTGGAATATTGCGTCCACCAGCGAAAATAAAAAATCCTGAAGTCGCTAAAAGCACCAATGGCATTGGGTTCTCCCCCATTGCAGTGATAAATCCAATTGGGACACAAGAAATCAACATCATGATTAAAAAGATGCGCATTTGTCCGAAACGATCTGATAAAAATCCAATAAACGGATTGGTGATGAAGGTCAATATTCCACCAAAGAAATACATCCACACCAATTCTTTCTTCTCGAATCCAATATTGTGTTCAACATAATCGGCCAAGTAAGGAATAATTGCAAATTGTCCGAACAGAATGGTACACGAAAAAACCAATGCCTTAATTTGATTCCCATTTTTAGGTATTCGCCTTAAAATCTCCCAGGATTTAACGGTTTTTGCTTTTGCCAAATGTTCTTTCATTCTCGGTAAAACTGAAGCTACCATAATCAGCGTTAGCATGGATAAGCCAACAATAAAGAAAAAAGGCATTTGCCAATTCCATTTTAAGCCAATAAAGATTCCGAGTGGAATTCCCAATGCTGCGGCGGTTGAAAATCCAGCCATAACAATTCCCGTAGCTTTTCCACGGTGCTCTGGTGGGATGACATCTCCCACAATTGCAAGAACTACGGCAGAAATAACACCGCCAAAAAATCCAGCAAAAATTCGTGCAAAAACAAGGAATTCGTATGTTTCAGCTAATCCACAGAGCAAGGTTCCAAAAATGAACAAAGCATATAAAACGAAAAGAAAGCGTTTACGATCAAACTTGTCGATTACAAAAATGCTCAGGATTCCGGCAATAAACGCACTGAATAAATAGCTTGAGATGATCACGCCCCATTGATTGTCATTCATTGATAGTGCTGCTTTTATCGTTGAAGACAAAGGCATTAAAATCATTGATTCAATGATATTTGTAAAAACGACAAGCGCTAGAATGGACATCCATCCTATTTGTTTTTTGGTCATTTAAGCGAATTTAATTTCATTTGGATTACTGCTTATTTTTGCAATGGGACATCGGTTTGAAACATCTAAATGAGCGTTTCACCTGTTCTTCTTCGAATTCTTTCGGTTCATCGGCATACCAAACGTTTGTTGCATTGTGATTTTCTATCGTAAAACCTTGCTTTAAACTTGCTGAAAGCGTTACCGGTTCATTCATATAAAGTGCGTGTTTTGTCTAACAAATCACTGAGCGTATTTGCTTCTTCGTCTGTCAATCCTGCATTTATAAGCGTATTCACATCAATGTTTTTGTCAATTTCGGATAAAATGGCTAAACCATTTTCCGATATTTTAACGTATACCACGCGGCGATCTTTCTCGCATCGGATGCGTTCAATCAACCCTTTATCGATTAATTTATCCATTAAACGTGTCGTATTTGGTGATTTTTCGATCATTCGATCTTTCACCGTATTCACGTTTATGGCTTCCCCTGCTCCTCTCAATATGCGCAAAATATTGAATTGCGGCATTGTCAAATCATATTGATTCATTGAGTTTTGTTGGACATTTCCCAAAAAATTCGAGGTAAAACGAATGTTAATGATTGCCTTTTGTTGGGGCGATTTGAATTTTGTTTGAAGTATATCATCAATTTTCATGACGTAAATATACTTACCATGGTAATATTTTCAAAGGGAAATGTGTTTTATTATAAATAATGGATTTATCATTCTTTAAGTAATTGATAAATAACTATATTGTGCTTGGATTTGATAAGCCTCATTTTATTAGGCTTATCCACCCCATTTGCGAGATAACCATCAAAAAATGGCTGTTATATATAAGTTAACTGCAATTAAAACCCATGATGAACAGAATCCTATTATCAATAACCATTTTTATAACTTGTTTTGGTTTTTCTCAAACAATAGAGATACAGGAAGCAATAGATAATAACAAAATTGAATATTCAATTACTGGAAGTTGGGATTATAACGACCCTAAAGAATATTTAGACTCAGATGGACAATATTTTGGGAAGTGTATGACAATAACTATTCGAAATAAATATAATGACACAATTCCATTATCTATTCCAAATGGGCTTTTATTAATGTGCGATGATACAACCGTTCAAGATATGCTCATAACTAAACCAATGTTCGTTTATTTATTTCCTAGACAAAAAAAAACTTTTCAGCTTTATGCAATGTGCTCTGAAATACACGATGCAATGCCAGGTAAACAAAAGAAGTATAAAGTTGGAAAGATGGCTAATGGAGATCTTGTCAGAATTGCTTACAAAATTGATGAAATGTTTATGCACAATATTGTCGGACAAGGAGCTGTTTGGGCATGCTCCGACAATGCCACCGAAAACGATTTAAGAACATATGGTGCTACAGATGCTTCTCTAAAATTGACAATTGAGTTATTAGATCAAGCTCAAGTTAAAACTAAATTAAATCCACCAATTAATGAACCTGTAAAAGTTGATTCAATAAAACCAAAAGATAAAGCATCAAACAAAAATTTAATTTCTAAAAATCAAGGTTTAACAATTGAATGGCTTTATGTGTATCTGATTTCAGGATTGTTTTTAATATTATTGATTTACAGCGCATATTTAACAATTCAAAAAAGAA
>CANITF010000022.1 GCA_947470515.1 Flavobacteriales bacterium
AACTATAAACTATAAACTATAAACTATAAACTATAAACTATAAACTATAAACTATAAACTATAAACTATAAACTATAAACTAATTAAGTTTTCGAATATTCAAATGAATCCAAATAGACCTTCCAAGTCGCAACATCACAGGATAAACAATTATAAATGCAATCACCATACCTCCAAAAAACCATGCTGGATTAACAGAATCAATCAGCAAGGCACACAATAAAAAAGGAAGTTCAGTTAAAACAATTATTGGGTAACTCGTCCATAATGATCCCAACCAAAAACCAGGCTCGATGCAATAAACTTGCCCACAAGAGGAACATTTCTCTGGCATGTCCAACATTCTCGAATACCGAAACAATCCCTTGGTGACAAATAAATCTCCTTTTGAGCATTTAGGACATTTCAAACGCAACATGGAAATTAGTCTACTCATATAATTGAAGTTTTATTCAAACTGAAATTGAAAAGGGTAATTCCCGAAATTCATGGCTAAACGATTTACGCTCCAAACCCTCTTCGAATATACGTTAGATAAAGCAATTATGCAAATGGTATCGTTTCTTAAAGTGGCATAACAAGCGGTATTCCCGTGCCACCACCCTGAATGAAAAAAATAGGTATCCTTCCCCATTTCTTCCTTCAAACGCATCCCTAATCCATAATTACTCTTTCCAGGATGCTCGTATGAATAACCTTTAAACATCTGCTTTCGCAATGAATCTGGAAGGAAATTTTCAGAATAGGTTCCTTTATCCATTTGTAATAAATCTAGTGCTGTCGTGTACATGTTTTTATCCCCATAAACGGCATCCAAATAATCAAATTCTTCTAACTTTTTAGCAGAATTATACGATTGACAGATTTTAGACAGATTTGTTGAACGATCTAAAATAAACGTGTTTTTCATTTTTAAAGGCTCAAAAACCAATGTTTGCATCGCTCTAGGAAAAGATTGATCGGTAACTTTTTCGATAATCAACGCCAACAATGCATAATTGGTATTGCTATATGCAAATTTCGTATCGGGCGCAAAATTCAATGGGAACGTATACTTTTTTAATAGTTTTAAAATATTTCTATTGTACAGTGTTTTGCCCAAGTGCCATGTTTTGCTCGTGAAATAACCATAATACGGAATTCCACTTCGGTGATTCAACAACATTCGAACAGTAATTCCTTTGTAGGGCAAATCTGGTAAATACCAACGAACATCTGAATCGAGGAAAATCTGTTTTTTACTAACCAATCTCAAAATAGCCAAAGCAGTAGCAACCTTACTTACAGAAGCCACGTGCATAGGCGTATTAAAGGTCATTTTTTTCTTTTCTCGGATATTCGAATACCCTTTGGAACGAATAAAAAGTACTTTCCCATTTTTGGCTACCAGAAATTGACCGTTGAACGTTTGAGGGTCGAGAACTTCTTTGTAAAAAGTAAGAACCTGAATTTGTTTTGATTTAAGTTCTCCTTTATTTGGCGCTGGAAAATCAGGTAGATAAGAAATTTGCTTTTCCTTATTCAAAATAGACTTTTTTCCTGATTGATGAGTCGTACAAGAAGCTACATAAAGCAGCAAAATAAGTAAGATGTATCGCAAATAGTTGTTTTTCATTTTCCGTGACAAAGATAGTAAGATCACTTAATTGATATTGATTCTAACACCTTTTTAAAGATAAATTTCTAAAAAGGGATTGTGACTTATGTACATAGAATTATTGAACCACTAAAAGAATTTTCCATCAACATAATACCATTTTTCACCTTCCAAAACAAAAGTGGATTTTTCATGATGTGTTTCAATTGAATTGTTTTCACCGTCAAATTTGGCAATAAATTCTACAGTTGATGTTGTTGCTTCAACGATTTCTAATCCTAACCATTTTGTTGATTTTGACCAATTTTCAATGTCTATGCGCTTATGATTCTGTCGTGTTGAGGAATGAGTCGTTGCTATCAAATAATCAATTTGACCAACAACATATGCCGAATAACGCGATCGCATTAATTCTTCAGCTGTTTGTGCAATGTTCGTTCCATCAATAAGTAATTTACAACAAGCAGTATAGCCATCTCGACTCCCACAAGGACATAGATTGATTGGTGTCATATTACAATTAAGCTCATTTATGGGGAAAGATCAATTTGAAAGATACACCATTATTTACCTCAAAAGTATATTTTCCTTCAATTTGATCCACCAATGATTCAATTAAACTCATTCCAATTCCCGTTTGCTCATTTAAACTTTCGATGGTAGCTCCCAACCCGTTGTCTTTAACTAATAGTTCAATTAAACCATCTTTCTTGGTAAGCGTGATTGAAATAGTGGGTTCTTCAATTTCCTCAAAAGCATGTTTGATAGAATTTGTTATTAATTCATTCAATATTAATCCAATAGGAATTGCAATTGAAACATCGAGTTGCACGGAATCAATCATTGTTTCATACATAATGTTCTCTTTTAAATCTAAAGAGTTTCTTATTTTAACAACTAAATCAGCGATAAAATTTCCTAATTCAATGGATGTTTTATTTTTATTTTGATACATTTTTTGGTGTACCAATGCCGTTGACATGATGCGATCATGCACATCTTGTAATGCATTTTTTGTTTCTGAATTATTAGTTGCATTTTTTTGCATGTTTAACAAACTAACAATTATTGCTAGATTATTTTTAACACGGTGATTCACCTCAGACAGCAGAACCGATTGTTCTTCAACGGAATCCTGCAATCTTTTATATTGTTGACGATAGGTGCTAACAATAACAAATGAATAAACGAGTGAACTAATTAATAAAATGTAAAAACTCATTTCACGTTGCTCATCTGCATTTAGCGTCGAATCAATAAAACCATCAAACAAATGAAATTTAAAACTCACTAAAACAAATAGAACACAAAAAATAGTAAAGTATAAACTTGTATTGTAATATATTTTAGTATTCTCCTTGCGATACAATAAAGAAAGACCCATGATGTTTAATACGAATAACATGTGTGTATATGCATCTTCGCCTGTTCGGAGAGAATAAACAGTCAAGAGTATAGAACTTGAAAGAAAAATAATTGTAATAGCTGTTAATGTTTTTCGTTTATAATTCAAATAAAAACCAAACAAAAATATTGGCAATTACAACAGAGCGTACAAACTTAAATCATTTTTTTGAATATAATATCCAAAAAGTGACGTAAAAACAACGCAAATTAAAGCAAGTGAAACTAATAAATTTACAGTTCTAATCATTTTTATATCTGCAGTATCTTGGTTCGGATAAACGCCCGAATTATAAAATGATTTTAACAAGTTCATTCTTTTTTATTTTTTGGCAAATGTATTTGAATTATTTCAAAATGAACAATTCTTTAATTTTTAATACCGATTAAAATGCGTCATGAAATTCTAATTACCTTCATCAAAAAATTACAATATGAAACTTTTAATCCTACTTTTTAGTATCACTTTGAGCACGTGTTTTTCTCAAGACACAATCACTTCAATTGCATTTGGCTCTTGCGCTCATCAGGATAAACCTGCACCTATTCTCAATTTAATTCCAACACATCACCCAGATTTATTCATTTTTTTAGGTGACAACATTTATGCCGACACAAAGAGAATGTGTTACATGAAAAAACAATATAAAAAGTTGGGTAAGAAAGCAGAATATAAAAAGTTAAAAAAAAGTACTCCCATCATCGCCACATGGGACGACCATGATTATGGAATGAACGATGTTGGACGACATTATGAGAAGAAAGAACAATCAAAGAAAATTTTTCTGAAGTTTTTCAATGAACCAATGAATTCTGAACGCAGAAAACATGAAGGGATTTACACTTCTTACATGTATGCCGTTGAAGGAAAGATCCTTCAAATCATACTATTAGACAACAGAACTTTTAGAGATGATTTACTACCTTATGATGGAGCTTTGAAAGCTGATTCACTTTACAAATATGAATTAGATTATTCGCCCATTCAAACACCCGATTCTACTTTTTTAGGTGAAATGCAATGGAAATGGTTGGAAACAGAATTATTGAAACAAGCTGATGTGCGTATTATTGGTTCTAGTACCCAATTCGCAACACAATATAACGGTTATGAAGCGTGGGCTAATTTCCCGAGAGAACAAGAACGCATGTTTAACTTAATTAATTCAACAAAAGCAAATGGGGTGTTTTTCATCTCTGGTGATGTACATTATTCGGAACTTTCAAAACGCGAAGACACTGGCACCTACCCTATTTATGATTTAACTTCCAGTGGCTTAACGGAGGAATGGAAATTTGCAACGCCAAATCAATATCGCATTGGAAACGCCATAATGGAAAATCATTTCGGTATGATCAACATCGATTGGAAAGCACCTGGAATCAACGTTAGACTCGAAATCTGGGATGTGAACAATCAATTAAGAATTCAGCAATTGATTAATATGAATGAGTTAAAATAGGTGTTAAAACAAGATAATTTGCCACAGATGCACAGATTAGTTTAAAAGATTCCTCAAAAATTATTGCGTGTATATTTTGATTTATTAGTTGAGTAATCGATATGATACCACAAGACGTAATTAAATCTTTAGGGGTGGTAAGTTTTTCGCAGGATTATATCCAGCGAAAACACATGAAAGATTCCAACCTATTTTAGTTCCTTAAATGTTTTGGAAACAATAGTTTTAAATTCAGCCATTTTGAATTTCTTTTCGTTGATGCCATCATATTCTTTCATGATGTTACCATTCCATAAATAAAATACGCCTGGTGTATCTTTTGTTGAACCTAAACTTTTCCAAAATGCAGCAACATCCGCTATTTGATAGGGATATTTGCCGCCTGCAAATGTGAAGAAATCAGGAATTAATTCAGGTTCTTCATCCATAAATACAATTTTAATTTCTGGAAAATCGGCAATTTGTTTTTTCAATTGTGTCAATTCTTTCGCTGTTTCTTTGCAATGGTCACAACCTGGCGCGAAAAAACACAGTACCTTTTTCCCTTTATCAATATCCTGGAAGAAATTATTGAAACCCGATTTTTTCTTTTTAGGTTCATCAATTTTTGGAACTACCTCTTCCACTTTTGGTTCTTTAATGGTTTTATTGTCAACAACCTTCGCCTCTAATGTATCAATAACTGTAGTTGAATTGTTACTGTCGTCATTCAACTCAATTTGAGGTTGATCTTGCATTGCGGTTTGAACCTTTCTCAATGGTCCAACAAGGTAAACTGCCAAAATACTGGCAAACGTAATCGATGTTAAGAAGGAGAAATTCATTTTATCTTTTAGTTTATCTGATTTAACATATAACAATCCAATTAATCCCATTGCAATGATATTTTTTATCAAGGCTTGTAAAGGTGTCATCGGTAACAATGATCCAAAACACCCACAATTTCCAGCGTTTCCATTTGTCAGAATATCGTAGGACAAATGTGCGGAAAATATAAATAAGATTAAGAACGACATCGGCAAAACCAATCTTCTGTAATAATGAGCTTGCAATAATAAAATTCCCAATGCCAATTCGCAACCGATTAATGTTCGCGAGAAATAAGCGGCAGTAACTTCACTAAAACCCATTGGCAACAATTGTTTTATTTCAAATGTTGTTAATGCAAAATAAGGCGAAGGATATAATTTTGCAACTGCGGATAAAAGAAACAAAAAAGACAAAACAAGTCTAATTGACAATGTAATATTTTTGTTTAATGCTTTCGTTGAATTCATCTGATTGCGTATTAATGGATTATTATTTTCCTAAAAGTAAATCATCCCATTGAAAAAATAAAATAAGAATGAAAAACTAACGAATAATTAACGTTTTATGATTTTTATTAATGCTTTAAAAAACTTAATTGAAAATATATTATATTTGGTTTTATTACTACAACTAAGCAATGAAAAATCCTATTATTAACGTTGAGGAGATTAGAATCCTATCTTTTCTTGATCATCAAAAAATAACTTCAAAGAAGTCTAAATTCATTTTACGGTTCCTTTTGGTGGCTATGTGTTCCTTTTTTCTAAAAAGCGAGAACGCACGAGCTCAATGCACTGTTGTGGCAAATGCTGTTCCTGGAGTTACACTAACTTACGTGCAAGGCGGAGGAACAAATGCTACAGGTGTTGCTTTCAATCCAACCATGAGTTTATATTATGCTGCAATTGCAGGAAATACTGGTTTTCCCTTAGAGACATTTTCAGCTGCTGGAGCGCCTTTGTTTCAAACGAATACAGGGTTTGATATGCGCGGAATGTGGTGGAATCCCAATACCAATCAATTAGAAAGTAATGGATACAATACTGGTGGAATATGGAAATACAACCTCAATGCTTCTGGTTATGCTTTGAATACGGGAATTTCAATTTTCACAGGAATGAATCAGCCCACAGCTCAATCGAATGGCGACTATAACTGTGCAGACAACGAAATTGTTTATTACAATGCAGGAGCAATTATGCGTAGAAACAGAACGACCAACGCCCTAATCGGTTCGCTAGCAATTACTGGATTACCAGTTGCTTTAGGAAACTTAAACGATAATACGATCTGTTATACGGATTGTTTAGCACATGAATATGCCCTTTTAGATTATGTTTTGAAACGCGTATATTTTATCAATAAGGCAACAGGAGCTTACAATGGAATGTCTCAATTACCAACATCTGCTGTTACAAATGTATCTTTTAGAACTTCTTGGGCCAACGGGTTATTTTGGATCTATAACACAGCAAATCTAACATGGTACAGCTATCAAGTTTTGACTGGAATAAGCGGAGTATGTTCTTTTCCGGTTTGTACACCTCCTACTCTTGTAATCAATAATTTAACTGCTTGTTCTCCAAATACAGTCAATTTGAATACAGCTATCAATGTTGCATCTAGTCCTGGAAATGCTACTTTTTATTCAACTTTAGCCAATGCAAATGCTGCCACAAGTCCAATAAGTAATATTGCAGCTGCATCAGGAACGTATTACGTAAGACTTGAAACTTTAACGGATGCAACTTGTTTTTCTGTTGCTGCAATTACCGTTGTAATAAATCCTATTTTTAGTTCAGTAGTAGCTGTTACAACTTGCCAAAATTCAACTGTTAATTATCCTGACGGAACATCTGCTGTAATATCTGCTAATACTTCACATGTTTCAAATTTATTAACTGCTGCAGGATGTGATTCAATTATTACAACAAACGTAACAATGAATCCAGTTTATGCAATAACAAGTAATGTAACAGCTTGTCAAAATTCATCGATCACATATCCAGACGGAACGACTGCAGTTATTACTGCTAATACTTCACATGTTTCAAATTTGTTGACTGCTGCAGGATGTGATTCAATTATTACAACAAACGTAACAATGAATCCAGTTTATGCAATAACAAGTAATGTAATAGCATGTCAAAATTCATCCATCACATACCCAGATGGAACGACGGCAGTTATTACTGCTAACACTTCACATATTAGTTCGATCCTTACACTTGCAGGATGTGATTCTATTATCACAACAAACGTTACGATGAATCCATTACCTGTTTCAGGAACAAATGGCGCAATCTCTTTTTGTTCTTCTGATCCAGTTTCCAATTTATTTACTCAATTAGGAGGAACACCTACTGTTGGAGGAGTGTGGTCACCAACTATGGCTTCAGGTTCAGGGATTTTCAACCCTGCAATTGATGCAGCTGGAACATATACCTATTCTGTGACGAATCTATGCGGAACAGCGAGCTCAACGGTAAGTGTAACAATTGCTTCCAATTCAAATCCAGGGTCAAATGGATCAATTACCTTTTGTTCAAACGATCCTTCCTCTAATCTTTTTGCTCAACTTGGAGGAACACCGACTATTGGAGGAGTTTGGTCACCAGCTCTTGCTTCAGGTACAGGATTATTTAACCCTTCAATAGATCCTTCTGGAACATATGTGTATACGATAACTTCTTCTTGTGGTGTTTTTACAGCGCAAGTTATTGCAACTGTAAATCCTGCAGATAACGCAACATTTACGATGCCTTCCTCAACAAATTGCACCAATGATGTGAACCCAATTGCAACCATAACGGGAACGCTTGGCGGAACTTTTACGATGACAGGTGGCGGTGTGATTAACGCTGTTACTGGAGAAGTAGATGTGGCCGCATCTGGTGCCGGAACATATGGAATCATATACACAACAACTGGACCTTGTGCAGCTACCTATCTTTATAATTATTCTATATTAGATGACGCAGATGCATCAATTATTGCTGCCGGTCCATTTTGTCAATACGATTCTCCTTATCAACTTCAAACGGTTAACAGTGGAGGAACTTGGTCAGGAACTGGAGTTTCAGCAACAGGAATGTTTGACCCATCAATTGCGAATAGTGGCATGAATTCGATAACCTACACGATCCCTGGGATATGCGGAGATGCTCAAACAATTCAAATAGATGTTACTGCAACGCCAACAGTTTCAACAATTGCAGACACGACTATTCGATTAGGATCTCCTGTAGATTTAATTTCTACAAGTTCAGCAGCGATTTTTTCTTGGTCACCGTCAACATGGTTGGATTGCAGTTCTTGTTTAAATCCAATTTCCACACCACAAGAAACAATTACATATATTATTACAGCGGAAGACAATGGCTGTTATGCAACAGATGAAGTGACCATTACAGTTTTATACGACTTAGTTGTTTTCGTCCCAAATATCTTCTCCCCGAATGGAGATTCTGACAATGATGTATTATATGTTAGAGGAAAAGGAATCGTAAATGTGAAATTTGTTGTGTTTGATCGTTGGGGAGAAAAGGTATTTGAATCCACCAGTTTAGAAGATGGCTGGGATGGAAATTTCAGGGGTAAAAAAGTCAATCCTGCAGTTTTTGTTTACTACGTTGATGTTGTTTATAAAGACGGTTCAACAGTTAGTAAAAAAGGTGATGTAACTTTAATTCGATAAATATGAAAGCTACCTTAACACTTCTTTCCGTTTTATTTATTGGGTTAACAGGAAGATCTCAAGACATTCATTTTACCATGTTTAATGCTGCTCCAATGGTTTTAAATCCGGGTGCTGCAGGCGTTTTTGAAGGGACTTTCAGAGCATCAACTAACTACAAAACTCAATGGGGTTCAATTTCTAGTCCATACCGTACTTTTTCTTTTTCCACAGATGGTGCACTGTTTAAAAACAAGGGCCGAAATGCATATATGGGGGCTGGATTATCAATGTATCGTGATGTTGCAGGAACCACAAATTTTGGGACAACTAAAATAGACATGACGATTTCTACTGTTCTACTTTTGGATAGAAATAACACCTTTTCTGTTGGATTGACAGGAGGTTGGGCACAAAGAACTATTTCTCCAGGTAATTTGCAATGGGATGCACAATTCAATGGACAAGCGTATGATCCAACTTTACCATCCAATGAAAGTTATATTTTTGAAAATAAATCTTATATGGATTTTGGTGTAGGTGCAATGTGGGCTTATGGCACTGCAGCTTCAACTATTTCATCTTTTGATAAAGTAAAAGCACAAGTAGGTATGGCATATCATCATTTGGCTCGTCCAGAATTGGAAAGTTATTATGGTACGAGTGAAAAAATGTATTCAAAATTTGTTTTTCATGCGAATATGCATTGGGCAACGGGTTATTCCAAATTGGCTTTGCGACCTCGAATTAATGCAATTTTTCAAGGACCAATGCGAGAAATTAATCTTGGGATGATGCTCCGATATTTAGTTAGAGATGGATCTAAATATACAGGAAATGTAAAAGGTTTTGCAATTGGTTTCGGTGGATACTATCGTCTTGGTGATGCTTTTTCGCCTAGTATTGAACTGGAAATAGCTGGATTATCTATTGGCTATTCATATGATTTTAACACCTCGAGTTTACGAACAGCCTCAAATGGCTTTGGAGGATCTGAAATTTATTTAAAATTCCAAAATCCGAATCCGTTTTTTGTATTTTCGAGAACGCCTAGTTTTTGGTAAATACTGTTTCAACAGATTGCAACCTCTAGATTTCCTAAACACAAAGATGATTTTAATTTCGTCAGCATTCAATTATTTTGGAAATCACTTGTAATCAAGTGTATAAAACAATTATTCTCAATTGCTGAAGGTCATTTGTTATAACAACTTCAAAAGATGGCGCTTACTGTCCTTAAAAAGCAAAAAAATTATAATAATTTGGCACGTTTTGAAGGATTAAATTGTGAACTTCACAAAACTTTTTAGCTATCTTGTTGTTCTTAATAATAAATTCTATTCATGCCAAGATCCGGTTATGTTTTTACACCATATGAAGCTCCTGAACAAACACCTTTTGATAAATTGTTTGATATATTCAGTGAGCTCATCACACACACATCTGGGGACGTTGACGAAGCGCTTGATTGGTTAAATGTTCTCGATAAAGAATATTCGTTAACTACGGATGAATATGCAATGGAGGATTTCATCGAAGATTTGAAGAAGAAAGGCTATTTGCGTGAAGAAATTGAACCGGATGGAAAAGGACAGTTATCAATAACGGCTAAAACAGAACGCGTTTTGCGTAAAAATGCTTTGGACCAAATATTCGGGAAAATAAAAAAGAGTGGCGCTGGAAATCATAAATCCAAAAAAAGTGGTCAAGGTGATGAAGCAACTGGAGAGTTTCGTGATTTTCAATTCGGTGATTCTATCGAAAATATCTCCATCACTGAAAGTTTAAAGAACGCACAAATAAATAATGGAATTGGTGATTTTAAATTAACCGAACAAGATTTAGTTGTTGAGGATACGCACCACAAATCGCAAATGAGTACGGTTTTGATGATTGATATCAGTCACAGCATGATTTTATATGGTGAGGACAGAATAACACCAGCCAAAAAAGTTGCGATGGCACTTGCTGAACTGATTACAACCTCTTATCCAAAAGATACCTTGGATGTTATTGTTTTTGGAAACGATGCATGGCCGATCAAGATTAAAGACCTCCCATATCTTCAAGTTGGTCCTTATCATACCAACACCGTTGCAGGTTTGGAATTGGCAATGGATATTCTTCGCAGAAAACGCAATACCAACAAACAAATATTTATGATCACTGATGGCAAACCAAGTTGCCTTCGTTTGCCAGATGGTCAATATTACAAAAATAGCAATGGTCTGGATGAAACGATTGTGGAAAAGTGTTACAACATGGCCGCACAAGCGCGAAAAATGCACATTCCAATTACAACCTTCATGATTGCACAAGACCCTTATTTGCAATCATTCATTGAAGAATTTACGAAATCAAATAAAGGAAAAGCATTTTATACCGGATTAAAAGGATTGGGCGAAATGATTTTTCACGATTATGAAACAAACAGAAAAAAACGAATTAACTGATACGATGAACACAACAAGCAACACGTTTGGCGCTTTAAAAGCAGCAGGATACACTTCCAAAAGTATTAAAACAGAACTTCGAGACAACTTAATTGCAGCACTTAAATCTGGTGAGACAACTTTCCCTGGAATGCATGGATATGAACAAACAGTTATTCCGCAACTAGAGCGTGCAATCCTTTCGAAACACAACATCAATTTATTGGGATTGCGTGGACAAGGAAAAACGCGTATTGCTCGTTTGATGATCAATTTATTAGATGAATATATTCCAGTTGTTTCTGGTAGTGAAATGAACGATGATCCCTTCAATCCAATTAGCCTTTTTGCGCGTGATTTAATTGCTGAAAAAGGAGATGAAACACCAATCGTTTGGATGCACCGTTCGGATCGCTTTTTTGAAAAATTAGCTACGCCAGATGTTACAATTGCAGACTTAATTGGAGACATAGACCCAATAAAAGCGGCGAATTTAAAGTTGAATTATTCGGATGAAAGAGTCTTGCATTTTGGAATGATTCCTCGTGCGAACCGTTGTATTTTTGTAATCAATGAATTGCCTGATTTACAAGCGCGTATTCAAGTTGCTTTGTTCAATATTTTAGAGGAGGGCGATATTCAGATTCGTGGATTTAAATTACGTCTTCCGTTGGATCTTCAATTCGTGTTTACAGCAAATCCAGAAGATTACACCAATAGAGGAAGTATTGTTACCCCGTTAAAAGATAGAATTGGCTCACAAATATTAACGCATTATTCAGCTGATATTAAAACAGCAAAGACAATCACAACCCAAGAATCTGACAAATTGGAAAATCGTCATTTTAACGTTTATGTTCCTGAGTTGGCAAAAGATATTTTAGAACAAATAGCATTTGAAGCACGCGAGAGCGAATACATTGATCATAAAAGTGGTGTCAGTGCGCGAATGAGTATCACAGCATACGAAAATTTGGTAAGTACTGCAGAACGAAGAGCAATCTTGAACGATGAGAAGGAAACAACTGTTCGCTTCAGTGATTTGATTGGAATGATTCCTTCCATCACAGGAAAAGTTGAACTTGTTTATGAAGGAGAGCAGGAAGGAACATCTTTCGTTGCTAATCATTTAATCAGTGAAGCAACGAAAACACTATTCTTGACCTATTTCCCAAAAATTGAAAAGCTCAAAAAGCCAGATCAAGAGACACCATATGATGCAGTATTAACTTGGTTTTTTGAAGCAGATTCATTCGAATTGGAAGATGAAATGGATCAAGAATCTTATGCCTCTGCATTGAATGACATTGAACCTTTGAAAAAACTTATTCTGAAATACCAGCCAAACGTTGCAGCAATTGATATGCCTTTTTTAATGGAATTTGTCTTATGGGCATTGGTTGATTTGAAACAATTATCAAAACGAAGAACTGCGAATGGAATGTCGTTTAATGACCTTTATGATAATTTGTTGAAAGGAATATGAGTAAACAATTTGGGGGTAAAGTTACTTCTGAAGAGATCTCAAATTATAGCCGTTCCAAACATTGGGACGGTAAAAAATTCAACAACTTGGAAGAAACAAAGATGGACATTCCATTTAAAGCGATTCCGAAGCTGTTGTATAAACAATTATTCAAGCGTAAGAATGGACAACCGAAAGAGAAAATCAAGTTTGTCCCATTCAATTCCACAACTTTTTTGGCTCCTTCTGAGCAGATGAAATTTATTTGGTATGGGCACTCTGCCCTATTGATGCGTTTAAAAAACAAAACGATTCTCATTGATCCAATGTTTGGAACAGATGCAGCGCCAATTGCTCCTTTTTCTATTAAACGCTTTAACTCCATTACAACAGACTTCATTTCGGATTTACCCGAAATAGATATATTACTAATGTCCCACGATCATTACGACCATTTGGATTTAAAAAGTATCCAATTGTTAAAAGGAAAAGTGAAAAACTTTTACGTTGCATTAGGAGTTGGAAGGCACTTGATCAGCTGGGGAATTAACCCTTCAGCTATCACAGAATTTGATTGGTGGGAGAAAAAGCAATACGAAGACATCGATTTCACCTTTACACCTACACGTCATTTTTCGGGTAGAGGAATGCGTGACCGTTTCAAAGGATTATGGGGAGGTTGGGTTATCAAAACGGATACTGAAAACAATTGGTTTAGTGGTGACGGAGGTTATGGAACACATTTCAAAGAAATTGGGGATAAATTGGGTCCTTTTGATTTCGCTTTTATGGAGTGTGGACAATACAATAAATTATGGCGTCCCATTCACCTATTTCCAGACGAATGTATCCAAGCAGCAATAGATGCAAACGCAAAAAAGTTAATGCCCGTTCATTGGGGAAGTTTCAATTTATCGGATCACGCTTGGACGGAACCAGCAGATCAATTTGTTGAAGAATGCAAAAAAAGTGCAATCCCTTATCTCACACCAATGCTTGGTGAATTGATCACGCCAATGTTGCAGGTGGAGAATAAACATTGGTGGTAAAAGCCTCGCCGTCCTTCGATGTCCGTTACCGAAATCCTTCGACTTCCTTATTAATGACTTTTATGTCTTCAACTAAATTTTCCCCAATTCCTTTAATAACGAATAGTGTCCAATTACTGCTTGTCTAAATGTGTCGTGAACAATATATGGCGTGTTAAATTCTTTGGCCGTGTTTTTAATGATTGTTGAGATTTTCGGATAATGAACATGAGAAACATCCGGAAAAAGATGATGCTCAATTTGATAATTTAAACCTCCGAAAAAATAGGTTAGTAGTTTATTATCCATGGCAAAATTGGATGTTGTCATTAATTGATGAATATGCCAATTTTCACGCTCAAAATTGTCATTTTTATCTCTGAAAGTACATATAGGAACAACATGAGCCGTTTGAAAAATAATTGTCATAACGACTCCAGCAACAACAAGCATGGTAAGAAACATTGATATTACCATTCCATTGGAAAGATCCAAATAAAGCATCGGAACAATAAGAAATATCAAGAAAAAAATGAACTTTTTTATCAAAACACTAAATAGAATTGAGATAAATTCAAGTCCAGGTTGAATAAATCCCATCTTTTTGTACTTAAAGATCTTCATGAAATCTTTCACTGTGACCCATTCAATAATAAGTAATCCATAAATAAAGGTCGCATAAAGATGTTGGTATTTATGAAACCATTTTTTAGGTTGATCTTTCGTAAATCGAAAAACAAAACGCGTTTCGATGTCATCATCCAAACCACTAACATTTGGATATGTATGATGCAACACATTATGTTCAATTTTCCATATTTTAGATTCTACTCCAATTGCAATAACTGGAATTTCAAGGATCAGTTTTATATATTTATTTTTTGAATATGAACCATGCACAAAATCATGCATAACCGTAATGCCCACAAATGCTTGTCCCAGACCGAATACAGCCCATAAAACAAATAGAAGGGGAATATTTTCTATTCCTCCAAAAAGAATAATTAAATAAATTGTAAAATAATACCCTACAATGAATACCGTTTTATTGACCATTTCCTGATTTGCCCTGCGATCAATTTTATTCATCTTGAAAAAAGAATTCACACGGCTGTTTAAAGCTTCGGAAAAGGCACTATTTGTATCTTTCGAGAAGGAATACTTTTGCATGCGTTAAAAAATATTCGTTGAAAAATTCGTAAATCAAAGTGAAAGTTAATAAGTTAAAATCAACAAAGAATAATATTGTGTAATTTTCACCTTAAATAAGTGATGTTGATCAATCAATAATGGTTCTTTCAAAGAATCTCAATTAAATGAAACACCTCAAAAATGAATAAATTTGGAAGGAAAATTCCTTTTTTTCCTGTTTTTTCCCTGTTCAAAATGGCTTTTCAAAATGGGGGGATTAGTTTTGGCAAAACGCCTCTTTTTATTGGTTACGTCATTCGCTATTTACTATTGGAACCCTTTAGAATCGCTGAATTACTTATTTATAACAGAAGATTAAAAAACCACGTTTTAACCGCTGATCCAATTTTCATATTGGGCCATTGGAGAAGTGGCACTTCTCATCTCCAAAATTTAATAGTACAAGATCCAAGAAATACTACCACAAGTATTTACCAATTTTTATTTTTCGATAATTACTTCTTATCCGAAAAATGGCTAAAAAAACCTTTGAATTCTTTTTGCCGCATTTTCAAAATTCCCTATTCATTTCAGAGAACACTGATGAATCTTGATTTACCAGGAGAATTGGAATCTGCCATGTGTTCCATGTGCAGTTCGAGTAGTTATACTTGGGGGCATATCTTCCCTAGCCAATTCGAGAAATGGTCCAATCAATTTATTGCTCTAAATAATACAAGAAACGCTGAATCATGGATTGAAGATTATGACTATTTGATTCGAAAACTTTCCTATGGATCAAAGGGTAAACAAGTCATTGTAAAGTCACCTGGAGACACCGCGAGAGTTGAAGTTTTACTTAAAAAATACCCGTCTGCCAAGTTTATTTACATTCATCGGGACCCAATTGATGTCTTCCATTCAAGCAAATATCTTTGGAATGTTATTCAACAACAAAATAGTTTTCAAAGAATATCAGATGATGAAATTGATCACATCGTTATAAAAACATATAAACTTGTCATTGACACGTATTTGAAATCAAGAAGTTCTATCCCAGAAGGTCAATTGGTAGAAATAAGTTTTACGCAAATTCAGCAAGCCCCTTTGGAAACAATGAAAACAATTTATAAATTGTTAAGCTTGGGTGATTTTCCTGAAAACAAACTTCAGCCTTTTATTAAGAAAAATGAATCCTTTAAAATTTCTCACTACAAAACATCACCAGAACTTCTAAGCAAGTTAAATCAAGAATGGGGTTCTTGCACATTTGAATTGTTAGAAAAGTAGATCACTTATTCTTTAACCCGCGTAAATTTCATATTCACCGGTCCATCGGGCTTAAGTAGCATCATGGCATGCAAACCAACATCCTTTTTTGACACCAATTCAAAATCATATTTTCGTATAATAGCACTCATCACCAAGAGTATTTGCATTTTAGCCATGTTTTGACCGATACAAACTCTTGGTCCACCGCCAAAAGGTATATGTGCAAAAGGATGTTGCTTTTCATTTAAACTCAAATCAAAACGACTTGGATCAAATTTATCTGGATCCGGCCAATACTCTTCGTTGTGGTGGGCACCATAGATATATGGAATTACTGTTGTTCCCTTCGGAATTTTAAATCCTTTGAATTCATCATCTGCTTGCGCTTCGCGGTCTATCATCCAGAACGGAGGGTAAATTCGCATGGCTTCGTCCAATACGGCAATCGTATAATTAAGGCTATGCAGTCGTGAATAATTAACCTCATCATCCCCAAAATTCGCTTCAATTTCCGTTCTGATCTTTGTAACACATTCTGGATGTTTGGACATGATGTAGAACGCCCAAGTAGCTGCTGTTGTTGATGTCTCATTTCCGGCAACGAGTAGCTGAAGTATTTCAACCTTTACTTTTTCATCCGTCATATATTCATCGGTCCCTTTGAATGGTGTGGATAGAATCAGCTCTAAAATATCACTTCCTTCACCCAATTTCTTCCTTCTTTCTTCGAGATAATCGATAATTATTTGATCTCCTTCTTTTCTGATTTTATGGTATTTTTTATCTTGTCCAGTCAAGAAATACCAAGGCATCAAATATGGCTGAACAACTTTTTTCACTATGTATCTCTGAATATCTGCTATTGCCGCTGCGAATTTTTCGAGTTCCTCCTCTTTCATCTGACTTCCAAAAAGTGATTTCCCGACAGAACGCAAGGTGAACCTCACCATTTGATCGTGAATGTCCAATGGACCTTTCTCCACTGCAAGGTCAAAATCATGCATAAAGTCATTCAGTACTTGTAGTTGCAAAGGCAACATTTCAGATAGCCTACCTCTTGTGAAGCCCATACTAAGCAGTTTACGCTGACGTAACCAATAATCACCATGGCTGTTTGTTAAACCTATTCCCTGAAATTCAACAAATCGCTCTGTTTGAATGTGCGATTTGTGATAATTGTCATTGTTGTCTTTTAGGACATGCTTCAATAGTTCAGGATCAGCGGTAACAACGGTATTTCGAATCCCAAACCTTAGCTGAAAGGTAGGACCTAATTTCTTTCTGTACTTCTCAAAAACAACTACAGGGCTTTTCAACATTTCTCTTGTATCCAGCAGCGTTTCAGCGATTGAAATTTTAGGTATCCCTGTTTTACTTGACATAATCTAAAGTTATATTATTTCGTTTTTATCCATAAACTTGTGAATTCCAACGACAACTTCTTCAAGTGAAGAGTCCTCTTTTCCCCAAGGAGAAAGATCTCGGTACTTCACATAGTTGCTATTGTCGTAACGTTTAAATTCCATTGTACTAATATTATCCACTGAGCGCACAAGAAAATTCAATAAGGGGAAAAGAATATCTTCTTTTTTGCAGCGACCAATAACTTCTGGAACAAATGCTTTCAAAGGAAAATTCACAAACTTTTTACCAATAATCTTCCCAAGTATTTCGGTAACATCTTGCATGCTTGAGTACGTATCTCGGGTTACGTGAAACGATTTCCCACAGCTTTCTTCTATATTGGAAATAGCCACAATATTATTTGCGCCAAGATCAGCAGGGGTAAAACTGACTTGATTTTGTGCGCTCGTCCCTATTCCATATTTTACCATAAAAGATAATAAGCGAATTGAAATATCATAATTATACCCTTCTCCAGTAATGGAAGGAGAAATTAATGCAGGTCTAAAAATCCTGGCTTTCAGTCCTTTTTTCATTGCGTTAAGCACAATTCTGTCTGAAACCCATTTGCTTTGACTATAACCAAAATCTAATAATTCCATCTTGTCATTTGAATCACCTTCCAATAAAGTATCCTTTACTGACCATCCAAAAATGAATGTAGTTGAGATGTGATTCAAAATTTTAGTTCTTTCTGTCATGGCCAAGCGAATAACTTCATTCGTTCCACCAACATTTATTTTTCGCATGGATTCATAATCCAATAAATAATTCACTATTGCACCATTGTGATAGATTGAATGGATGTTTTTGGTTAAAAACTCCCACTCCGATTCATTTACTCCTAGTTTTGTTCGGGAAATGTCTCCACAAATAGGAACCACACGGTCTTCAAAAGCAGCCTTCATTTCTGCAGAAGTGGTCATGAGCGAAAATGATTCTCTCAAACGATTCATTCCTTCCTCCTTATCTTTTGCTCTAACGATTACATAAATCGTTTCAGAATTCTGTTCAAGTAAACTTTTTATAAGGAATGGACCAAAAAAACCTGTTCCACCGGTAAGTAGAATATGTCCATTTTCTGTAGTATACGGTTTTAAATTGGCTTGTTCTGTTTCATTTGAAGTATAAGCAGCATCTCTTTCCATCATTTCCATTTCCACTTTTTCAAATTCTTTGTGGAGTTTGTTAAAAGCATGTTTAAAACGGAATTTTGCTTGAGGAGAAGCAGTTTGAAGTCCTTGAAGAATCTCGAACAATTCAGACACTGCAATTTTTTGTATTAAACGAAGGTCAATTTCATTTGATAGATCATCGAAGCCTTGAAGATTTAAGAAAGCCTTTAGATCATGGGCAAATTCAGCCAGTTTAAGTGAATCAAAGCCAGCATCTCCGATTGACATGTTTTCCAATCCAGAAAGTTTATAGCGCTTGAAAATTGTTCGAAAATCTTTCTCATCACCTTTAAACTCATTAACTACCTCTTCATTATTCTTTTCTGAAAAAGTTAATTCATTGTTTTCTAAATTTACTTGAGCAATAATTTCCAATTCATTTAGAACATAACGGTTTTTATTTTGATACCTCATTATCTTTCCAGAACTCGTTTTTGAGATCGTTCGAGCAGGAACAAATACGATCGATTCGGCATTAATCCCAGTATATTTCGTTAGTTTATTATTGATCTCAACAGCATCTGGTACTTTTTTATTATTCTTGATTCCCACAATTACAACAAGTGCCTCCCGTCCTAATTTATCTATTGAAAATGCAGCAACACATCCTTTTCTCACTAAAGGGTCTTCTTCGATTATCATTTCTATATCCTGCGGGTAATAATTATGGCCACGAATGATAATCATGTCCTTTGATCTTCCACATACGTACAATTCATCCTTGTACATAAACCCAATATCTCCTGTTCTAAGCCAATTTTCACCTTCCAATTCAGCCTCAAAAGTTTCTTTTGATAAATCTTGTTGGTTCCAATATCCTTCACATTTACTCAAGCCATTCACCCATATTTCACCTACGCCATCAAAATTGACTTCTTTCAAATTTGAAGTTATATCTACAATTTTAATTTTTGTATCGCCTAAAGGTTTTCCACAACTCATTAAATCAACCGCCGATTTGTCAACTGATTCATTCAGTTTTACTACATTATTTTTCAACGATTCTGAATCAAAAGAATTGACACTTCTTCCATAGTTGGAAACTGCCAAAGTGAATTCAGCCAAACCATATGCAGCAAAAAAACTTTCAGCTTTTAAACCGTATGATGAGAATTTCTTTAGAAAATCTTTATAGATAGTCGTACTTATAGGTTCCGCTGCTGTCATTAAAAACCTAAGCGTACTCAGATCAATTCTTGAAAGTGTTTCCTCTGGTATTTTACCTGGAATCAGACAATACTCATATGCAAAATTTGGTGCAGAAGAAGCAGAACCACCATATTTCGTGATTGTCTCTAGCCAAAGAGCCGGTCGTTGAATAAAATCTATTGGTGAAAAACCATAGGTCGTCCCCCCTTTTAAAGCAAAGAAAATATAGTAACCAATTAGTCCCATATCATGATATTGTGGTAACCAAGAAACACCAATTGGCAGGTGGTCCACAACAATATCACAATTGTTAAGGATATTTTCATGCGTTACAATAACTCCTTTGGGATTATTTGTAGAGCCCGAAGTATATTGCAAAAATAATATATCCGAATGTGCTTCCTGAAAATTGATCGAGCCGTCCGATCCAGAATCATCGCTAACAATCCATTCAAGTTGAGAAATATAATTGACTTTTTTAGAAAATATTTCCGTATTTTCTCTAGATAAATTCACTTTTATAGACCAATAATAGGATCGGTCAGTCAAAATAGCGGATGCTTTACAATCTTCAGCAATGAAGTTCATTTTTCTAACAGAAGATTGGAATCCTTGCGCCGTTGGAGGAGAAACAGGTACAGGAATCAATCCTAACTTAACGCAAGCAAAAAAAGCACATATCATTTCTATTCCTGGAGGGTATGCCAACAGAAGTCGGTCTCCAAGTTTTAATGAATATTTGTCATTTATAAACGATGCAATGCCATTCGTTCTATGCTCAAATTCCTGATAAGTATACGATTCTTTAACATCTCCTTTTAAATCAAGAAAAACATATAATAGCTTATTTGGATTTTCCTTGGTTCTTGAGGTTAACTCTGTTAATATTGAAACCATTAATTTTTAATTAATTCTTAATTTATTCTAACTAATACCACTAAAACACGAACTTTCGATGTTTAATTCAAAACCTTTTAAATGTCTTTGTTCCCAATTGGAAAGATTTTAATTGAGTTTACTTTCCCATTCACAGCAACTGCAATGCGAAAATTCTCAGCTAAAGTAAAACTTTCCAACGACCACTGTTCCTTCTCATTTAACGCCCATTTTGTAGCCCTCAATTCTGCTTTTTCATTCTTCACAAAAGACACCTCCAATTGATCAATTGGAAAAGTTAATCCTGCACCTTTTGCTTTTAAAAATGCCTCTTTTCTTGTCCAACAATTGATGAAGGCTTCTTTTTTATCTTCTTTTGGCTGATTGTTAAATACTTCCAATTCATTTGATGAAAATATAAAACTACTCATTTTAAGAAAATTCACCTGTCTATCCAAATATTCGAGATCAACACCTATATCAAAATGGCGCGTAAAACCAAATAATACTGCATCCTCAGCATGCGCCATATTGAATTGAACATCGTTGTTCTTTAAGAATGGTTTCCCGTTCACGCCATAATCAAAAATAATTTCCTTGGGATTCATCGAAACATATTGACCAATCAATTTACGAAGTAAACCTCTCGAAATAATAAATCGATCTCTTTCTTTCTCAATGCGATATTTATTTGCACGTTCCATTTCTGCATCAGATAAAAGTTTCAAATAAACTGATGGCCTTTCATTTACAATAAAAACATAGTGAAGATGCACTTCATTATTTAGAAGAGAAAAATCGGGTTGGCTTTTCTTAATGTTATTCATAGTATCGAAATAAAAATACGAATCATTAATGATATACACTTATTCATTATTCAAAAGAGCATCAAGGACTATAATTTGAATAAACATTCTTATCTTTCACGCTAAAATTTAATTCGAATGATATCAAGTAATAGGCAAACAGATTACGAAAGAGCAATTCAACTATTGAAGCCTTTTACAATCAAAAATACTTCAAAAGCCAACTTCCAATTCTTTTTTACTTTCATTATGCTTTGGTCAAGTATTTACTCCAGTTATTACTTTTTAGGCAACTATAACTTGGTTTTATTAATAACGATCCCAACAACAGTTGTTTTCTTATGTCGAAGTTATGTTATTCTTCATGATTGCGGACACAATAGTTTTTCAAATAACAAAACATGGGAAAATAGCGTAGGAACAATTTTAGGTTTCGGAATCATGATATCATTTTCAATGTGGCGCTATATTCATAATAGTCACCATAACCATGTGGGAAATCTTGATAAACGTGAATGGAACCCAGAAGTATGGACTATGACCATTGAAGAATACAAAGCTAGTTCTCTTTTTAAAAGGTTAATTTATCGTTTCATGCGTTCGCGTTTTACCAGATTTTTTATTGTTCCTACTATCAACTTTGGACTTATTTTTCGATTTTTACATCCAAAATTTTCTAGGCAGGTCAATCTTATTGTGTTGATTCACGATATTATTTATGTTGCATTGATATGGTTTTTATTGAGCTACATGTCGATTATAACACTCGTAATTGTCTTTTTTCTACCACTTGCATTATTCTATAACATTGCTGCTTTTTCCTTATACACTCAGCATCAATTTGAAGAAACGTATTGGGAAAAGGACGAAAATTGGAACTATTTTGATGCTTCCTTTTCTGGATCAAACTGTGTTACTGCTCCACATTGGTTTAGATGGATGACTGGAAATGTATTATACCATAATATTCACCATTTGTGTTCAAATATCCCAAGTTATAAGTTGGATAAAGCACAGAAGGAACTTGGTACGTTGCTTAACTATAAATTAATTCCAATTTCTGAAGGATGGAATATGCTAGGTAAAAAACTATGGGATGAAGAAAATAAAAAATTAGTAGGATTTAGCAGTTTAAGAAACAAATGATTCTACCCATTTTCATTCTGAATATATTATCTCTCTACTTAAAAAACCCTAAATAGAATGTCAACCAATAGGCAGGTGAAACAAGAACAGCCATTTCATATGCACTATCATACGCAAGGCCTGCTGCCTGAAATAATGGACCTGGTTGTTTAAACTCTTTGGTGTCATGGTCATATATTTCAACCATTCGTACGCCGAGATTATAATTAATTAGATAGAATAGCATTACCAACAAAGAATACGCAATAATATATATAAAGGCATGCATTCGATATGGAGAGGGCATTAGAAAAAGTGCCGTCAAACATCCTGTATTGATAAGAGCCAGCAACATTACCGCTTTGGGTTTATTCATCGCCCTTCGACTTATCAATGGTAATTCTCCTTTTTCAAGGTCCCGTTTATCAGACCATCCCAAATAATGTGCAGAGAAACCAACAACAATTACAGCGCTAACAATACCTAATAAGAAATTACCAGCAATGAACTGGTCAGCAACAAAATATGCAGGTACACAGTAAGCAGGACCTTCGGTCATTGATTTTATGACAATTTCTATCGTTTTTGGCAATTTCTTCCCATAAACATATACCACACTTTTGCGCATCCCACTTAATGCCAAACCTGATTCTATGATAAGATGAATGATACTACTAGAGCAAAAAATGATAAAATAGTTTATACCAAATTGCCAAGTGAGATAACACGTTATGGTAAGAATAAACAAAAGAACATTAAAATTTGTCGTCCCATGTTTCATTGTAGATTTACGAACTGAATACATTGAAATTATCGTTTATAAAATTGAATTCAAAAGTAATAAGAATTGGTGGGAATAAGCTCGGCGTCTAGACTGTCGCTCGACGACCTTCGACCTTAAACACTTATTTCTTTTTCGTGAAAAGCGCATCACTCAAACCTGTATTGACTTTGTAATCCGTCAGCGTTATCGTAATAATCCCTTTGCTATTGGGTTTAACTTTTTTATCAGTTGTGGTTTTATTGATGTCTGCAGCAACACTTTTCGGAAGTTTAAATGCTTTGACGTCAATCTCGAAAACCAATTGACTTGGTAAACCAAAACTCACTTTATCACCATACGTATACGTCGTGTTCACGGATCCATTACTTTTTGTCGTGATTTGTGATTTCATAATAACCGAACGTTTTGTGTCGATCCATAATTTTGCAAGTACAATTTCACTGCTTTCTCCATTTGGAATAACGGTAATTAATTTTGTCATTACACCACCAATTTTCGAAGTGTCTCCTGCAACTGCTATATATGATTTCTTATTTGCTAGAAACGTATTTATTTCTGTGAATCCTTGTTTTGGTAAGATGACAATCCCTTTCGAAACTACTTTGAACTTATCTTTCTGCTTGAAATAGATAGTCGCTTTAGAAGGTAAGATCTTGATCATTGGAATGTTTGCTTTCACATTAGCAGTCACCGTATAATCTTTCACCGTATTCAGTTTTGTTACAACTTTGCTTAGAATATCATCCGCTTCTTGGGATGTTACGCCAAATTGAATTGCGATGATTAAGAGGGTAAGGAAGTTTTTCATCAGGATGTAATGTCTTTTTTATTGAATTTATATATCGCAATTGCTACCAGAACGACGTTGTGCACAACGAGAATGACAATCGATTGGATAATCGAAGAAAAAGGAACTGGATCTTCAAAGAAACTGCGCCAGGATGCCATGTGTGTCGTAAAAAGATAGGGTTTAATGTTGTCGAAAACGGTAACATCCAAACTTCCTATAATCGTGAATAAAATTATAATCGCCATCGTGGAGACAATTGGTCCAATTGAATTTTCTGCAAAAGCAGATAAGGTAATGGAAAGTGTTGAAACCGTCAAAAGAGCCAAGAACGCAACGCAGAACCCAAGTCCATAGCGCCATAAGATATCGGCATCTTGCAAGATTACCAAGCCATCGCTGTTGAGAACAATTAAATCACCCGTTCCAAAGATTTGACGTGAAACGAACAAAGCTAAAAAGCCCAGCCAAATTGTCAAGAAAAGTGTGTACATCGCACCAGCAATGAATTTAGATAAAACAATGTTGGTGCGCGAGATTGGTTTTGTCGCCAACATGCGAATTGTCCCCATTGCTGCTTCACCGGAAATGAGATCACCTGTCACCAAAGCGACCAATAAAGGTATATGCACAATCAGCATTTGCAAAATAATGAAGGCGATTAGGTTGCCATTCAAAACATCCCCATTGAACGTCAAACTCTGTTCGAAAGTCGAAGTTATAAATGAAATGATTGACCTTCCATCCGCTTTCATTGCAAAAATGATTATTCCGACAAGTAAGGTTAAAGCGCCGATTCCTAAATAACTTCGAGGTTTCGAAAGTATTTTAATAAACTCGTTGTATGTATTTTTTAGTAACATCTTATGCTTGTATTATTTTCATGAAATAATCCTCTAGTTTACGTGTTGGCTCGATGGCGTGCACATTTATATTGTTGTTGACCAACAGTCGAGCGAGTTCAGGAACCAACTCTTTTACGAACGTAACTTCTAATTCGCTTTCGGAATTGATTTTAAAAATCGCTTCTGGATATGCCTTTTGCAGGAGTTCGGCAGTAGCACGTGCATTGTCCACTTCAATGCGCACAAGCAATTCTTGTGTATTCAATAATTCGGTTACGCTTCCTTCCACAATGGAACGACCTTGGTTGATAATTACCATGCGGTTAGCTATCAATTCTATTTCCGACAATTGATGAGAAGACAAAAGAATTGTTTTGTTTTGTTCATTTTTGAGTCGTAAAATCAAATTACGAATTTCAACGATTCCTTGCGGATCCAAACCAGTTGTTGGTTCGTCTAAAATAATCAAATCAGGTTTGTGTAAAAGTGTCTGTGCAATGCCTAAACGTTGTTTCATTCCGTGGGAGAAACCACCTAATTTATGTTTACCACGATCGCCCAATCCAACAAATTCAAGCATTTCCTGAATTTCCTTTTTCGAAACATCCGCTCCTGAAACACGCGCAAAGATTTCTAGGTTCTTCTGTGCAGATAAATATTTATAAAAATCGGGTTTTTCAATGATGCTGCCAATGTTCGATAAAATTGCCGTTCGGTTATTTTTAAATGACTTTCCAAATAATTCGATTGATCCGGCATCTGGCGTAATCAAGGATAAAAGACAGCGTATTGTTGTACTTTTTCCAGCACCATTCGGACCAAGAAAACCAAACACATCTCCCCTGCTCACACTAAAAGAAACGTCCTTCACCGCTTCAAACGTACCAAAACGTTTGGCCAAATGTTCTACTTTGATTATCGTCTCACCATCCATGCTTAAATAACATAAAAGTACTATTATTGTTTAAAGAAATCAATAGGAGAATAGGATTCTCGACTTCACTTATCTCGACCCTTCGATAAACTCAGGCGAGTCCAGCTCGATACATCTTGACGCACTTGAATTGAACTGGTTAGTTCATCTATTGGTTCTTCAACTTATTTTAACACATCACGTTTTTGGCACAAACTTTTAAGAACAATACATATCAATTGAAAATCAATAACTTAAGGGATTGAAATTCCAAATTATCGGTATGACGTATCATTTAGTCTCCCGTGATACCTTTTTGATAATCAACACGCTATACATTTGTTTACCAATGATTTACAGTTTATCTTGCTTGAAAATAGATTAAAAAATAAATCATGGAAGCAAATAACGCACCTGTAGAATTAACCTTATTAGGAATTGATAAAATTTGGGTTCGATCTAGAAATGGGCAATGGAAAGAAAAAGGTATTGAAGATGAACCTAAAAAAGTTAACCGCTTTAACGAAGATGACTCAATTTCTGAAGGTAAAAAATGGTGGCAATTTTGGAAGAAAGGATAAGCTTTTGAAACAATGTATACTGACTTGCGCGCTGAAAGATAGAAAATAGTTTTGCAGCGTATCGTTACTATGTTAGTCGTTCATCTTTTTTTATTCCTACAACAGCAATTGATTTCTTGAAAACGTTTTCGCTTCCAAATGCCATTTTAAGCCAATTCCATTGCTGCTCATTTCAATTGAATTCAATAAATTATCAAGGGACTTTTTTGAATGACGATTATGAATCACATAGGCTGTCAAATCAAATAAAAACAAAAATCCTCCCTGCATCAGCATACTATTCCCGTAACCATTAAATTGAGCGCGTTTTTCCACATTGGATTTGGCCTCGCTGCGAAGAATTAAACCACTTGCCATATAACCAATATCAATTCCCGTGTTAATTAAAAAAATCTTTTCTGTTTGGTGCTCTTTTCTAATAGACTCAGAAAAAGTTAAGGTTGAGTTTGCCTTTTTTGCTTTTATATAAGCAGGAATTGCCAATCCAATATTTACGGTATTCCACATCACATTCATTTGATGAAAATAACGAGCTTCACTGTTAGGAGCTGTTGAAGCCCAACCAATTCCACTTGCAATAAAATTAGCAGTGGCCCAAGAACCTAAGCCAATCATTAGTTTTTTATTGATGTCTTCTCGATCAGCATTGAATTCCTGCAAAGGCTGCGCAAATGTAAAACATGGCACGAAAAATAAGAGTAAGTGAATTAGTTTCATACTATAAATTTAAACGTTCTAAAGGTTAAACAAAAAAGACGATCATTGGTTCAATTTTTACGCTTATTCTTCAATAGTATATTTATTATTGTCAGCTGTATGGAAATGCTTCAAAAATTCTTTCGTATACCGAACATTAGCGCGTTTCAATTTTTATATTGGAAAACTTAAATAGGAGTTTGATTTAAAAAAAAAAATAGGAAAACAAGAAAAGACAAAATGGACTTATTCAACAACGAAATAGCTTATCCAACAAACGTATTACCCAAAGATGGTAGTGTTAATTATTACGGAAAACTGCTATCACATGTCGATGCAAATTATTATTTTGACTGTTTAATGAATACTATTAAATGGGAAAACGACCAAGCAAATATCTTCGGAAAACTCATACTAACAAAACGTAAAGTTGCTTGGTATGGTGACTCTGATTTTGAATATACCTATTCTAGTATCACAAAACGAGCATTACCGTGGACAAAAGAATTATTAGAATTGAAATTAATTGCTGAACAAAAATCAAATGAGAAATATAATTCCTGTTTGCTTAATTTATACCACACTGGCGAAGAGGGAATGGCTTGGCACAGTGATGATGAAAAAAGCCTAAAGAAAAACGGAGCAATCAGCTCTTTAAGTTTTGGAGCAGAACGAAAATTTTCATTCAAGCACAAGGCAACAAAAGAAACTGTTTCAATACTATTAGAACATGGTAGTTTACTCGTTATGAAGGACACCACACAAACAAATTGGTTACACCGACTACCTCCGACAAAACGCGTAAGCAAGCCGCGAATAAACTTAACTTTTAGAACAATAAATGTTTAATTCCTTAATCAAAAACAATAACTTTAGCAGAAATATTAGTTTGAATGAGAAAAGAAATAAATTGTTTAGCCTATTTATCCATTTTTATAGCAATCGCCAACACTCCAAGAAATTATGGTTAAACGCGCAAAAATATCGGTAATAATGACCGTATTTAACACCAATTACACGTATACAAAAAGAGCAATTGATTCCGTTTTAAGCCAAGATTTTCAAGATTTCGAACTCATAATTATTGACGATGGCAGTAGGGATGCTGATCGTGAGACATTAATGCAATATGTTGAAAAGTATGAAGATAAAATTGTCTATATCCGACATAGTAATCGGGGGCAATCAGCATCCATCAATCGTGGTGTGTTATATAGTTTAGGTGAATACATAACTATAATTGATAGTGATGATGAATATAAACTGAATCATTTGAGCGCTTGTCTTCAAGCTGTTAATAACTTAGATTTGGTATGTTCGACAACTGAAACAATCGTTGATACCATTGATGATTATTATGTTCCTGACAAAAATGATCAAACAAAACTCATCCATCTTGACGATGCTATCTTGTTTGGAACATTATTCGGAATTAAAAAAGTATTTACCAGTATTTCCTTCAAAAATGGCTTTGCTGCCGATGCTCATTTTTACGAAAAAGCAACTGAGCTATTTCGTGTAAAAAAAGTTGATCTAAGAACGTATGTTTATCACAGAAATATTCCAAACAGTATCTGTGCAACGATTAAAATAGCAAATTCGATTAATTCTTAAACAGTTATTTCCCTCTTTTCTTTTTAATCTCTTTGAGCATGTCTTTAAAGTCTGCTTGTGAATGATTAGAACTGAATGTATTTAGCCCTTAAAACACACTCTTTTCGTAAAATTGAATAAATAAAATATCTTCTTTGTTAAGCTTAAGCAGTTGTTAGGCGCAGCAGTGCAACTACAGCGAAGCTAGGTAGCAGTATAACTGCAACGAAGCTAGGCAGCGGAGCATCGTGCTTTTGCCTTCTTTCAGTTAAATCGCGTATTCTTTCTTATTCAACCAAATCAATTGTACTTCCGTGGTTTCTTGAAGTCGTTCAGCTAGATTGAAATAGCGTTTTGATAACGAGGATAAGAAATCTTGTGCTTTATTTCCTTCGGCACTTAGTCCTTTTAGCTTATCTATTCCCCAGAATTTTACCAAGTGATCAATAATATTCGCATAGTCATGACTGGCATAAACGCCAATTTTCTGTGTAATTGAAGCATAATTCACGTATTGCTTTTTGTCGGTGCCAAAATCCATCAGAGATGATGGCATGACTATTTTCTTTTTCATCATTTGAACAAATGCGGCAAGTCCACCGTTTGGATCGGTTTCAAACACTTTGCTCATGAAAAACTTATATGCTTTTTCGTGTAAAGCTTCTTCACCAGCGATAGTATTACATATTTTCCCAAGGAGTTTGTCCCCCGACTTGAATGCTATTTTTCCCGTATTTACATGTGATATTTTCGTGGCGCGTTCTTGAAAAGAAGTATAAATTAAGCCATTGTACGGATCGGCTTCTGTTTGAAGTTCAATACCATTGTATAGTAAACGTTGAATCGTAATCTCTACTTCGCGCATGTCTACACGACCACTGAGGTATAAGTATTTATTCAGTAAATCGCCGTGACGGTTTTCTTCCGCTGTCCACAGTCGAGACCAACGTACCCAGGCATTTGCACTTGCCACTGTGCGATCTTCGTTTATTCCTTTCAATAAATTGAAAAAAGTTTGATAGCTAGGAAGGGCTTCTTCTGTAATCATATTCCCAATCAAAGAGACCAATACAGTGTCTGGAACTTGAGCTATTCCTTCCTGAAGCAAACGGACTTGATCGGCAAAATCATCATCAGCAGCGTTTGGAATAAAATCAGTTGGTTGCCAACTCGTTTCTGGTGTTTTCATTTTTTCATCGATGAATTGTCCAACGTGTTTTTCAATTGACTCAATTACTTCCATTTTTTCTTGGAATACCATGTATTTTATTTGTTAATGTATTGTCTGAAAAAATATGGCTACAAACAAACCTTATATTCAGTGAAAAGAAAGGTATTTTGAATAGTAAAAAGACATAAAAATCCAAGCTAAATTATTAGCATGTATAGTCGCTCCTTAACATACTGTTTACATTAAACAAGGTGAACAGTTCATTGTTTAATATTCTGACTAGATTTTCGCAAATGTATATTGAAAACACGTTAAAGTAAAAAAAAATAGACTCTTACAAGTCAGAGTTCTTTTAGTGAACGCGCTAATCGATTGGGAATTTAACAACCATTGAGGCCGTTATAGATAGTGCATACGGTGCGCCAATCCAGCAAATAGAAGAAATACAACAACCTTTTGACTTCTCAGAATTTACAACGGAGGAACTAAGGGAAGTATTGAAGGAAGATTGATTAATACTTTTATTAATCATATGTGACTATCTAACGCGCGTATGGAATCATTAATGAATACTTTTTTAATTATATTACACTATCTGTTACGCGTGTGTATCTGTTTTCTATTCATTATCGGACACTATAAAAAAGAAATAGTTTGTTGAATACATTACTATCTGTACGTGCGTGTATCATTCAAAAGAGACACTATAAAAAAGAATATGTTACTATCTGTTGCGCGTGTAATGTGATTAATCAAGTTTTATCAATTCATATTTGAGTATCTGTTACGCGTAAAGAAATATTAATAGCCCCTATTCTCTAAAATCAATTACAAATTTACCTCAACAGATTTCACTAGGTCGTCACCTGCTGAATAGAGTTTAGATAATATTATTATATTACTAATTAGGCTTACCACCCCCAATAATATATATATGTTTTTTATTGAATCCTTATCCTTAAAGACGCTTGCAACAAGGACTGAAATAATAGCGAAAATCATCATCCCCAATATTACATAAACTGCACCTTTAATCGCTTTCCCCGCATCAATTATTTTATTTGGATTAATTACTAAACTGGAATAATTTTGTCTTTTTAGTTCTTTCTTAAATTCTATATTATGTTTTTTTGTAGTTTCTAATTCTTCTATAAAGTCATCAGAAAGAATATGGTCGACTGTTTCTCTTTCCTCGGCTGAAATCTCTCGTTCTGAAAGATGTATTTTTAATGCTTCATACCATTCTTTGTCTAATGTATTTCCTTTAATTCGATGAGACCTTAATTGCTCAATTAATTGACTTGTGGGTTTCATTGAATAAAATTTCAGCATTGCTCCTTTTTCCATTTCATTTATTTTAATTATTCACTCAAGTGTTTATCCAGTCTGTTAAATTTTTAATACTCATAAATAACATATTTATAAGCTTACCTTTTATCAATATTAGGTATTAAATCCTAATTAGTTGAAATTCAAGAAGAAAAATCTGACTATCTGATTCGCCTATAGAATTAAAATGGGACAATATAAAAAAGTAACACTATAAATAAGAAATATGTTTTTTGAATATCTAGGTATCTGTTACGTGCGTATAGAATCATTTTTTCAATCCAGCTCTATACATCAAAATACTGCATTTGATCCCGAGACAATAAAAGCACGTATAAGATTGTCTTTCATTTATTAAATTAAATAACTCAAGGCCATTTCAGTAAGTTCTTTCTTCAATTTAGTTATTGATGAAATTGAAACATCTTCTAATTTGTAGGTCACTTTATTAATCTCAATAACCTTAGAATTGTCCTTGAAAATGACAGAACAGATTTGCTTGTTTTGATTATCATCAACTGTAATAATGAACATTGTCTTTAAATCTCTATAGCTGATTCTATCTAGTTGGGCGCTCTTTATCTTAGAAGACATTGCAAGTATTGTTTTGATGACATTGTATGCTTTAATTTCTTCATCAGTTGTTATAACTCCAGAATTTGATGAAGCTATTTCTTTTTTAAAAACTCTATCTAAAGCTGTTTTTATTGAAGTTGAATTTACTAATTCTTTAATTTGTGTAAGCACCTTATCATTAGACCTAAGTCCTCCCATATTTCGGTAAATTATCTTTGCAAGGTCATCACTTGGATTGCCTATAGTCTCAAATAAAGCGTTATCAAATTCATCTAAAAAATAGATTTCTTCAGCTTCCGCCAAAATATCTTTAACTTCTATGTTTTGATGATTAAACAATGCCAACATTTCTAAATCAGAAGTTCCATAATTCATAATGTCAAAACTAAAAAATGGTTTTGTATTCAATCCTTGTTTCAATTTTGCATTGATTGTATAGAAATTATAGATTATTCCATTTGTTAAAATACCAATCTTTGCCGATGGCGTATAAAGGCAATATTCATTTAATTGTCTAAAATGATTATCGGTTAATTTGGAAGTGCAACTTTTACATTCTACCAACATAATTGGATCCTTTTTCCCTAGAGTTATTGCAATGTCAACACGTCTATTTTTTTTATCTGCCATGTCAGCATAAAACTCGTGTGTATAATCATCTATCTTTTGATAGTTTAGGATATTCAAAAATGGATGGATAAGATTATCTCGTGTTTGAGTTTCATCTTTACTGGCGTTAATTGCCTTATTAAAGTCCCAATTGTCAAATGATTTTTTTAATTGAGTAGTTACTTGTTTAAGTCTTTTGCTATCCATAATGAATTTGGTTTTATTCAAAGCTAATATTTATTTTTTAATACTAAGCTTTTTCAATTAGTGGGGAACATGTCGGGAAACTAAAAAAAGTCAAACCATTGATATAAAATAATTTGACTCTATCTTTTGTAGCCTCAAAGATCGAAAAATCAAACTTTTATAAGGATTTGGAGCGGGTAGCAGAGTTCTATTTACCGTCGAAAAAAGAGTAAACGGTAAAAAAGTAGATTATTGCCGTATGATACTGATTCCAATATCAATTTTACCGCCCAAATCTTCGCATACGGTATATTTTGTGTTTTTTACCGTTTAATAATTGTAATGTCGTATATTTACAAAAAAGAGTCTGATGTCTAAGTTGCTTTATAATATAAATCCAGATCGAAATAAACCTTGGAATGATTTACCAGAATTGCCAATTCGAAGTGAATTGATAGATTCAATTCCAATATTAAAAAAACTGGGGGACGCTAAAGCAGCACTGGCAAAACTTCAAGGAAGAAGTGCGGTAATCCCTAATCAAGGAATGCTGATTAATTCAATTAGTTTGCAAGAAGCAAAAACATCATCAGAAATCGAAAATATCTTCACAACTGATGATGAGCTTTACAAAGCCTATAGCGACGGGCAAAACGAAGCAAATGGTTCTTCTAAGGAAGTTTTGCGTTATAGAGAAGCGCTTTGGTCAGGGTATAATTATCTATTAAAAACGAAACAATTTAATCAAGAATACTTCCTGCAAATTTTTCAAGAAATTAAACAAACTAAAGACAAAATTAGGCCACCTTTTCTAGAAACTGCTATCAAACAAGCTGGTGACGGACCAAATGCAGGCCAAGTAATTTATACACCACCTAGAGGTGCAGGAGTAATTGAAAAGAAATTGTCCAATTTGATTGATTTTTTGAATGATGATGAATCCTATCAAATCGATCACCTTATTAAAATGGCTATCGCACATTATCAATTTGAAGCAATACATCCTTTTCGTGATGGAAATGGGCGAACGGGCCGTGTTTTCAATATTCATTATTTAACAGCAAAAGGATTGTTAGATTTCCCAATTCTCTTTTTAAGTCGCTATATTCTAGATAACAAAACTGATTATTATAAAGGGCTACAAGGCGTTTCGCAAAGAGGAAATTGGGAAGAATGGATAATCTTTATGCTTAAGGCTGTTGAACAAACCTCTAAGATTACCTTTCAAAAGATAAATGATATCATTTCTGTTAAAGATGCCATATTAGACTACATGAAAAAGGAAAGTAAATTTTTAAATCCAAATGAATTGATTGAGTTCATTTTTAATCAACCATATACAAAAGTCAACCAACTGGTTGAGAATAATGTTTATGCAGAAAAGACTGCAAGGAAATACCTAAATGAATTATGCGATATTGGGGTTTTAGAAAAAAAAACAATCGAGGGCAAACATTATTATCTTAACCTTGAATTATACAGGATTCTATCCGAATAACATGTATAGTTCTAACTTTTGAATTTTTCCAATAATACAGTAAAACTTAGGAATAGCAACACATTTAATCATGAAGTAATCCGTTTGGGGTGTGAACAATAAAAAAGTCCCAAACCTATATAGAATGGGACTTTTAGCTTACTTTGTGACCTCGTTATGATTACAGGTCCAAAGTCGTCATCCCGAAAATTAGGGACAAGCTGTGCAGTGGATGTAAGCACTTTTTCGCAAAAGCGAAAAATGGTGCTTTTTTGTTTTACCTCTTGCTTGATTCTAAGTTGTTAGTTAGGATAAATGATCCTTTCGTTTTGCTCATAGCAAGCATTGAACCCACGAACTGCGAAAAGCAGTTCTAGGTTTTTCATTTTATAACTGCTTATCAAAATGCATTTTGAACGCTTTATAAAATGAAAAACCCAACACTTTCGTATTGGGTTCTTTTTGTGACCTCGTTAGGATTCAAACCTAAAACCTCTACAGCCGTAATGTAGTGCTCTATTCAGTTGAGCTACGAAGCCTATTGTGGCTGCAAAGATACAGCGTTTTTTCTTTTTTGCAATAGATAAGTTTGATTTTATTCAATCTCAGCGCTAATTCCTCTCTCTAGTAATGCAGTGCATAGCGGTTCAAGGAGTTCATACTCCCCTCTTTTCACCTGACATTTGCCATTGTGGTGAATGATATACGTGCATTGTTCAGCTTGAATGGGGTTGTGCTCACATACCTTAATTAGTGATTCAATCACGTGTTCAAATGTATTGTAATCGTCGTTGTAAATGATTAAATCCTTCTTATCAACCAACAATTCCAATACGGAAACATCAAATTCCTCTTCTGTTTGTGTCATTTTATTTTTCTTCTAATTCAAGTTCTTGTTCTGTCTCAATAACCTTAGACCAAGTTAAGCCAAATAATTCTAATTTCAATTGTAATTCTTCCATTTTAACATCTGGAATTCTATAAATCCGCAGTTCTATTGTTTCCTCCGATTGGATAAATTCTCTTCTGTAATTATAACGCAATAGCCAATCGATGAAATCACCCGGTAAACTTTTGCTTTCAAATTTCACTGAAACAATAGTTGAAGACTCATTCAACGCCTCCATTATATAAACTGTATCAACATCCTCTTTGAAATGATAAACTTGCGGTAATTCATCTTTTGAATCGGCAATAGCAGATTTTACGCGTTTATCAGTTTCATCATAATAGAAGCTACCATGACTATTATAACGATTCAATATTTCACGAGGGAACTCATCAAACGTCTTTTTAGTAATGATTTGTATGCGCTCAATTTTGTTTTCAATTAGCGGTTCATCGGCAATGACAACTTTAATCGGATCAACAACATCTCGAATAATTGGTGTTTTCATATTACCTTCAAGTATTGACACACCATTATCATCCAACAATTTTTGAGCTTCTGCTAAGGTAATTCGCTCTGCTTTATAATAGGCAGTGATAAAAGCATCTTTAACGCCTTTCTCGATTACCTCTAGTTTTTTAGGTCGTGCATTCTCAATTGAGCTAAACATACCTGTAGAATAACGGATTTGGCCATTTGGTAACCTTACTGTCATTAAAGAACTGATGTTATAAACAGTATTTGCATTCACCGGCTTGTTGTAAACACCTATTTGAACCGTGAAAAACAAACCTAAATGTTTTTCAATTGGTTCAGCAATTACAGCTCCTGGTAATTTGTTGTAAGATAATTCATCCACATTGCTTATATTCAACTTCTCTTCTAATCCCATCGTAATAGCGGTATTCGCTGCCACCTCAAGAATTAATTCATTCTCCCCTTTCGCAACACATTCACCATTTGCTTCTAATATTCGCGCTTCAGCTAATGAAATTCGTATTCCATCACAATAAGCTACAGCAAAAGCATCTGCATATCCTAATCCTTTGATTTGGTCTCTTACCTCAATTACTTTCTTACTATTATTGAAATATCCGGCCATGTAACGGGTGACGCCGTTGTTCAATTTTTCACCAGATACCGGATTGAATTCTTTGAATAAATCTTGTGGAATGGCATTAGCAAAAGCGCCAACTTGAACGCGGTAAACTAAACCAGTAGGGTTTTTAACGTCAACAGGAATTGGTTTGGCTGCAGAATACGTATTTGTACCTTCAACCTTAATATCTAAACCACTTGCAGGAAGTGGAACCAATGCAGCAAGAACAGCCAATCGTTTGATTGGTAAAATTCCTCTTTCAACAAGATTTTGCATTTTCATTGCGACTTCTGTATTGGATGGTAAAGCTTCTTTTGCTAATCGTTGTTTGGTTTTTAATTCACTTAGAAGGGTTTCATTCTCCGCTTCCATTTGTTTGATTTTTTCAATATTCACTTGAAGATTCGCTTGATTTTCTTCAGAAGGATTATCAACACTACTCTTAATCAATTCTTTCGTGATTGATTTTTCTGCGTTCAATTGAGCCTCTAAAATAGCAATTTGTTTTTCAACTTCCAAAGCTGGTTTTGCCTTCTCTTGATAATTCTTGTATTCCTCTGTTGCAGCAATCTCTTGTTCTTCAATATAAGAAATACTTTTTTTCATCGCTTCAGGATTAGTCGTTGTTGCTGTTTTCTCTTGCTGAGCGATGAGCGCATCAAGAGCTTCCAATTGCTGTTGAACCAAAATTCGTTGTTGAACTATCTCTTTTCGTTCTTCATTTAAAGCAATTAATTCTTTTCCTTTTGCCTTAGAAATTTCATAATCTAATTCTTTGATTATTCGTGTTAGCTCACCAACTTGAATTGAATAACGGCGCTTCTTTTCTTCTAAAGTAACTTGCGTTTCCAAAGAAGTGATGTTGTTCTCTTTCGCTAATTGCTGAAATTTATTTTCAATAATTGCTTCTTCTAAAATAGTGTTCGCTTGTTTTTCCATTTGCAAAGCAGAATTTAATAAGTAATTCTTTTCTTCTACACTTTTCGTTTCTTGAGCTTCTTTAAGGATACGTTTAACTTCTTTCGACAAAGATTCTTGCTGCGCAATCGCAGTTTCAGAAGTTAATTTTGTTTCAGTATTTAATGCAGAACCAGCTTTCAATTGTTTGGTTTGCGCTTCAATTACTTTTTCTTTAAGAGCAATTTCATTCGTTATTAATTTATTTTCTTGCGTTGATTGCTCCTTTTGAACTTGTGTTAATTCTTTTTGAATGACTTGCTTTTCCTTTGGCGTTAATTCTGAATTTGTTAAATCACTTTGTAATTTCTCTTCCTTTTGAGTTAATTCAGTTAAAAGTGGATCGTTGAATTCATTTCCTTCAATCGTCGGATCTTCATTGGCAATTTTCTCCAATTCACCAATAGAGATTTTCCATTGACGACGTCTTTCTTGAACGTTTATCAATTCTTCTTTCATCCAAGTCACTTCCTCTTTCAATGCATCATTTTCAGCATCATTATTTAATTCGTTTGACTTTTTAGAAATCTGAGTTGAAAGTGCTTTTTCATAGTTTGCAAGAATGACATCCTGTTGTTTGAGTTCTTTGATTGTCTTAAATTCTTCTGTCAATGCAGTGCTATTACCTTGCAATAAATCTTCTCGTAAATTGGTTACAAATGCTGTTTTGCCGACACGATTTTCAACAACTTCAGCATCAACATTCCCAATTCTATAGTTCTGCTCGCTCTCTTTGCTTCTAATCAATTCATTATTCAATGCGTTATTTGCCTCAAAAATTTCTGGATTATCCTTTTTTGCAAGAATCTTTTCATTCGCAGCCATTTGCGTTGCAATTCTTTCTTGATGAATGACTTCTCGTTCTGCTAAATCAGAATTCTTCGTATCGGATGTTGATGCTTTTAATTTTTCAATATCCGCAGTATAATTTACATCTGCTTTCGAAATAATTTCAGTTGCTTTGATTTGTGCATTCAACTCAGTATTTCGAGCTGCTAATTCAGGAATAACTGCTTTTTGATTGGCAATCAATTCTCGTACAGATGCTAATTTCTGTTGATTTTTTTCGTCTGTTGGATTCTTGTCTAATTGTTTATTCAAACTGTTTTCTTCCAATTGAAGTTTTGTCAACAATTCATTTTCTAACTTGATTTGCTCAACAATTTTGATGTTTTCAACCATTTTTGAGTTGGCCAATTCCTCTTTTCTGGAAGTGTAATCTGGTAAAATGTCGGCAACAATTTGTTCTTTATCAATTGGATTGTCAACAGATTCATTCGCATTGTTCAAGACATTTTTATTCGCAGCAATCAACGTTTCCGTTTCTAGTTGAATTGCTTCTAGAACAGCTAATTCCTGTTTCAATGAATTATTATTTGGAGATTGATTCAATCGTTCTTGAATCTTGATTTTCTCAGTTGTTACTTTATCCAAGAAATCATTTTCTAGTCTCAATAATTGTTGCGCCTTTTCTTTAATTGATAGGTTATTATTTCCTTCGATTGTTTTCTTTTGAGCAACATAAGGAGCGTCTATTTCCTCTATTTTAGCTGTTTTTTGTTGCGTTGTAACGGTTGTTTCAGAGGATAACTGATTTTTTTGTTCGTTTAATTGTTCAATTGAAGCTTGTAAATCAGAACGAATTGCTCCCAATTTTTTTCTTTCTTCAATTTTCACTTGATCATCTGGATTGTTCATCAACGCCTCTTCGATGGAGAATAACTCATTGTTTACTTTTGATAAAAGAGAAATTTCTTCATTCAGGAGTTTTTGATTTTTTTCAGATTCATTGCTATCCAATTGATTTATCGCTTCGATATTCTTGAAATAAGAAGGATCAATTTTATTAATCGCTGCTTCTTTTACTTCTGTCGTGAGAGTCGAATTGACAGTTTTTTGGGCAATCTCAATTTGACGGTTTTCAATTTTCCTATCAAGTTCTTCACTTAATGCATTTAAAATTTCTTGTTCTTTTTTCAATTCAACGGAGGAAGGATCTTCTATCAATTGATTTTCAACATTTTCAAGCTGGTCGTATACTTTTCCTAATAATTTTTGATCTAATAATTGAACCTGCTCCAACTTTTCTAAATCAATTTGATTGCTTTGTTCAATAGCTTTCACATCACTGAAATAAGCGTCATTTAAGCGATTAATAATTTCCTCCTTCTCCTCTTGGGAAACAAAAACAGCAGGTTCATTCATATCTAAAACTGCTTCATTTTGAGCCACTTTTTCTTGAATATCTTTTTCGATTTGCGCTAAAACTGCTTGTTCCTTTAACAACGTTTGGTTGCCAGGATCTTTTACTAATTGTCCTTCAACATCTTGTTTCTTCTCTTCAACAGCGTTCAACAATGCTTTTTCTTCGTCAATTAATTGTTGTGCCTTTTCTTTTTCAGAAATTTCCGTTGAATTTTCAATTTCCCTTACGTTAGCAACATATTCTTCAGATAAATCGTTGATTGTAGCCTGTTTTTCTTGCTCAGTAACAGAGTTGATTGGTTGACCATTTTTAAGTGCAACGACATCTCCATTGATGCTATTAATATTGTTCTGCGTTTCTTTTTTCAATTCAGTTAAAACGGTCAATTTGGATTTAGCAGCAACATTAAACGGATCTTTATCCACTATTTTTTGAGCAATTGCTATTTCAGCTTGAATTTTTTCTAATAACTGTTGTTCTAATTTTAATTCAGCATTTTTCTTTTTCAAGTCAGAATCGTTGCTTTTTACACTACTTTCTCGTTTAGAAATATACGATGGGTCAATTTTATTGCGAAGAATATTCTTTTGTTCTACGATACTTTCAGCCGTTAATTCAACATTCGACTTGCTATCCATCAACTGAACACGTTCTTCAATTCGTGATTCAATTAAGGATTTCAATTCTAACAATTTCCTCTTCTCTTCTTTCAAAGATTCATTATTCGGTTGTTTTTCCAATTGTTTCTCTAGTGCAACTAATTTAGCATCTATTGCAGTCATCAACTTTTGGTCTTTTAACTGAAGTTGCGACATTTTCTCATCTGAGCTTAGTTGAGTGTTATTATTTATAATTGAAATTTCTTTCGCATATCCAGGTTGAATTTTCTCAATTAATGCATTGGTTACTTCGCTCGAAGATTCACTTGTTGAAGCACGCACAATTTGTTCTTCTCTTTCTTTAATAGCGTTTTCTTTTGTTGCTTTCAGGGCAACCAACGCATTTCTCTTGTTAATTAAAACCTCATTGCTTGGCACGGTAGATAATTTCTCATTGACTTGTGTTAATTCATTATCAATTTTCTCAATCAACGTTTTATCAATTTCGGTGATAGCCTTAAGTTCTTCTTCATTGGTTAAATCATTGTCTGCTTTGACTTCTTCAATTTTGTCATCATAAATCGGATCTACTTCCGCAATAATATCATTAATATTCGGCGTTTCGTTCGTATTCTTAGCAGCATCTATTTCGGTGTTGCGTTGCGTAATTATTGTATTCGTATTTTGCTTGATTTCAATCAAAGCTTGTTTTTTCTTTTGAAGCGTTTTATCGCTAGGATTCTTCGCTAATTCAGTTGAAACGACTTTAAGTTCCTTGTCAATTGCAGCTAAAAGTTGTTCATCTTCATTATTCAACTCTTGAAGCTTTTCCGTTTCATTTAAATTAACATTCGCTTCAATTGATTTCCTTTCAGCTTCATAACCGGGTTGTATCGTTTGAATTAATTCATCACTATCACCAGTTCCATTTTGCGACAATAAAGCTGCGACTTGATTTTCACGATTGGAAATCAATACTTCCAACTCTTTTTGATACTTAATAATTTCTTGCTTTTCTTTATTTAGATTTTCATCGAATTTATTGTCAATTAGTGATTTTTCAATTTCCGCTAATCGTTTATCCAATATTTTATAGGCATTTCGATCATTTAAAAGTTGTTTGTACATTTTATCTTCGTTAGACAAAGAAGGGTCATCTTGAATTCCTTTTGACGATGTTTTGTATTCTTCAATAATGTTACTTGCTTTTAATCCTGATGCAACAACAATTCTTTCTTTCAAAGTTGGGTCCTCCTTTTCAAGCGCAACAATTTGTTGACTCACATAAGTAGTTAATGTATTAGAATTTGTTTTCTCTGTTTCTGCCAATGCTTTTGCCGCTTTTTCTTTCGTTACAACAGCAATTGATTTATTGGAAATAGCATCTTGTAAAATTTGGATTTGTTTATTAACCAAATATTTCTCCTGACTTTTTCTATCTATTATGCTTTGGATGTTGCCTAGCTCTTCTTTAATAAGTTTAATTTCCTCTTGTTTTTCGGCTATTTTTTGTTCTATCGCTGGCACATCCTTTTTCTTAACTGCACCAATTGAGTTTTGAAGGGATTGCATTTCAATTTCAAGTGTTTTAACATCTTTATTATAACCGTCAACCTTTCCTTTTAAACTGCTAATCTCGTCATCATATCTCACGACCTTATCAACTAAATTTTGCACTAATTCTGTTGAATTATCTTTCAAAATATCTTGAAGAAAAGTTTTGTTTTCTACTATTAATTGAATTGCTTCTTTTTCATTTCCTGCTTTGTATAATTGATCAAACTGTTTACTAACCGATAATAATTTCTGTTGATCAGCTCCACTTGTTGATTTGGAGAGCACTTCTTTAATCGAATCATTTAAATGCAATAAATCTTTTGAGTAGTTCTTAATTTCCGCTTGCTTAACAATAAGGGATTCAGCTTCTTTGAGAAGGATGTATTTATTTTCTTGATTTTGAGTTTTATTTGCTTCTGCAACTTTATTTTTAATCTGTTCCTCTAAAGCGATGAACTCAACCGAATTCTCTACAACTAAATTATTTATATTATTCCCAATATTATTAATCAAATTATTGTTTTCGGCTCCTTTTTTCAATTCTTTATTTAACACATCCGAGACTTCTACAAGCAGCAAATCACCTAACCCTAAATCATCTAAAATTTCTTTATTGATTTTATCTTTTTCAACTTCATTCATGTCAAATTCTTCAATATTGACATTTAAATTTGAACGCATCTTTATTACTTCTGCTAAAACCGCTGCGGGGTCATCAACTTCTTCGTCAAATAAATTCACAATTTTCACTACCTCTCGCCCTTCTTCCATTGTATGGATAATTTTTTGCTTAAGAGGTTTAAACTCTTTCATGAATGGAATTGAAACGATGAATTTGAATTCTTGAACACTTCCCTCAATTTTCATATTGTACTCATATTTCCCTCCTTTTGGAAAGGTTATCAAATACACAGCTTTATCATTTGAATTGAATTTGCCAATGACTTCACCATTTGCATAATCTTTAATCTCAAAGTTGATTTTCTTGATTTTTGGATCTATTTCCGAGACAAAATTCCCCTTAATAACTGCTAATTGCAGCGGGACTCTGTCAACGTTTACTTTGTACACAAATAATTTACCTGATTCACTTTGTCGAGCAGAAGCAAAATAGGCATTCTTATTTAAGGAATCGACAACATAAAACACATCATCATCAGGCGATGAAACGGCAAAATCCATGTTTTCGGGTGGACCAAATGAATTGTTGTCTGGGTCAAACTTGCTTCTAAAGACATCGTATCCCCCCATTGAGTTGTGCCCTTTAGATGAGAAATACAAATAATTACCATCTGGATGCATATATGGGAAATCTTCATCAAAAGCCGTATTTACATTTCCTTGAATTTGCTGAGGCATACCCCAAGATCCATCAGGCAATTTTCTTCTGACATAAATATCTTTTCCTGTGTTTCCATCATCGCCATAACTTGAATAGTATATTAATGAAGCATTTTGGGGGAAATGTACCAAAGGAACGTGGTCATTTTTCTTGTCTAATTTTGTTTGAAAATCTGCTGTAACAAGAAGATCTCCGCCAATATCTTGTAAATCATAAATACGGAAAAATTTATCTGCAGTGATTTCCTTTTTATCTGAAACAATGATATCGGTAATGGTTGTCATCAAACGCTTTCCATTTTGGCACATTTGGATTTCTCTTTCTGCGTCTTTTACCTTATTTCCATTTGGATTTTTTTCCAAATAGCGTGTATACTGTTTTATCGCTTCGTTGAACTGATAATTTAAATGCAAGGCTCTTCCTAAAAAATAATACGCATCAGGAGAAATGGCAGGATCGTTTATTGCAAATGATAAATACTTAATTGCGTCTTGTTTATTATTGGAATTATATAAAAGGCATGTACCGTATTTATAATTGTATGCGAATTCTCTTGGTTGAAGTGACAACAAGCGCAAATACAATGGAGTTGCACTCAGATATTGTTCTGAATCGAACAGCTTATCTGCTTGCGCCTTCATTTCTACCTCTGTTTGCGCGTTATAAATAAACGGAAATAAGATAAAAAGCAAGAGTAATACTCTATGTTTTTGAATGTTCACTTAAATTTAAAACTGTACACTATTTAATACCAATAGAATAGTACGATTACTTCTTAAAAAGGTTCATCTTCGCCTCTTCTCCTTTCACAAGTCTTCCAATGTTTTTTCTATGTGCAAAAATGACAAGAAAACTCAACAATATACTGAAGCTAAAAAGCCAATTAGAATCCTCTTGAATAATAAATCTGATAACTAACGGAAATGACAAAGCGGCAACAATCGCCCCTAATGAAACAAATTGAAAAAGAATAAAAAATAGTAAGAAAAGTACCACACAAATTAATGCGGCTAATGGCTGCAATCCGATTATTACACCTAATGATGTTGCAACCCCTTTTCCTCCTTTAAATTGCGCGAAAAGTGGAAAAACATGTCCAATAACCGCGAAAATTGCTGCTAATATTTGAATTTGAATGATATGTTCATTTTCGATTCTTAAAGTCGAATTTAAAACAACGACGGGCAATAACGTAGCTAAAGCTCCTTTAATGATGTCAATAGACAATACTACAATTCCAGGTTTCTTACCCAAAACTCTGAATGTGTTTGTTGCTCCTGCATTTTTGCTTCCATGTTCACGTACATCAATATTATACCACGCTTTACCAACCCAAACAGCTGATGGAATCGACCCTAAAAGGTATGCAACAATCGAAAAAATTATATAATCCATTTTTATTCAAATAATCTTAAGAATTTACTCAAATAAACTTGTGCCGAAGTTGATTCAAATTTAAAATTCTTTGTTTTACGCTTTTCTTCTTTTATGGCATTCACAGCAGTATTAAAATCTGGATCGGCAGTGACAATTCTCATATCACCCTCTTTTTTTGCCATCGAATAATCAAAATAATAATCATATCCTGCAGAAATTTCAATTTGCAAACCAAATCGGTCGCCTCCATTTTCAGAATAAATCTGCTGGAAAAATGCTCTCATAGGTACATATTTCATAATTGGCTTTTCAAAAATATTAACGAGCACAGCTGATTTATAATTAGTTATCAATCCTTTTTCTTGAGACGATATTTTATCATACGAAGTTAATCTCAATCCAGTTACAGTAATAGCTGTTTCAATTTGCTCTGGTAATTTTTTAATTTCACCTTTTATCGTATAATCTGATTTAATTCTATCCGCTGTTTTTAGGTCAGTCCATTCTACTAAAGCCTCTTCTAAAGTCGTAGAATTAAAATCCATTGCTTTTAATCCTTGAACAGCATTAATTCTCATTGCAAGATCTTCCATTACTCCTTTATCAAGTGCCATATTAAACCTTGCTGTCAGGTTCATAGAAGTTGCACCAGATTCTTGGTTGTAATTAACAACACCAACAGCATCTATAACAACATCTCCATAATCCATTCCTAAGTTTATAACACCTTGACCGTTTAAGGAACAGCTTGCAGTATGAAGCGCCAAGAAGTTTCCTTTTTCTGATCTGTTTAACAACTTTTCTTTTGAAGCAATTTGAAACTCTTTAGCAGCCATGTTATACTGAAGATAACCACTAGCCGTCATTACAATTGGGTCATTTACATCGGCTAATTGTGACAGGAAAGTTGGATATAATTTTATACTATCAGTATCTCTTGAATTGCGCCAAACTATACCAGCAGAAATTGCTTCTCCCTTTAAGTTCTTCATTTTCGCAGGAACGGGAATCTGGATGTTTTTCGGGTCAATTGGCGCACTAAAACTCATCCACGTTTTATCAAACTTTTCGCATTCATGATTTATTCTTGTTGCACCTTCAAAATTGATTAGTGGATTGGAAGCTAAAACTGCTACTTTTCCATAATAATCAAACTCAGAACTCAATTTAAACCCTGCTTTTTCATCAATCACACCACTTGCATATGTTTGATAGGCTGTATCTAGTGTGATTTTTTTCATTTGGAAATAGGTTAGAACACTATCCTTATCATAAAAAGGATATTCACCACTTCCAGAATAGGCCCTTTTCGCAGTCACTTCAACATTTGCATTGGTAAACGTATGGTATTTTGTAATATAATTAGCAACTATTTTGGCATTCACAAAAGGTTCCATCCTCGCCTTTTTTTGTATAACCACTTTCATACTATCAGGGTAAATTCGAGCATCTGCTATTTCTAAAAACTCTACTTTATCACAAAATATCGTTCTTAATTTCAAATCATATTTTGCTTTAGGCGCTCTAAATTGAAGCGAATCTTGGTCTGGATGAACAGAAAAGAAATTCGGGCCAACTAAATCCATATCTGAATCAATGGTAACATCTTGTTCACCTGATTCTTCTAATTGCAACTCAGCATAATCCATGAACCATGAAAATTTATCCATTCTACAGATGTATTGGTTCACAGGGAAATTTACTTGCGATGATCCTCGATTTGATTTAAATTCTCCCATTCTTTCTTTAAATGAAATATGCGCCTCAACATTATCTGCTTGGAATGCCATCGGATCCTCCCCTTCTTCGGCAAACGTATTCTTCAATGAAAAACCGGATGTATCAGCGTCTATATCCCAACGTTTGAAGTTGTAATCATCAGAAACAGTCGTTGCAGTGTTAAATGTCATTAAACCATTACCCCTCATTCCTTTTGACGTTACAATTGCTTGACCTCTCAGCTTTGCTTCACCTTTAAAAAACAATAAATCACTTTTAGGTGTTGATTGAGCGCGTAAATAATTTTTCTTTGGAACATATGTTATAAAAGCTTCTTCAGAGTTTACATCAGGGAATTCAACGCCTATTTCAATTGGTCGATTTACAAATTGTGCCAATCCAATAGTTGAGTCAGGCAAGAAATTTAATGCTTTTGAAGTAGAAGTTGATTCAACAAAATTTATAACCCCCGCACCTTGAAGTCCATTGTTCGAAAGGACAATTTTGTTTTCATATTTTGCGCCAACTCCATAAAAATCATATCCACCAGCTGGAGCTTGAGCAGTAAAGCCAAACGAATAATCAGCCATAATTTTTATGTCTTCCGTAATTTTAGGAAAAATACCTGCAGAAGTAAGTTCACCTTTAAAACGCAATGTTTTTTCACTAAAATCATCTAAACTATCCATATCAAAAGGTGCTACAGTGTAATAAAAACGAGAACTATCATAAACTCCCCTGAAAATAGACTTGTCATTATAATAAACAAATGAGGGTTTTGAAGATTTTAATTTCGGGAAGTCTTTAATAATTTTGTCATTACCAGAGCGATTTTCAGGACTGTCAACAAAAAGCTCACCTCTAATTCCATTTATGTTACTTACCATTGGAATTGGCTTTGTTCCATCCGCTATCTGTAAGGGCCTAACCCTAAAAATTGATTCTCCTGATTTTAAGATGTTAAATTTATAATCTCTATAATTAAAATTTGCTGAATAGGTGTTAATTTCCATTTTACCTGCATTGATCCATCCACTAAATTCAAAATTTCTATTCTCTTTCAAAATAACACGACTAGCTTCTGGAAAAACTGTTGTATTTTGCATATCTGAAATTTTCACTTTATCAACTGCATTCAAATCAATTTCTAATGTTCCAAGGTTCATTTTTCCAAAATAGGTCATTAACCTTCTTTCTTCAGATTGCTTTTTAAATAATTCTTTTAAAGCCTGTAGACTTGGATCCTCTTTAATTTGTTCATCTGAAAAACCTTTTAATTCCTTCGGTCTCAAGTCTGAAGAAAAAACCATATTATCATAATCTTTTTTACCTGCCTTTCCCAAAACAAAATTATCGAGCTTTGGATTAACAGCAATCATCTTTGTTTCTAAATCATAATTAATAAAACCCAAACTTGATAATTCAATTAACAAGGGCTTCACTTGTTCTATTGTCTTCCCTAATGCGGTCGCAGCCTTTCCTTCGTTTATGATATACTCATCATATTTATAACAATATTTTGAGATTGCTGCCAATGGGTGCACTGCTTCCAACCCTTGTAATTTGTCATAAAGACGCTCGTCAAAATAACTTTTTGATTCAAAATTCGCAAACCTTTGTTCTTGTGAAGTTCCAAAATCAAAGGTGTAATAGATATCTTGTTCATCAACTTTCCAAGTAATTTTAGGAACAAAAATATCCACCATATGGTATGAATCATGAAAAGGTGACATTCCATTTCCAGTTGAGGTACGTCTCAATTCAATTGTTTTTTTATCCAAATCATATCCAAATTGCAAACCTCCATGCGTAATTGAATCTCCCGTATTAAAATAAAGAGCTGTAGCAGCATTATTACTTGAAATTTTAGTAGGTGAGATGTATATAAATTGCGCAGTTAATTTGATGAAAACAATATTGTTTCTATAAATTAAAAGCTTAGCTGGATCCAAGGGTGTTCCCATACCAACAAAACTTGCTCCTTGCATTGTGAAGCCTCCATCATAATCAACATTTTCTTTTATGCTTTTAATTCTTAATCTTTTTTCATAAGATAGAAATTGCGGAAAAACTTTATCTTCTTCGCGGTTGATTGTAAATGCACGATCTGTTAATTGACCTAAAATTGGTTTAGAGAAATATTTTGTAGTTAAGGCAACTGAATCTGCAGAAAGATTAGGCGTTTTGCAGGAAACATCATATTTTTTAAGGGTTGCAAAAGTTTCATTCTTCGATAAACCAACTTTTTCCCACGTGATGTTGCCTCCTAATCCATCCCATTTTTTTAAAACTGGATCATATGTCCCACTTGTTTTAAATACAACCAAACTATCAATAAATGGCTGCTCTTTTTTTGTTTTAGCATCACGATTTTCTATTCTACAAACCAAATTTCCATTCGAACACTTGATGAAAGGCTTATCGGTAAATTCAAAAGAATATTCTCCACCTTCATAAAACCATTTAAAATTTGAAGATTCTGCAATTTTTCTTTCTGAGAAAAACCCAGCTGATAAATCGATGAAATCCTCAAATTTCTTAACATTTGTTTTGTCTAATAATTTATCTACAGAACTTTGCCATGCTTGAAAACTGGCATTTGATTGTTTTGCATTTACCAGGGAATATACAGAATAAACATATTGGTATATTTCAGGATATGGACTTAGTTTTTTTGTTTCCATCAAATTGCACGTTTCCACCATTTTGGTGAAATAGGTATCTGGAAAAAGAGTTGTTTCTAACAGTATAACAGGTAATGTTTTCTTTGCAAAGTCATGAAATTCTCCCTTGCCATATTCGGTTAAGGAATTTTGAAATTCTTTGGTGAATTTTTCACGGTTATTAGAAAATGTTTGAGAAAAAGTGACGAATGAACAAATAAATCCAAACACCAAAACAATTCTTTTTGCTACCATATAATCAAATTTATTTTTTCAATTCAATTGCTGCCCAATTATCTTTATTCAATATTCGATGTTTTTGTAGTCCCAATTTCTCAGCAATTAGAATCAATTCATCTACGTCAGTATCAAAAAATCCACTTAACAATAACGTACCATTTTGATTTAACATTTTAACATAAGAAGGTAAATGATCTTTCAAAACATTTTTGTTGATGTTGGCAAGAATCAATCCAAAATGCTGACCTTCTAAAACATCGATATTTCCACAAATTGCATCAATTTTTGTGCAATTATTTCTTTCTGCATTTTCAATTGTATTTTCTACCGACCAATCTTCGATGTCGACCGCTACAATTTTTTTAGCGCCTAGTTTTTCAGCTACAAATGCTAAAACACCTGTTCCAGTGCCCATATCTAATACATCAAACGGCATGGATTCCAATTCAAACAGCGCTTTCGACATCATCCATGTTGTTTGGTGATGACCTGTCCCAAAAGACATTTTTGGCTGTATTTCGATTAACATACCTTTTAACTTCTCCTTCTCATGAAAAGGAGCATGAATTGTTAAATATTCTTCTACTTCTACGACTTGAAAATCAGCCTCCCATATTGCATTCCAATTTTGCTGCGGAATTATTTTCGATTCCCATTGAGAGATAAAATCCGATGAAGGTATTTTTAAAAAAGTATTAAAAATTGGATCCTCACCATTGACCAATGTAACTTGTCCAAAAGCCTGAATACCAGTTTCTGTTTCTACAAAACTTTCATAACCACTTTCAGCCAATTCAGTTATTAGGATTTCCGACCATGGATCCTTCGGTACGATGTTTACGGTTAATTCTATATAATCCATTAAAAAGATCTTGCAATTGTGATGAATGATTCTGCTTGTAATGATGCACCACCAATTAATCCACCATCAACATTTTGACAAGCAAATAACTCTTTTGCATTCGATGCGTTACAACTTCCTCCGTATAAAATTGAAATTGAATTTGCTATTTCTGAATTATAAAATTCAGTTATCCAAGAACGAATAGCGTAATGCATTTCCTCCGCTTCTTCAACAGATGCAGTTCTACCAGTTCCAATAGCCCAAATCGGTTCGTATGCAATTACACACGTCTGAATTTCTGTATCCGAAAGGTGGAATAAGCTA
>CANITF010000023.1 GCA_947470515.1 Flavobacteriales bacterium
AATCAAATAATATTCTCTTCTTTTCTTCTGAATGATCATCGTCAATTTCTTCAATTATTTCATACAAATGAAAACTTTCAATATTTACAGTTCTTTGAGCTTTCCTGTCTCGAAAGGCTTGATATAATTCACTTTTAGCAATTCGGTACAACCAAGAAGAAAAGGGAACTCCTCGGTATTCGTATTTACTAATATTGTTCAAGGCTTTCATAAAAACCTGAGAGGTTATATCAAAAGCTAATTCTTCGTCATCCATCCGTTGATAGATATAGCGAAATATTTGCTCATGATACTTTTTGTACAGGGGCCCGAAACTTTCCGGGTCTTTCTGTGCACGGCGTATCCAACTCAACTCCTCTTCCAGTCTTTGGTTGGTGTGATGATAAAATGGGTTCACTGTCATAGTTCTTGGTTTTATTTCTAGTTTGTTTTGTGAAGCTTGCAGACTTCACGTGGAGAAAACGAATTCTTTTTAATTCGTTACACTTGTAACGCAAATAACTATCTAAATATTGTATGCATGCACATTAATATATTTATAAATATTTATTCGCGAACAGAAATAGTGATAATAAAATTAGTAAACGAGAAGAAAATTGAGTTGGTTTTACCGAAATTGAGACATATAACTCGTATCGGTCAACGTTAAAAGGAACGCTTTTAATTGCTTGATTTGATTAGAGTTCAAGTCAATTTTTTGTATAATTTTATTTTTATTTGGATGGTTTTTACCACCTGATTGATAGTGCTGAATTACCTCTTCGATATTTTTCAAGCTACCATCATGCATGTAGGGAAATGTCAATTCTAAATTTCTTAAGGAAGGAACTTTAAATTTCCCAATATCATTTGAGTCATTAAAAATCCTAAAGCGACCTAAATCGGTCCCGTAATCTAAATACAAACCATTGTTTTCTGGTAAATAGTTTGTAAAGCTAGGCGCTGGATGACACTTTGTACAATACAAAACATCAGAAAATAAGTTCCATCCTGCAATTTCATTTTTAGTAAGTACTTTTTTATTACCAGACATGTATTGGTCAAATCGAGAATTTTGTGAGATCAATGATCTTTCAAAAGCAGAGATACTTCGCGTCAATACAAACGCATCGAAATCACGGTTGAATATGCGCTTTGCTGATTTTTGGTATTCTTCGTTGGTTTTGAGTCTTTTCAACAAATCAAGCATATTCATATCCATTTCAACATGTTCTTGAATCGGCACAATAACCTGAAGCTCTAACGTCTTAATATATCCATCATACATTACAGTTGGTAAATATCCAGCATTTAAAATGGACGGAGCGTTTCTTTGCGTCTTTCTGCCTTGAACGCCATCGCTAAAGGTTTTTTGATCTGAAAAAGCAAATTGAGGAAAATGACATGTTGCGCAAGAAACCGTTCCGTCTGAAGATAATTGTTTATCGAAAAACAACTTTTTGCCCAATTCAATCTTTTCTGATGTCATTGGATTTTCAGTAGGAGAAATTACTTCTCCCATAGGTTGAACTGAATGAATGCTCGTTTTACATTGGTATAAAAAAAGGGACAAAAAAAATGCCCCTATAAAAATTATAATGGAATATGGCTTTTGCAATTTCATCACATTGCCACCTTAAGCGTGTTTAAAGTATTCAAGTTTTTATCAAAAAAAGTAAAATTGTATAATCCATTTGAAACATTATCGAAAACCAAAGTTCCAGTTTCGTCAGAAACAGAACCAAATTTCATGACTTTTCCAGAAAGATCATTTAATTGAAATGTACCTACATTTTTAATATTTTTCCAAGAAACTGTCAACGAAGAATTCGCAGAAGAAAAAGACATCGTTCCCACTCCAAATTCAGCATTTGATACAATAGCATTTGCACCTTGATCAAAAACAGATTCCGTAATTACATTATTCATTACATCTGTATTTTCATTCGCGGATCCATGAAGTACGCCTACTGTTTGTATTGCAATATCCTTTAACCAAGTATCAACATTGCAATTGATGTAAACATCAATTTGACTCAAATTTGTTTGGGTTTGAATTATAGGCATCTGGTATGGCAAGTAATTGGCGTTACCTAAATTATGCAATTGAAAAAGAGCATCAGGAGCACCATCATTATTAGAATCCGCTTGACCTCCAATGATCATGTGAGCATAACCAGAAGTCCAACCCCAATACATCGATGGGTCTTGGAAGCTTAAGGGATGAGCATGCGGGTAAACCGAAATATCAATTGCATCTGAACCACCTTGTGTGTTTAGATTAGCTGGTACACCGACAGCAAATTGAATTTGTTCAATATTTGTTACATTCAGATATCCTAAATACAACACAAAATTAGTTGGTTCAACTAAAAAAACGGTATCCGATAAATCTAAATCTTGACCGCCATCGTGAATTATATGCAATCCAGATAAGTAGTAATCAAAATAGTCCAAATTAAAAACTACGCCATTGAGATTTGACACGTTTGTTCCAATTACTAAATCAGTACTAGCAACTTTGGGAGACAATGTAATAAATACATTTTGTTGTGAGTAAGATAGAGCTGAAAGCAATGTGCATATTGCTATTACAATAATTTTAACCATGGTGATTTATTTTTTATGTACAATGTACAAAATTTCTTCTTTTTGTAATCGAAAACGAGTTATTTGTTTTTCGTCATAATTGGATTCCTTAGTGAATTCTGTTACCGTAAAACCTGCTTTCTCTAACCATTTTGGATAATCTATACCAAATAGTCTAACATGGTCTTTTTGCCAGTAGTATTTCTCTCTGTCTTCAGGACTAACAATATTGGAATCTTCCAATGTTTCTTCTCTATTAAAATCCTGAGGCACTTGCATGATACCCCAACCACCTGGCTTCATAACTCTATGCAATTCCTTCATACATTGCAAGGCATCATCGACATGTTCCATTACATGATTGCAAAAAACGACATCAAAACGATTGTCTTCTAATGGGATTTCATGTAAATCAAAATGCAAATCTGCTATTGGCGAAACTAAATCACCAGTTAGATAATTTAAATTCTTTTGTGCCTTGAATCTTTTATGAAAACATTGTTCAGGAGCAATATGCAAAACATTCAATTTTTTTGCGGTAAAAAAATCGGAAGAATCTTTCAGATAAAGCCACATTAATCTGTGTCTTTCTAAGGTTAAATCATAAGGACATAATACATTTTCTCTATGTGCTATATCTGAACCATAGGATAAAAATTTTGAAAATGATTTTTCACAAACAGGACATTCAACATTATACCCTTTAAATAAAAGAGGAGCAATCAACTTAAATGGATAGCTCAAACGAATCAATAGAGGACGAGGTAATTTATTTAGTAAAAATTTGTAAATCTTTTTCATAAACCACAAATTTAAGGAAAGAAAAAAGAATCTCAATTAGTTGAAGCAGTCAATATTAATTCTTTTATTTTTACACTCTAAATTACTTACAATGCGCAAAATCCTAACACTTGTTTTGATGACTCCATTTTTTGCCAATACACAAGTTAAATCTACGAATTCTATGTCTAATCAGCCCATAGCAAATAAAATCCCTAAGGATTTAGTTTTACACAATCACACACGAGTTGATGATTATTATTGGATGAATGATAGAGATTCGCAACCTGTTTTAGATTATTTAGCCTTAGAGAACGAGAATTCAAAAAAATATTTCAGTTCTTTCGAGGGTCTTCAGAAAAATCTTTTGGATGAATTTAACAGTCGAATCAATCCGAATGATGTGAGTTCTCCTTTTAAAATGAACAATAAAACATATCAAATTAGAAATGAAGCGGAGAAGGATTATGTGTTAGTGTACCAATTGGATGGAACAAAAGAACATTTGTTTCTAGATGAAAATGTTAGAGCAAAAGGAAAACCATTTTATGAATTAGCTGAATGGGCTCCTTCACCTAATAACGAATTGTTAGCCATCAGTGAAGATTTCGTCGGAAGAAGAAAATATACAATTACAATTCGAGAAAACAAAAGCAATAAATTTTTAAAAGATCAAATTAAAGACACTGACGGCACTATCGTTTGGGCAAATGATAATAAAACGCTTTTCTACGTCAAAAAAGATCCACAAACGTTAAGAGAATTTCAAATTTTTAGACATGTTTTAGGAACCGATTCAAAAAATGATATACTTGTTTACCAGGAAGATGACGAGAAATTTGCTGTTTCAATCACAAAATCAATTACAGATAAATACATATTTATTTATAGTTACAGTTCTACTACTTCTGAAATGAGATTCATTGATTCAGATATTCCTTCAAGCGCTCCAATTGTTTTTCTTTCAAGGGATAAAGGTCATCTATATGAAGTGGATCACCATGAAAATGGTTTTTATATACTTTCAAATAAAGATGCTGAAAATAAACAATTATTATTTTGTCAATCACCTCCGGAGTCGATAAGTAATTGTAAAGTTATTATCCCTCATTCTTCAGAAACGTTAATTGAAAGATTTTTACCTCTTAAGGATTTTTTAATTACAGAGATTAGAATAAATGGGTTAAAAAAGATTAATATTCTTAATTTGAAATCAACTAAAACTGAGACAATCTCTTTTGATGAAGAAACATATTTCACAGGTTTAAGTCTTAATGATAATTACGAAGCAAGTAATTTGTTTTTCAGTTATAATTCAATGACAACACCTTCTTCTGTTTACAATTATAATCTAAACGACAATACCCGAGAATTGTGGTTCAGAAAAGAATTATTGGATAAATCATTTAATCCGAACGATTATGAATCCCAAAGAATATGGGCAACTGCAAATGACGGTTCGAAAATCCCTGTTTCTTTGGTTTATAAAAAAGGAACTGATTTATCAAAAGCGCCTTGCCTACTCTACGGATATGGTTCATATGGATATACTTTACCAGATGTCTTTAGTGCGACAAGACTAAGTCTATTAGATCGTGGTTTTGTGTATGCGGTAGCTCATATTAGAGGAAGTAAATATATGGGTGAGCAATGGTACGAAAATGGTAAATTTCTAAAGAAGAAAAATACATTTACTGATTTTATAAATGCAGCTGAATACCTAGGAATGAAAGGTTATTGTGATAAAAATAAAATTTATGCTCAAGGAGGAAGTGCTGGAGGATTATTAATGGGAGCTGTTATTAATATGGCACCTTATTTATGGAAAGGAGTAATTGCACAAGTTCCATTTGTCGATGTAGTTACAACAATGTTGGACGAGACAATTCCTTTAACTGTTGGAGAGTATGAAGAATGGGGGAATCCCAATGATGAAGAATATTACTATTACATGTTAAATTATTCCCCATATGACAATGTAAAAACGATGGATTATCCTTCAATTTATATTACGACTGGATATCATGATTCTCAAGTTCAATATTGGGAGCCGATGAAATGGGTTGCTAAAATTCGTGAAATGAGAACAAATGACAATCCTTTGCTATTTGATTGTAATATGGACGCAGGTCATGGCGGTGGATCTGGAAGAACTCAGGAGAGGAAAGAAACAGCGAAAGAATATTCATTTATTTTGCATTTAGAAGGCATTGAAAAATAAAATCATAATTTGTTTGGTTTTTTTACCGTTTGGACTTCTCAGTCAAATTGATACGTTGCCTTATACGCTTTATACAAAAAAAGTAATACTATATTCTGATTTAGGCTACACCTCTGCCCCGTTTTCAATGCATTATGATTACAGTACTGCTATACACAAACTAAAATACAAGAATAATTTTAGAACGATTTTAGGTTTTGGAATTTGTTATAAATGGTTTGCATTAAGAATTGGAGTTCCCTTACCTGGTAATTTTAGACCTGTTAGTCGTTTTGGTAAAACTATTCCATTTGATTTTGGATTTGACTTTACCATTAAAAAAACATTTTTTGATATCGATATAAGAAGCTATCGAGGCTATGCAATTCTTGATGCATACAAATGGAATGACACACTAAACAAGCTGCATCCTAATGATATTAAACCAAACATTAACACTGTAAGTTTCTCTGCCAATGTCTGGTATTTTCATGATAAGAATTTTAAAATGTCTGCGTTAAAAGGGAAAACTGGTCATTACGACAAAGAAGTGAAAACATGGTACATAAAAAATTCATTAAACATATTTGGCGTCGGCAATGGTAAGGAATCAATAACTCCTTATGCTTTAATTGATTCAACGCAAACAAAAACCTCTTCAAGTGTTATTTCATCAATTGATATTGGTGCAATTCCTGGGTATGCATATGTGAATAAGTTGAAAAATTGGCAATTTTCTGCATTGTTTGGAGTTGGATTTGCTGTTCAAGCTAAATTTTACACAATCAATGAAATTTCTAGAGGATTTATTGGTATTGCTCCAAGATATGATATTCGATTAATTGGCGGGTATTCTGTACCAAAGTTTTTTGTTTTTATTGTATCCGATTTCGATAATAAATCAATACGATTTAATGACTTTATTTACCGACAAACTTTTTATTCTTTAAAGTTACTCGGAGGAATCAGATTGAGTGACAAGAAAACTTCGAGAAAAAATAGAACAATTTAATTATCTAATCAGTTCAGATTCAGATACTGGTAATATAAATTTTTCTCTCAAATCTTTTAACGTTTTCACCATTGGATTAAACATTTCATACTCTAAATGATTCGACAAATCTGAAAAATGAATCCTTTTGTATTCATCCTCTTTCTTGAGAAGGATAGACATTCTATTAAAAAAGTCGATATTCAGTTCTTTTCCTAAGTCTTTAATAAAACGAACGGACGAATCAATTGAACATCCTGATGATTTTACCTTATTCTCATCTGCAACAATAACAATGAAAGAATGATGTAGAATAGTAGCATTGGCAAACAACCCTGTTCCATGAGTTGCCCACTGACTAATAAATTGATCTAGATTTGAAGTAATGAAATCTTCTTCTTCATTTGTAAAAAAACGTGTTGAAGAATAAATCCACACTTGACTATTTTCAGGAAATGACTCGAACATATATTTATAATTCAGCTGCATTTGCGATTAATTCAGCAATATCTAAAACTTGAATTGAATTTTCTTTATTGAAGTTTTTAACACCGTCGGTCATCATCGTGTTACAAAACGGACAACCAGTAGCTATAATTTCAGCATTTGTTTCAAGCGCGTCTTCAGTTCTTTCCACGTTAATTTCTTTGTTCCCTTTTTCGGCTTCCTTGAACATTTGCGCACCACCTGCTCCACAGCAAAGTCCATTGGTTTTACACCGTTTCATTTCGACCAGTTCAGCATCTAACTTTTCAATCAATTCTCTTGGAGCTTCATAAACATCATTTGCACGACCTAAATAACATGGATCATGAAAAGTAATTTTCTTACCCTTATAAATTCCACCGTCCTTTAAGCTCATTTTACCTGTATTAATAAGGTCTTGAATAAGTTGAGTATGGTGAATCACTTCATATACTCCACCAAGTTCAGGGTATTCATTTTTCAAGGTATTGAAGCAATGTGGACAAGCAGTTACAATTTTCTTTACGTCATATCCATTTAGAACTTGGATATTCATCATCGCTTGCATTTGAAAGGTGAATTCATTTCCTGCTCGTTTTGCCGGATCTCCAGTACAACTTTCCTCTGTACCAAGAACAGCAAATTTTACATTGCAATTATTTAGAATTTTCACTACTGCTTTCGTGATTTTCTTCGCACGGTCATCAAAACTTCCTGAGCATCCGACCCAAAAAAGTACATCCGGCGTTTCTCCTTGGGCCATCATAGAGGCCATTGTAGGTACATTCAAACTCATAACTTATTTTTCAAAAACTTGAATACTGGCTTTCGTCACGATTAAATCTGAAAACTTTCCTTCGTAACGGGTTGCTCGAACAATGTGATTGTCAATCCAATGATAATTTACGCTTCTTGGTTTTCCCATCAATAATCCGTGATACTTGAAATGGTGATTTTTAAGCCATTTTTCAGTTAAATTTCTACACGATTCTATTCTTGAGGGGATAAAGGCGTTAAAATAACCTTGATAAGACCATTTTGTAATCTTTTCATTTAAGTCAACCTCCTCCTCAGTCTTCATTTGCCCAATTTAAGCGATCATTAGGTGAAAATTGCCAAGGAGCACCATTATTTTCTATATTCGTCAACATACCCGTAAGTTCGGTTGGCATTTTAGATTCTTCCATAACTAAAAACCTTCTTAAATCTATAATTATGGATAATGGATCGATATTTACAGGGCACTCCTGAACACATGCGTTACACGAAGTACACGCCCAAACTTCTTCCTCAGTAATATAATCCCCTAACAAGCTTTTCCCATCAGAAAAATCCTTACCATGTTTCCTAATATTATCACCAACTTCAGTTAAACGATCTCTCGTATCCATCATGATTTTTCGTGGTGACAATTTTTTTCCTGTGATGTTAGCAGGACAAGAAGACGTGCATCGACCGCATTCAGTGCAAGTATAAGCATCAAGTAAATTCTTCCAAGTCAAATCCGTGACATCTTTTGCTCCAAATCTTTGTGGTTCAGATGACGCATCTACAGGTACGGCATAAGGATCTGCTGCTGGGTCCATCATTAATTTTACTTCAGCTGTAACTGACTCCATATTAGTAAGTTTACCCTTTTTATTTAAATTAGAAAAATAGGTATTAGGGAACGCTAATAAGATATGAAAATGCTTAGAATAAGGAAGGTAATTTAGAAAAAGTAAAACCATAAAGAAATGTCCCCACCAACCGATTTGTTCAATAACATGTAATGTTTCTATTGAATTAATCCCACCAAAAAACAGTGGACCGATTGCACTGCTAATTGAAAAACCATAGCTTTCATTACCTTTTAATAGTTGAGCTGTTTCGTCTGCCCCATTCATTGTGAAAATGAATGATACTAAAACGATTTCCATTATTAAAATCAAATTTGCATCCTTTTTTGGCCATCCAGCCAATTCTTTCATATTAAGTCTAGGAAGTTTTAATAAGTTTCTTCTTGACAAAAATATCACCGTTGCAACCAGTGCTAAAAAGGAAAGTATTTCTATGAAACTAATCATGAACGTGTAAAAACCACCGAGTGACTCATGAAAAAAGCGGTGTTGATTAAAAAGCCCGTCAATGATGATTTCAACTAACTCAATTTGAGTAATAATAAAAGCGACATACAGCGCTAAATGCAATAATGCTGGTATCGGACGAGAGAACATCTTTTTTTGTCCTAAAGCGACAAGTGCCATAGTCTTCCAACGTTCGGCTCTATTACCTTTTCGATCAACGTCTCTCCCTAAAAGAACATTAGAGCGGATTTTTAGAATATTATAAGTGAAAAATCCAAATCCACCTATAAATAATAAGCCAAATAGAATACTTGAAATCATTTCTTTTAATTTGGGACGGAGTCCAATAATTGTCTTAATTTTTTTTCTTCACGACTTGTTAAAGGAACACCTTTCGTTTTTGCTCCTAACAAAGAGAAATGAATATATCTTTCAGGGTGCAATTGCAAGTCATTAACAAGATTTTGAAGTTCCTTATTCGTGTTTACTAATTCATTATACAACGCTTCATCTCCTAATAACTTTCCCAGCGTACCTTCACCTTTTTGAGCTTGATCTAAAACAGTATTCAGGTTTTTTAAGGTGGCCGATGCATTTCCAATAACAGTTTTAAAATCTGCAGAAACTAAATCGTCAGTAATTTTTTGAGCATTCCCAAGAACAGCAGAAATTTGATCATTACTCTTTTTAAGATTTAGAGATATGCTTTCAACATTTGATAATATTCTACCGAATTTAACTTTTTCCTCGCCAACGAGCGATTCTACTTCACCGGCAACGTTTCCTAATTTATGAATAGCAATTTGTAATTCTTTTAAACTTCCTTTTATTTCTGAAGTTGCTGTCGTGTCCCAAAATGCGGATAACGAAGTCACCATTTTATCAATAGAGCCTAACGCAGTCTGAACTTTTTGCACCAATGGATCAGCGTATGCTTTAACCTGAGTTGTTATATCTACTGTTACAACGCCTTGTATCTTATCACCAGGTTTAAAAAAACCTTTTGAAATATCAGTATTAAGGGAAAGTAATAAACCTTTATTGAACAAGTCGATTGAACCAGCTTCTAATTTCGAACCTCTCGGAATTTTAAAATTGTCTTCTTGGATATTAAAAGTAATTAAAACTTTCTTCAAACTATCCTTACTTTTAGTAAGATCTATACTTAAAACCTTCCCTACAACTACTCCATTTACCATTACTGAACCAGCAACTGGTACACCGCCAGAATTTGGGAAATAAGCATAATAAACTTCATCTCCTCCTAAAAAGCTATTACCTTTCAAGAAGTTTACTCCTGCAATCAATAATCCAATTGCTGCAATGGTAATTACACCCGTTTTTATTTCTTTAGAGATTTTCAAAACATTAATTTTCTGCTAATTTAATAGCTTTTTCTAAATTAATACGTTCTCCATTAAGAAAGGCAACAACAAAAGCATGTTGATAACCCATTTCTCTTAATTCATTTTTGTATTTACTAGCACTTGCAAAATCCTTTTCATATTCACCAAAAGTGTACTTGTAAAGGTTATCCTGCTTATACTCAAAGACTTTTATCCCTTTAAATTTTGATGAAGTAGATGAGATTTTTGTTTCTGACGTTTCGATCTGAACTCTGAACACAACTTTGTCTTTGTGGAGATTTTCATCAATTGTATTTGAAACCACTTCTAAATTGTTATTTAATGAATTAGCTGTCTTATCATCAATTCCTTCCAATTCATTTTTGTAACTTTCAAAAGCAGAAAACATAGACGTTGCCATTTTCTTCTGTCCTGCAGTATCAGCAAGAAATTTTTCTTCAGATGGATTCGTTAAAAACCCAGTTTCAATAAGTACACTAGGCATAGTCGTTTTATAAAGCACCAAAAAACCAGCTTGTTTAACCCCTCTGTTATATCTATTTAATTTCGTGAATTCTTTTTGTAATTTATCTGCGAAACTTATCGACTGATCTAAAAATACCGATAATTGAATTTGCCTCGCTATAAGTGCATCAGGAGACAAATCAAAATCCTTGTACTTCTCTCCTTTATCATCTTCAAGAAAAATGGTTGAATTTTCCCTTTCAGCAACCTTTTGTTGTGACTCTGTTCTGTGTAAACCTAAAACATATGTTTCTGCACCATAAGCGGCAGGACTAGCAGCATTAGCGTGTATGCAAATGAAAAGATCTGCTTTTGCTTTATTTGCAATATTTGCGCGTTCATCTAGTTCAACAAAAACATCTTTATCACGTGTATAAATAACTTTTATTCCTGGGTATTTTTTCTTTATTTGATCGCCTAACTTCAATGCGATTGAAAGACATACATTTTTTTCGTTTGCAGAAGCCCCATGACAACCCGGATCCTTTCCTCCATGACCCGCATCAATAACTATTGTTTTGATAGTTGGTCGTTCGGTTGTAGTGTTTTGTCCGTATGAATTTCTTCCGCCAAAGATGACAAGAAGCAATAAAATTAGATTGAATCTGTTATATGTCAATATTTTTTCCATTGCGACGAGCTAATTTTAATAGTTTTGTAGTCGTATTGATGACTAAAAACAAAATTACATTTCATTCTTGACCAAAAAACGTTCCATACTGATACTTATCTTCGGCTTATTGTTAATAATGTTTGGCTCAACGGTTGGTTACGGTCAAACAAATAGAATAAAAGACACATTAAGACTAAATGATGATTCTTTTGAAGATATAATTTATTATAGTGCTCGTGATTCAATTTATACGGATCTAAAAAAAAAGCAAGTTCATTTATACGGGGATGCTAAAGTAAATAATGGTGAAATCAATATGTCGGCTGGATACATTTTAATTGATTTAGATAAAAATGAAATCTTAGCTCAATATGCATTCGATAAAGACAGTAATAAAGTCGAATTTCCAAAATTCTCGGAAGGTTCAGAAGAAATAAAAGCTTCAAGTATCAGGTATAATTTCACTACTGAAAAAGGATATATTGAAGAATTAGCGATTCAACAAGATGAAATGTATTTATATATGGGTGTTGCGAAAAGGCATCCAAATGATCAAATTCATTTTAAAAACGGTCGTTTTACAACGTGTAATTTGGAAGAACCACATTATCATTTTCAACTTTCTAAAGCGGTGATGATTCCTGATGAACGCATTGTGACAGGACCAATGAATCTATGGATTAAAGGAGTACCTACTCCACTTGGATTGCCATTTAGTGTTATTCCACAGCAAAAAGAACGTACACATGGGATACTTTTTCCGGAAGTAGTTCCATTATCAATTTATGGTTTTGGGGTTCAAAATCTTGGGTATTACCTACCTATCAATGAACACATGCAGACTTCCATATATGCAAACTTGTACTCAAGAGGAAGTTGGGGGTTGCGTAACAACCTAGAATACGCCAAAATGTATGGTTATCGTGGAAATTTAGACCTTGGTTTTCAGCAGTTTAAAAGTGGTTTTCCAGATAGTACAAAATCTAATAAATTGAGTGTCATTTGGATTCATAAAAAAGAATTAAAATCAAATCCATTTTGGAACTTTTCAGCGAATGTTAATTTTATTTCTGATAATAAATCAAAAAACAATTTAGATCCTTTAAATGCACAATATTTCAATAATAGCTTTAATTCTGACATGAACATCACTAGATCGTTTCCAGGTAAACCAGTTTCAATGGGAATGAAAATGTCAATCAGACAAAATTCGTTGACTAAAAATATGTCATTAATATCACCCGTTTTAAATGTAAATATCACGCGATTTTTTCCATTTAAGAAGTTTATTCATGGAAGTAATGGCATGCAACAATTACTCTCTCGAATGGGTATGACTTACAACATGGAAGGGCTAAACAAATCAACATTTAAGGACGATTTACTTCGCGATAAAAACTTCAGTGAAATTGGATCTCAATTTTTTAATGGATTTAATCAAAATGTTGCCATTCAAACAACTACCTCTTTTTTTAAAAATACAGTGAAGTTTAATCCATCGATTACTTATTCTAATAAAATTAATTTCCAACAGATTGAAAAGCAATACAATATTGTAACTAATAAAACTGCGATTGATACACTTCGTAAATCTGGCATGGCGCATGAACTTACATTTAATGCGCAATTAACAACAATGATTTATAGTTATTATAAATTTATCGGAAAAAAAAATCCATTACTAAGACACATCATAACTCCTTCATTTGGATTTAGATACGTTCCTCAACTTAATCAATTAGTAACGGCTAATGTTGGTGTAAATCAAGCATCCTTAACCTATTCACCTTTTGAGAACAGTATTTATAGTTCTTACAACGGCAAAGGAGCAGCACAATTAACTTTTGGATTTAATAATACGTTTGAATTGAAACGCAAATCAGATAAAGACACATTAACTGGATTTAAAAAAACACGTATCGTTGACATGTTATCAATCAATGGAAATTATGATTTCATGAAGGATTCTATGAATCTATCAGATTTATCTTTAAACATGAGAATCAATCCTATTGAATGGTTGAATTTCGTGGCAACATCAGTTTTTAGTCCTTATGGTTGGATTGACAGCACTGGAGCTACGATTTCTCAATTTGCATTAAGTTCAAAAAATACATTGGGAAGGTTTACTCGGAATAATTTCACCACAACTTTAACGCTGACTTCTAAGAAAAGTCGAGAAGTTTTAAATGAAACGAAAGATTTAATTAATTCCAATTGGAATGCCGATTTCAATTACTACGCATTGCATCCCGAATACATTTTAAATTTCAATATTCCTTGGAAAATGTCCTTTTCTCATGTTTATTCAGTTGATGTAAATACGGATAAAAAAGCAACTAACACTTCGACATTCAACCAACTGCAAACATTGGTTTTAAATGGCGATATCAGCTTCACAAAAAGATGGAAACTTGCGTCAACATTAAATTTTGACATGATTAATCCCCAAATTACAAATGCGCGCTTTACGCTGTCTAGAAACATGCATTGCTGGGCTTTATCTTTCTATTGGACTCCAATCGGCGGAAACAAAAGTTTTCTTTTAAGCATAAGAAATACATCCTCAATGTTCCAGGATGCGAAAATTGATATCCGAAAGCCACCAGTTTTCTTATAACCCTTCCATTTCATGACCAAAATCATATTTTAAAGCAACTTACATTACTTTAAAAAAAATTGACTTTCACTAAATTTGCTTTAATTCATTAAATGTTGAAGTCATGAAAATTGAACAAATTTATACCGGCTGTATTTCACATGCAGCATATTATATTGAATCAGAAGGCGAAGCAGCTATTTTTGACCCTTTACGTGAAGTTCAACCTTACATTGATCGTGTAATAAAAGACAATGCACATATCAAGTATGTGTTTGAAACACATTTTCATGCTGATTTTGTAAGTGGTCATTTAGACTTGGCTAAAAAAACTGGTTCTCAAATTGTTTACGGACCTACAGCTAAGCCAAATTTTGATGCAATTATAGCAACAGACAATCAATTGTTTAAAGTTGGGGATTATACCGTAAAAACCATACATACTCCAGGGCATACAATGGAAAGCACAACATATATGCTGATTGATGAAAACGGAAAAGAGCATGCATTAATCACTGGCGACACATTGTTTATTGGTGATGTTGGTAGGCCTGATTTAGCTCAACATGTAATTGCTGAATTGACACAAGAAATGTTAGCTGAACATTTGTATGATTCGTTAAGAAATAAAATTATGCCATTGAGTGATGACTTGATAATTTATCCTAATCATGGTGCAGGAAGTGCTTGTGGCAAAAAGATGAGTAAGGAAACAACAGATACTTTAGGGAATCAAAAAAGAACGAATTATGCATTGCGTCCTGATATGACGAAAGCAGAATTTGTGAAAGAAGTTTTAACCGGCTTGACAAATCCTCCAGGGTATTTCCCGAAAAATGTGCTGATGAATATTCATGGATATGAAAGTTTAGATATTGTTATTGAACGAGCGAGTAATCCCTTAAATCCTAATGATTTTGAATTAGTGGCAAATGAAACGGAAGTGTTGATTTTGGACACTCGGTCACCAGAGGAATTCTCAAAAGGATTTATTCCAAATAGTATTAATATTGGTTTAGATGGTAGCTTTGCAAATTGGGTTGGAGAAATGATTTCTGATATAAAACAAGAAATACTGCTAATTGCTGAGCCAGGAAGGGAAAAAGAAGCTGTCATTCGCCTTTCACGTGTTGGATATGATTATGCTGTTGGATATCTAGAAGGTGGTTTTGAAAGCTGGTTGAATAGCCATAAAGAAGTTGATGTTGTAAATAGAATTTCAGCAACAGAACTTGAGAAAATTTATGCTTCAGATCCAATTTTAATTGATGTTCGACGCAAAAGTGAATTTGAATCAGAACACGTAAAAGGTGCTATTAACATCCCATTAAATGAAATAAACCAACATTTAGCTGAGGTACCAAAAGACACAATGTTCTATTTGTATTGCGCAGGAGGATATAGGAGTATGATTGCTGCTTCAATATTAAAAGCTCGAGGATGGGATAATTTTGTAGATGTGGAAGGTGGATTTTCTGATATTTCAGGAACAACTATTCCGAAAACAGAATATGTTTGTCCGACAACATTGCTTTAAAAATAGATAGTAACCGCATTAGGCATTCAGTATTGAATGCCTTTTTTGTTTTAAGAAGTGTTTGAAATTCTAATTCTTTTAGTTTCTTTGTTTAATCTAAATTTAATTTTGTGCTCGACTTTTCATTTAAGAATAACAAACAACCTCAGGTTGGAAATATTTTAATTTCTGACCCTTTTTTGGATGAAGATTTCTTCAGAAGATCAGTCATTCTATTGTGTGATCATAATGATGACGGAACATTTGGATTTGTTTTAAACAACTATCTCGATATTGATTTACATGAGGTCGACGAAAGTTTCCCTGACAATCATGCGCGCATAAGTGTTGGTGGACCAGTTGAAACGCAAAGTTTATTTTATATTCATTCATTAGGAAACGTTATTGAAGGAAGTATTCCAATTAACGATGAGCTATTTTTCGGTGGAGAATATGAACAAATACAAGAACTTTTATTATTAGAACCATCCAACAATTCTAAAATTCGTTTTTTCTTGGGTTATTCAGGTTGGGGTAAAAACCAATTGAAAGGAGAGTTGAAAGAAAACTCTTGGATTGTAGCAAACAATATAGAAACAGAAGATATTTTAAATACCAAAAATGATTTATTCTGGAATTTTTGCCTAGAAAAACAAGGCGAACGTTTTAAAACAATTGCAAAATTCCCACTAAACCCTAATGAAAATTGAATTTACTTTATAGAAGTAATGAGTTGATGTGTTTAAAACTTGTAATTCGTAACTAGCAACTCGTAACTATTAATTCAATTAACAAGCTTATCTTTGAATTCTAATATTAATTACTAAAACAATGTCATTCCTTGCACCTTTAGCAGAACGTATGCGTCCAAAAAAACTGGATGAATATATTGGGCAGGAACATTTGTTGAAAAATGGAGCTTCTCTTAGACGAGCACTGGATTCTGGTTTGATTCCGTCCATGATTTTTTGGGGTCCACCTGGTGTTGGAAAAACGACTTTGGCGCAACTTATTGCACTTGAATTAAAACGTCCAATTCATACGTTGTCAGCTATTTCTTCTGGCGTGAAAGACGTTCGAGAAATCATCAATCGCGTTGAACAAGGTGGAATGTTTCAACAAAAAGGAACCATTTTGTTCATTGATGAAATTCACCGTTTTTCGAAATCACAACAAGATTCACTTTTAGGTGCAGTTGAAAAAGGTTTAATTACATTAATTGGTGCTACAACTGAAAATCCTTCTTTTGAAGTTATTTCGGCTTTATTGTCACGTTGTCAGGTTTATACCTTGACTTCTCACACAAAACAAGATTTACTCAACCTGCTTGAAAGAGCTATACGTGAAGATATCGTTCTGAAAGAGAAAAATATCATACTAGAAGAAACAACTGCACTTCTAACCATTTCTGGTGGTGATGCACGGAAACTGTTAAACGTTTTTGAGATTATCATCGGAACATTTAAAAGTGATACAATAATTAAAATCACAGATGAAATTGTTCAAGAATCAGCGCAGCAAAGCCTTGCTATGTATGACAAAGATGGTGAACAACATTATGATATAATTTCTGCATTTATAAAATCAATAAGAGGAAGTGATCCAAATGCTGCGATTTATTGGTTAGCCCGAATGGTAGAAGGAGGCGAAGATCCAAAATTTATCGCAAGAAGGTTAATTATTTCTGCAGCAGAAGATATTGGGTTAGCAAATACGAATGCGCTTTTGATTGCCAACAATTGCTTCCAGGCCACTGAAACAGTTGGTTTTCCTGAAGCACGAATAATTTTGGCGCAATGCACAATCTATCTTGCTTCTTCACCAAAAGGAAACGGTGCTTATATGGCAATTAATCGTGCACAAGAAGAAGTTCGCAAAAGCGGAAACCTAGGAGTTCCATTACCCCTAAGAAATGCTCCGACAGCGTTAATGAAGGAGTTGGGATATGGTAAAAACTACTTGTATTCACATGATTACCCCGGCAATTTTGTTCAACAAGAGTTTCTACCTGAAGAAATAAAAGGAACTGCTTTCTTTGCAGCAGGCAGCACTAAAAAAGAACAAGAACTAGAAGAAATCATTCATAAATTATGGGGGGATAAATACAAATAGATGATGGCGAAATTTGCATATTACTTTTTGGTCCTGCCTCTCTCCTATTTACCATTAGGTATTTTATACATTTTTACTGATTTTTTCTTCCTGATTTTAGCAACTGTTTTCCCCTATCGCAAAAAGGTAATTGAAGAAAATTTGAAGCGTTCATTTCCCGATAAATCGCCGAAAGAATTAAAACAATTAAAACGCCAATTCTACCTTCATTTCTGCGACTTATTAGCTGAAGGAATCAAGAATTTATCGATTTCAAAAAAAGAGTTGTCTCGTCGTTTTAAAGTCAACAATGCTGAACTAATGGACGATTTATTTTCTCAAAACAAAAGCGTAATTCTTGTATCTGGCCATTATAATAATTGGGAATGGTTGATTTCATCTCAAAGTTTTCTTTTTAAACACCAAGCGATGGGAATTGGAATGCCTATGACGAGTAAATTTTGGGATAAAAAAATCAATGAACGTAGAATGCGTTTCGGAATGAATGTTATTCATGCGAAAAACTTCAAAGAGGAAATCCAAAAGAATAGTGGCCAACCAATTGCCATTTTAACATTAGCGGATCAATCTCCGGGTGATTCAACAAAAGCATATTGGACCAAGTTTTTAAATCAAGAAACGGCGATACTTTTTGGAGTAGAACAAATGGCACATACATATGATTTTGCAGTTGTGTTTTTTGCAACCAGAAAAGTGATGCGTGGTTATTATGAAATGGACCTTAAATTGATTACTGATACCCCAAGAAAACAAGAATGGGGTTCAATCACAGAAAAACATATACATTTATTAGAAACGGAAATTATTGATAAACCAGAACATTGGATCTGGTCGCACAAACGGTGGAAAAGAGAAATTCCATCAAATCTTGATTTATTAAAAAAAGAACAACATGCCAAATTTAATGAGCGTTTTAAAAGTAATTAGTCTATTGTTGTTTTTTTCAGGTGTTTATTCACAAGAAAACAAATATACACGCAAAAATAAAACCGCTAAAATCATTCAATACACAAGTGACGATTGTTACTCAAGAAGTATCATTTTTAGAGATAGTATCATTTATACTGGAAATTCAAATGGCACTTTGTTTTCAACTAACTTAAGAAATGAATATTCAAAAAATTTCCTGAAAAATAAAAAATTCGAAGAGGTTCGAGATATTGAATTCTCAAATGACTTTCTTTTTGGAATGCAAAGCGGAACTTTCGGATTATTAGCCAAAGTTGACACTTCAAAATTCATTGAATTTATAGCTCCGTCAACAAGTATTTGGATAGGAACTTTTTTAGACGGCATGGATTTCTATGGAAAAACTGGTTTTATTATGGGAGATCCAAAAGATGGTTTTTTCTCCTTATTCAAAAGTGAAAATGGAGGAAACACTTGGACTCCATGTGAAGGAAAAGTAGAAAGCTATGAAGGAGAAGCTGGTTTTGCGGCAAGTGGCACAACAGTGCACGTGATGAATGATAGTACTTTTATTTTTGTTTCTGGCGGTAAAAAAAGTAGGTTTTTCAAATCAACGGATAAAGGGAAATCGTGGAAAATCACGTCGCTGCCATATATGACAAGCGAATCGAGTGGTGCCTTTTCTATTTGCATGATTTCAGATCAGATAGGTGTTGTCGTAGGTGGAGATTATGCCAATCCTGATTTGTGTTTAAACACCTGCTTTTTTACAGATGATGGAGGTGAATTTTGGATCAATGCTGAAGAGCAAACAAGAGGATATCGTTCTTGTGTAATCGAGGTAAATGGAGTGTTTTATGCATGTGGAACTAGTGGAATCGATTATTCAATTGATTATGGCGTTTCTTGGAGACCTTTTGCAAACGGCAATTACTTTTCAATGTGTACAGATAATCAATCTTTATACGCAACAATACCAAATGGGAGTTTTCAGATTTTTGATTTAATAAAGCTCAAATAATTATGTCGGAATTGGTTCAAAAAATAAAATCACATGTACAAGAAGTGTTTAAACATGATGCCACCGGACATGATTGGTTTCATATAGAAAGAGTCTACAAAATGGCCTTGCATCTTCAATTAAAAGAAGGAGGTGACAGAGAAATAATTGAATTAGCGGCACTTTTACATGATATTTCTGATCATAAAATGAATGGAGGGGTTTTAAATGCAGGTGGAAATATAGCTTACGAACTACTTATGGATTATGGTTGTTCTGAGATTAAAGCACAAAATGTAAAAGAAATAGTTGATGGTGTTTCATACAAAGGAGCAAATGTGGAAGATAAAATGCAGAGTATAGAAGGTAAAATTGTTCAAGATGCTGATCGTTTGGATGCAATTGGCGCTATAGGTATTGCTCGAGCATTCGCTTTTGGTGGAAATAAAAACAGACCAATGTATCTTCCCGATTCAAAACCAGAAATGCATGATAGTTTTGAGTCTTATGCGAATGCAAAAAGTCATACGGTGAATCATTTTTACGAAAAATTACTACTTTTAAAAAATAGATTAAATACTGAAACAGCATCAAAAATTGGACAACGAAGACATGTATTCATGGAGGAGTACTTGCAACAGTTTTATAATGAATGGAATACAATAATTTAAAAAGAATATGACAGATCATTACGCTCTGGGAATAGATATTGGTGGCACCTTAACTGAATTTGGCTTAGTAAACAAGGATGGAGATGTTTTGTATGAAAAAGATTTTTCAACAAAAGATTTTCTTGAACCACAATTATTAATAGATGCAATTTATACTGATTTAGAAAAAGCTGGTTACTTAGACTTAATTCTTGGAATTGGCATTGGTGCACCAAACGGTAATTACTTCACCGGAAATATTGAATACGCTCCAAACTTACTTTGGAAAGGAATAATCCCATTATCACAACTTTTCGAAGAAAAATTCCACAAACCTGCTTTATTAACCAATGATGCAAACGCTGCAGCAATGGGAGAAATGATTTTTGGTAATGCACGTGATTTAAAAGATTTTGTAACAATAACTTTGGGTACTGGTGTTGGAAGCGGTGTGGTTGTGAATGGTGAATTAGTATACGGACATGACGGTTTCGCTGGTGAATATGGGCATATTCGAGTTATTCCGAACGGACGTTTATGTGGATGTACTAGAAATGGTTGCTTAGAAACATATTGCTCTTCAACAGGCGTTGTTAGGAGTATTAAAGAATTAGACTCAGAGAACAAAATGTTATCAGCATTAATTACTCTTGAAAATCCAACAGCAAAAGATGTCTTTGAATTGGCTGATAAAGGTGATCTTTTCGCACAAGAAATTGTAGATTATACTGCTCAAATTCTTGGTTCTGCGTTAGCTGATTACGCTTGTTATTCAAGTCCCAAAGCATATGTATTATTTGGCGGTATTGCACAACACAAAGGTGATTTTGCTCATAAAGTAAAATTGGCTTTAGAAGAGAATATTCTAATTATCTATAAAGACAAGATAGATATTCGAATTTCATCCTTACATGATAAAAATGCAGCCGTTCTGGGAACTGCAGCGCATTTATTTTGGAACACTTTAAAAAAATAACATGTTTAAATTTAGTACACTCGCTGTTTTTGTATTGTTCAATGTTATTTCTTTTGCACAAAACAAAAGTGTCACTGTCTTAAAGGAAAGCCAAACAACAAGAAAAAAATACGTAGACGTAGAGACTAGGGAATCGTCTAATTCTTCTGATAAAACAGCTTATAGTTCTTTTGTCAATCCTTTTATTGGCGCTGGCGGACATGGACACACTTACCCTGGAGCTTCTGCCCCATTTGGGATGATGCAATTGAGTCCAGATACACGTTATGATGGTTGGGATGGTTGCTCTGGCTACCATTATTCCGATTCAATAATTTACGGCTTTAGTCATACGCACTTAAGTGGAACAGGTGTTCCTGATTATTGTGATTTGTTGATTGTTCCTCAAAGTGGCACTCCGAAAACAGTACCTGGATATTTAAGTAAAAAAGGGTATGGATCTTCTTTTTCTCATTCGGATGAAGCAGCATCACCAGGTTATTATGAAGTAAATTTAATTGATCAAAAAATTCTTACCAGATTAACAGTATCTGAAAGAGCTGGCATGCACGAATATACTTTTCTAAATAAAAAAGGTAAAAAGTTCATTTTAATAGACTTAGATCATCGGGATAAATTGCTGGATTATTATTTAAATATAATCGACAAAAAAACCATCTCAGGCTCTCGTATTTCACAAGCTTGGGCAAATAACCAGCATTTTTATTTCTATTTGGAGACTTCAATTCCATATCAAAAAGCAAAATATTTTATTAAAAAGGGTCAACATAAATTATTGCTAACATTTCCTGAAACGACAGAACAAATTCTCATTAAAGTTGGAATGTCGGCAGTAGATGAAAATGGAGCTCAACAAAATCTAGAAAAAGAAATCCCTCATTGGAACTTTGAATTATTAAAGTCTCTAACAGAAAAAAAGTGGAACGAAGAATTAGGTAGAATTGATATTGCTACATCAACTAATAAAGATATCATTACAAACTTTTACACAGCATTGTATCACACTTTTCTTCAGCCAAATATCTTTAGTGATGTCGATGGGCGTTACAGAGGTCGTGACAATCAAATTCATACCATCACCGATAACATCCCTCAATATACCGTTTTCTCTCTTTGGGATACGTATCGCGCTGCAAATCCGCTGTATACGATTGTTCAACCAAAACGAACCAATGATTTTATTCATACATTTTTACGTCAATTTGACCAAGGAGGAGATTTACCGGTTTGGGAATTGGCAGGAAATGAAACAGATTGTATGATTGGATATCATAGCGCTTCTGTTATTGCTGACGCTTACAGTAAAAATATTCGTGGATTTGATGCTGATAAAGCTTTGAAAGCAATGGTATTCACGTCAAAAATAGATGAGCTTGGGAAAAAACAATTCCGTGAAAATGGTTTTATTAGTTCTGGAGACGAACCAGAATCAGTTTCAAAGACCTTGGAATATGCCTATAATGATTTTTGTATCGCTAACATGGCTGCAGATATGGGGAAAATGACTATTTACACTGAATATTATAAAAGCAGTTTAAACTACATTAATTTATTTGATCCTCAAACGAAATTCATGCGTGCTCGAAGAGATGGAATGTGGTATTCTCCTTTTGAACCGTCTGAAGTAAACTTCAATTATACTGAAGCAAACAGTTGGCAATATTCATTATATGCACCTCATGCTATTGATCTTTTAGGCGAAATGATTGGAGGAAAAGATTCGTTAGAACATTGGTTGGACGGTTTATTTACAACTGAATCTCAATTATCAGGAAGAGATCAGGCTGATATCACAGGATTAATTGGACAATATGCTCATGGGAATGAACCTTCTCATCACATGGCCTACTTATACAATTACACAAATGCGCAATATAAAACAGCAGAATATGTAGATCAAATTCTTACCACTTTGTACTCGAACAATCCCGATGGCTTGTCAGGAAATGAAGATTGCGGTCAAATGTCTGCCTGGTACGTTATGAGCGCAATGGGCTTGTATCAAATTGCACCTGGAAATGCTTGGTACGATTTTGGTCGACCTTTATTAGATGAAGTTACCATTCAATTAGAAAATGATAAAATATTCAAAATTAAATCTTTAAATAATTCAAAAGAGAATAAATACATTCAAACAATCACTTTAAACGGCAAAGATTGGACGTCAAATGCTATTCACCATTCCTCTATTGTTGCTGGAGGAGAATTGATTTTTGTAATGGGACCTAAGCCAAGTTCAAAGAAATTTTATAACGCAGTAAGCCCTGTTACAAAAGAAATTGTACAGAATTTCAGGTTTACTCCTTCCCCATTTTTTATTGTTGAAAACAGAATTTTCGATGATTCAACACAAGTTGAAATTGGTCATCAAAAAATAATCAATTGGGAGGAAATAAGAATTGAATACCGTTATTTGAATGATACGACGAAAACGTTCATTTATTCAGAACCTTTTACAATAAATGCTACTTCAGCAATTGAGGCGAGACAAGTTTCATCAATTGGACCAAGAGATATCAATACGATGCCCGGTATTTCTGTAAATTATAGTCCTTGGGTAAAAGCAAATTATATCAAACGTGACCAAAGTGTTACATTAAATTTAAAAAGTACTTATGCCAATCAATATGCTGCTTCTGGAGCAAATACGTTGATTGACGGTGTTTTTGGGACAAAGGAATTTAGAACAGGAGATTGGCAAGGATTTGATAACCAAGATTTAATTTCAGAAATTACATTTGATAAGCCTCGATTATTATCTGAAATCGGTATTTCTTGTCTACAAGATATGAAATCATGGATCTTTTTCCCTTCGTCTATTCTAGTTGAAGTTTCTTATGATGGTATCATTTTTGAAAAGCTACCATTAATTCAAACTAATGCGGTAATAGCCTCAAACACACCAAGTAATCAATCTATACCTTCCTTTTCTACTTATGTAGGACCAATGAACAAAGAATTCTTTGTGAAATCAAATTCAACTAAAACAATATCAGCAATTCGTGTTACTGCCAAAAATTTCGGAAAATGTCCAGAATGGCATTTAGGAGCAGGAAATAACACCTGGTTATTCGCGGATGAATTGATTTTTCGCTAAACTATAGGAATCGCTCGTCTAATAGAGTCGTTAATTGTAAAATTCTTGGTATTTTTACCGCGCAAGTTTTTAAACCAAAAAGCAAAAAAATGAAACAAATTAAAATTAGTTTAGTTGCCTTTTTAGTATTGTTAGGCTCTTTTGCCCATGCTGACGAAGGAATGTGGTTTTTGATGTTCATAGATCGTTTGAATCAACGTGATATGCAAAAATTAGGTCTTCAGCTTACAGCGGAAGAAATATATTCAATAAACAATCACTCTTTAAAGGATGCTGTTGTACAGTTCAATGGTGGATGTACGGCAGAAGTTTTATCAAAAGAAGGATTATTATTAACCAATCACCATTGTGGTTATGATGCAGTTGCTGAATTATCATCAGCTGAGAACAATTATTTAAAAAACGGTTTTTGGGCGGCTTCTAAAAAAGAAGAATTAAAACCTCAAAGTCTTTTCGTCCGTTTCTTCGTTAGAATGGATGATGTGTCTAAAAGAATCTTAGGCAAACTTACTGCGACAATGACCGAAGCAGAAAGAGAAAAAGCAGTTAATCAAGAAATTGCTTTAATCGAAAAAGAAAACAATGAAGGAGGAAAATATACTGTTTCTGTTCGTTCATTTTTTCAAGGAAATGAATATTATTATTTCGTTTACCAAGACTTTAAAGATGTAAGATTGGTTGGAGTTCCACCAGAAAGTATTGGTAAATTCGGTGGTGACACAGACAACTGGGAATGGCCGCGTCACACGGGAGATTTTTCTATGTTCCGCGTTTATACAGATGCAAACGGAAATCCTGCTGAATATTCAGTAAACAATATCCCTATGAAGCCAAAGCAGCATTTAACTGTTAATATTGGTGGCGTTGAAGAAAATGATTTCGCTATGATTTTGGGTTATCCTGGAAGGACAAATCGTTGGATGCCAGCAGGTGGAATTGAGCAAAATGTTAAGTTTTCTTATCCAGCATGGGTTGAGGGTTCAAAAACAGCAATGGATGAAATGAAAAAATATATGGATCAAAGTGATGCTTTGAACTTAATTTATGCTTCTAAATATGCTGGTATTGCTAACTATTGGAAAAACCGTCAAGGAATGATTGATGCGCTTTCTAAATTCGGAACTGCAAAATCTAAAGCCGCTCAAGAGGCAAAATTCGATAAATGGGCAAACAAACCGTCAAATAAAGAAAAGTACGGGACAGTTATTACGAACATCAATACTTTCTATGGTTTAACAAATGAAAAAGCACGTCACGATAATTATTTACAACAATTATTAAGAACATCCTCTTACGGCACTATTTCAAGAACTTTAGGGAAACAACTTATTGCTTTTGCTGCAGCAGATGCTGCAACACAAGCGCAAATGCGTCCTGAATTAGAAAGTGCAATTAAAGGATTCTTTGCAGAAGTTCATTTGCCTGCAGAAAAAGATATCTTAAGAACTGAATTAGCATTGTACGCTACTAAATCAACTGGATACGCAATTGCTCCTTCTGTTGTTAAAATCAACGGTGAATATGAGAAATATGTGAATTCACTTTTCTTATTGAGCAACTTTACATCTCAAGAGAAATTAATGGCATTTTTAGATTTACCATCAGAAGGGATGATTACAAATGACCCAATGTATGTTTTGTCGGAGGATTTAATTGTCCACATTGGTAAAAAATCTGACGAAATCACGAAAGCTCAAAATGATTTCACTTCTTCATACCGTTTATTGGTTCAAGGGTTGAGAGATTCTAAATTAGCTCCAATTCAATATCCAGACGCTAACTCAACAATGCGTTTGACATATGGAAAAGTTAAATCTTTGCCTGCAGATAAAAGAAGTGATGCAAAGGCTAACTATTACACTACTATGGATGGTTTAATTAAGAAATATAAAGCAGGTGATGCTGAATTTGATTTACCAACAAGAATGTTAGAATTACATAAAAAGAAAGATTATGGCCAGTATGCTGATTCAAAAGGATATATGCCAGTTTGTTTCTTGTCAGACAATGATATTACAGGTGGGAATTCTGGTTCTCCAGTTTTAAATGGTAAAGGAGAATTAATCGGACTTGCTTTTGATGGTAATATTGAAGCAATGGCAGGTGATGTTATTTTTGACCCTAAATTACAACGTACAATCAATGTTGATATACGTTATGTTCTTTGGATTATTGATAAATTCTCTGATGCAAAACATATTGTTGATGAAATGGATCTTGTAAAATAAACAAGACACAACTATTTTATAATCCTGTCAGCAATGGCAGGATTTTTTTTTGTGATTATTGCAAGGAAACTTACTCGTTGAATATTATTAAAATCTATAAATTATGCTTTGTTCTGATGTCAAACTGTGACAAGAAGTAATTCAAAAAAAAACGATTCATGTTAAAACAAAAAACATGGATTAATAACCTAAGCTTATACTCTTCCTAATATTGAATTAACCTTTAAGGACTTAATTTGTACTATTACATTTAACACTTAGACTATGTTAGTTCAAACAGTTTCAAAAAGTACAGCAGATTTATTATTCTACTTAGAAATGGGGAATCTTGTAGGTAGCGAAGGAAATGACCAAGAAGCAATTGATTATTATATCAAAGGTTTGCAGATAGCAAGAGAAATTGAAGACAAAGCAAGAGTTCAACAATTTTCAAATTTGATATTGACTTATTTATAGGATTTTCGAAAAGAAAGTAAGTGAAGTTTGGAAGATAAAATAGACTTCGACTGCTTCATAATTTTCGAATTCGCGAATTCGCAATATATCGAACCTTATTTTATTTAATGAAAGCTCATATTCTTTTTTATTTTTAAAACACTCAAAAAAGCAAAATAGCTATATTACGTAGAATGTCCAGTTTCATTGAGTAAAAGAGTATATTCTTGACATAAATCGACTATTGGAATCCTTTTTCAATATAGTTCTAATAAATCTCATCAAATCAAAAAGTATTCAAGTCACATTAAATATTTAAACTTCTAAATATTTAGAAGAATGTCTGATTTCATTGACGAACGAAGTGCTAAATAATTTATTTTCACATTCTTTCTCAACAAACTACTTCAATATAAAGCCCAACACAAATTCATGTGAACCTCCTGATACACCATTATTCAATTTACTAACGGTAATATCGTACGCATAACCAATTCTGAATTTGCTTTTGATGTCCCAACCTACATTAAGACAAAAGGCATCTCTATTTCGATATCCAATTCCTAATGAATACTTCTCTTTGTAAAAAGATGTTAAATTAACGTCACAGCTCATATTCACTATATCTGTTCGGATCAACACTTGTGGTTTAAATTGAAAACCGCTTACTTTTCCGAATATATAATCCGCAAAAACATAAAAATGTTCTCCATATTGATAACCATCAGAGTTTGCTTGTGTGTTTAATTGCGTTACGCTAATTCCTGTATTAAATTTTTTGCGTGAATATGCAATCCCAAAATCTGCTATGAAATTTGTTTGATTAAAATTAACTGGTAAATTCGGGTCAATTGTTGTCGTTGGCGGAACCCAAATTCCATCCAATCTATAATTAGCTATTCCACCAGCTATTCCAATCGACAAAACACTTTCATTTTTCAATTGAATTTGATAACTGTAATTTACTTTTAGTTGATTTTGATTAGAAAAACCAATTTTATCATGTCGATAACTTAAACCTACCCCCCCATGGAATTTATCCAACTTGACTGAATAACTGGCCAATTGTGAATCTGGTGAACCATTTACTCCAATCCATTGCCATCGTGCTAAAAATGTTGCTTGGTGTCTGTAGTTTAAACCAGCTGTAGCTGGGTTAAAGTAATTCTTTGTGTTCCAAAATTGTGTAAACAACGGTTCTTGTTGTGCATTGAAGTTAAACCAATTTAAAATAAAAAGGACTAAGATTGATTTCGGAAAAGTAAATTGATTGATCATGATAGTAGAACAAATGATTTCCTTTAAAAGTTACAATTATTCAAAATTAAACACAAAAAAACCGACTCTTTCACGAATCGGTTTCTCTTTAAAACTTTGTTCTTAATTTAAGTGGATCAGAACTTTTTCCATTTTAATTTTTTTCACCTCTAACGCTTTACTGTAATTTAAAATTGCATTAAGTGTTTTGATTGAGGGACCGAATTTAATCTCATCGGAAGGAGCGATCATTTCTGGGTATTTTTTCAACATAGGCGAAGCGTTTGTTTTTAAATGATAGTATTTAAACGCAACTTGTTTTTGTTTAGTATATCAGCCTGAAAATAAAATTGTTTTGTTTGAATTTTAGTTTAATATGACCCAAACCATCTTCTTAAAAACCATTCCGTGCCGATTAATAACAACAATAAAAAGAACAAAATTTTGTAATCAATCAAATCATTGAAAGAAGCATCTTTATAAGAAGCAGAAGTAATATCCGTTCTTTTTTTAATTGAATCAATAGTTTTCTTGTAATTCTTTAAAACATCAAAACTACCATTCGTTTTAATTGAAATTTGATTTAAAAGTGCATGATTTGCATACGTATCCAAACTTTCAATCGCTATATCTTCTACAACAAAAACTCCTGTCTTACGGGTGGTTTTTCCATTATATGTTGCGGAAGCTGTCCAGTTGTATTTCCCAGGATTCATTTTCCCTAAAGACAATTTGTAGAAATCACCAGCAACAGCGAACTGAAAATTTGACTTCTGGTTTTTATCATCTGTTAATGTCAAATTGATTTTAGGTTTTGTAATGGCTTCCATCGCATCATTGTAGAATGTTGCATTAAGAATGACATCTTCATCTTTCGTGAATCTTTTCGGAAAAGCAACATGCAAAGCCGATTTGTTTTGTTTCACTAATAAATACTGTGTTGTTTTTTGTATCAATTCGGTGAACGCATCGAATGTTCCAGTTCGAACAAAATCATTTACTTTCCATTTCCAAATTCCTTCTCCATACAATACACCGTATTTCAAGTTGCCTCGCTTGTTGAAAAACAACAGTGGATCCTTCTTTTTAATTCCACCTAATCGCTGAAGAACAGCTATTTCAGCACCTCCAGAAATTCGCACATCACCAAACTTTGTTTTTAACGGAGGGAAATATTCAAAGGACTTCCTTAAAGCATCTGAAATCTCAAATTGTTGAAATCCATCATTTACAACTCCTTGAATTTCATCTGTTTGATTTCCTGCACCAACATTCATCCCAATGTTTAGTTTTTGTATTACTGAACTCGACGTATTCGGACCAATGCAATACAACATTGAAATATTTTGAGCCGTCAATAAAGAATTGATTGCGGCATCATACCCTATTCCTGGTTCGTGCCAAATAACTAAATCAACTTTCTTTAAATCCCTGTCCCAATCCTTAAGTAAAACAGCTTTCACTTCCAAATTCTCATCTTGTTCAATTACTTGTTTCAATGCTGATAAATCAGGATGTGGAGCACCTGCCAGAATTAATACCTTGCTTCTCGAATCAATAACTTCAATATAAAAAATTCGTTTGTTGTTTTTGTAATTGAATTCATTTGCTTCTTCGTTAACACTTACTGTATAAGTTTGAAAACCAATTTTGTCAGCATCAAGTAAAAATGTAACATGCTCAAAATCGCGTTTACCATCTTTGTAACTAATTTTCTGTGAAGCGACAACTTTTCCATTGGAAGAAATACTAACGGTTGAACTCCCCTTCCCCATTTTAATCGCTTCAACATCCACTTCAACTGGGAATTTATTCTTGAAAAATGTTACTTCATTCGCCGCTACATTTTTAATATAATGATCCCTTTTCTGAACTGTATCACCAACTCCTAATGTAAAAACAGGTGTTAAATTGATTTTATCCGCAGCATAAACTGGATTATTTCCCGTATTAAAATTACCATCTGAAACAAAAATGATTCCTCCAACATTGCGATTGTAATAATCAACATTAATTTTCTCGAATCCAGCCGATAAATTAGAAAGCGCATCTGTGAAAAGGTCTTTTTTACCGTATTGAACAGTTGAACCAACAGTCATTTCAACCATCTCATAATCCTCACCAAGATCTTCTATCAAAGTTTTTTGTAACCCAGCTATCAATGGAGCAACTTGACTGCTGTCTTTGTAATTCTTTAATGAGCTGGATTTATCAACTAATGTGATTATAATTGGTTTTTCTACTCTGAAATCAACAACTTCGAAGATCAAACCAATTAATAGAAGCCCAATTATAAATAAAATCGCTGTTCTTAAGCTTTTGAAAAGGATCTGCCATTTTTTTGACAATTCTTTCATCCAATTTGATTTGGAATAAAACCAAACTGCCAAGAAGACACTGATAACCGCCCATGGGATTAACCAAAAAATTGATATGTCTGATGCGAACCTCATAAATGGATTCCCGAATTTACAAAACTCTAAGCAATCTGAGCCTTTAGAAATGAAAAGGGATTAAAATATTTTTTTGATTATTATTATTTCTCTATGAAATTCAACAGTTTATATGAAATCTCCAATCCTAGAAAAGATTTTAATTGAGTTCTTAGTCTGATATTCCCCATTGCATTACGAATATTAATTTCCATCTTTAAGAAAGTGCATCAATCGATGGTAGGTTTTGTGATACATTCTGAGTTGAATCAATTTGCCCTTACACTGCACAAGCTGCAACGAGAAAGCTGATAAATAAAAGTGTTTTCATTATTTAAATTAAAAAAAAAGTTCAGAATTAATTAAGAATTATTAAAGAAAGAAAACACTCATTTATCAATTCATTTCGATTGTTTTCGTAAATTCGTCGCGAATTAATAAAACTTTAAAAAGATGTCTAAAGAAGTATATATCATTTCTGCCGTTAGAACTCCTATCGGTTCTTTCATGGGTGGTTTATCTACCGTTTCTGCAACTGCTCTTGGTTCAGCTGCAATTAAAGGAGCTTTGGAAAAAGGAAATGTTAAAAGTGAATTGATTGAAGAGGTTTTCATGGGAAATGTTCTTCAAGCTGGAGTTGGACAAGCTCCTGCTCGTCAAGCTGCTTTAGGTGCTGGTTTAGGACAAAATGTTCCATGTACAACAGTAAATAAAGTTTGTGCATCAGGAATGAAGGCTATCATGTTTGGTGCTCAATCAATTATAGCTGGTGATAATCATATTGTTGTTGCCGGTGGAATGGAAAGCATGTCTCAAGTTCCTCATTATTTGGACGGACGAAACGGTGTTAAGTTTGGAAATATTGGAATGTTAGACGGCATCACAAAAGATGGTTTATTAGACGTTTACAGCAATGTTCCAATGGGAACTTGTGCTGAATTGTGTGCGAAAGAACATAACATCACGAGAGAAGATCAGGATGATTTTGCTGTTAATTCATATACACGTTCTTCAGAAGCATGGAAGGCTGGGAAATTCACAAATGAAGTTATTCCAGTTGCTGTTCCACAAAGAAAAGGTGATCCAATTATCATTTCAGAAGACGAAGAATACAAGAACGTATTTTTGGATAAAATTCCAAGTTTACGTCCAGCATTTGACAAAGAAGGAACGATTACAGCTGCCAATGCATCTACATTAAACGATGGTGCTTCTGCAGTGATTCTTGCTTCAAAAGAAGCTGTTGAAAAATACGGATTGAAGCCAATTGCAAAAATTGTTAGTTATGCTGATGCTGCTCATGCGCCTGAATGGTTCACAACAGCACCTTCCTTAGCGATTCCAAAAGCATTAGACAAAGCAGGCTTAACAACGGCTGACGTTGATTATTGGGAATTAAACGAAGCATTTGCAGTTGTTGGAATTGCAAATACAAAAATCTTAGGATTAGATCCTGCAAAGGTTGATGTGAACGGTGGAGCTGTTTCATTGGGTCACCCACTTGGAAATTCAGGTTCTAGAGTAATCGTAACGTTGATCAATGTTTTGAAACAAAACGGCGGCAAAATTGGTGGCGCAGCAATCTGCAACGGTGGCGGTGGCGCTTCAGCAATGATAATTGAGAATATTTAATACTGATTTATATTTTGAAAACGCTTCTGGAAACAGGAGCGTTTTTTTTATCAAAAAGATGCTTTGACAAATCATAGTATGAAGTAGCTGTAAAGCTAAAAATTCACTAATTTTGTATACCACAAAAATAAAAAGTAACACATGAATTTTTTCAAATTAGACCAAGGTCATAACCGTGTTTTTGGATTGGATTTATTACGATTCATTGCGATTATTATGGTGTTAATTGGCCATAGTTTGATCTTTGTTCCGCATGAATATAAAATCAAGGTGTATGGATTTTTATTGGATGGTGTTTCTATCTTTTTTGTTCTAAGCGGCTTCTTGATTGGTGGAATTTTAATCAAACAATTAGAAAAATCAAAACCTAATTATGCTGGTTTAGTTGAATTTTGGAAAAGAAGATGGCTGCGCACGTTGCCAGCATATCTTGTTGTATTGTTATTTTTATTGATCTATACAGCAATCGTTTTACCAGACAACCTTCCAAGCGACTGGTATAAATTCTTTTTCTTTCTCCAAAACTTCTTTGCTGAACGTCCAGGATTCTTTGCTGAAGCATGGAGTTTAAGTATCGAGGAATGGTTTTACTTAACTATCCCATTTATTTTATTTACAGTGCTTTACTTTACAAATTCACCTGTAAAATGGACTGTTTTAATTGTATCGATTTTAGTTGTAATTGCGATAACCTATTTCCGAGTTTATTTATACCATGCTTACAATTTTTCAGGAAAAGAAGCAGATATTGAAGCATTTAAAGATTATATGCAATTGAATATTGAATATTCAGTTGTTCCACGACTTGATTCAATCATGTATGGAGTAATCGCATCATTTATTGCGTTTTATTATCCTAAAATTTGGCAAAACAAATTCAACATTTTATTATTTATAATTGGAATCGGAATTCTATATTACACGAAATATAACATGGGAAAAAGCTACCTTATTTATGCCGCTGTATGGGTTTCTTCCCTAAAATCACTTGGTGTATTTTTGATGTTGCCTTTCCTTTCTAATCTTAAAAGTGGAGGGAAAATCACTTCTTTTATCACCTATTTCAGTTTGATTTCTTACTCACTTTACCTTGTAAATCTAAATGTTGTTGTCAATGTGATCATAAAAAACACGATCAATGGAACTTTTAGCGGTAAGTATGTCCAAAACGATTATTGGTACATTGATTATATTTTGTTTTGGATTATCACAATCGCAATTTCTCATACGATGTATAAGTTAGTCGAAGTTCCTTTCATTAAATTGAGAGAACGGAAGAATATTTTGAAGAAGGCACAAAACTAGTTTCAAAACAACTAATATGGGCTCCCTGAAAAATCTCGTATTTCTAATTATAATAGTGATTCTTTCCGCTTGTTCATCCACATTTGACAAGCAAAAACGTGGTAGTAACGTTTTCAATGGTGGAGATGAACGTATTTCATTTCAAGGAAGATTTGGTTTTGAGGACAGCTTACACCCAATTTTCTGGGCTCCTGGCTCCTATTTTGAATTGAAATTCGAAGGGACTTTTTGTGAAATAAACATTGAAGACCAAGTGAAATATGGTAATCACCACAACTACATTGAAATTGTTTTGGACAATCAGCAACCAAGAAGAATTAAATTAAAGGAGCAATACAATAAAATTCTCATTGGAAAATATTTAAAAGACACGGTTCACACTGTTTTAGTCTGTAAAAATACGGAGAGTGCTATTGGTTATTTACGGTTAGAAAGTATTCGATGTAAAAGTCTTGTTCCTATAGAAAAGAAGTTTAAACCAGTTTTTGAATTTATAGGAAATTCCATTACGTGCGGAAATGGAATGGATGATAGTGAAATCAAATGCAAACATGGAAAATGGTTTGATCAACACAATGCGTATATGAGTTATGGAGCGTTAATTTCAAGACGATTCGACGCAAACTGGCGATTAAGCGCTGTCTCAGGAATTGGCTTAACACGCAGCTGTTGCGGACTTGAAAATACAATGCCTGAAGTGTATGAGCGCATTGCATTTAAAATGACGAGTGAAAAATGGAAATTCTCAGCACAGCAACCAAAAGTAGTATGCGTCACATTAGGTCAAAATGATGGAATGCAAAAAGAAGACATCTATATTACTACCTATTTGAAATTTCTAAAAACATTGAGAAACTATTATCCAAAAGCAAAGATTATTTGCTGTTCGAGTCCCATGGCGAATAAACGACTCAAAAAACACCTTGAAAAATGCATTTCAGAAGTTGTTCAAAAGGTAAAAGGAAACGGAGATAAAAACGTTTATTCTTACTTCTATCGTCAACGATATAAAGGAGGTTGTGACAATCATCCAACGATGGCAGAACATCAAATGATGGCAATTGAATTAGGTGATTTTATTGAAGGACTTTTAGGTGAGAATTTGGCAGAAAGATGATTGTTTCAAAACGTATTACTCTTCTCAACTTTTCAATGTACAAATCCTATTGTTACATTCATGTATTTAGCTAGTTCTCTTTAATCCTCGTGCTTTTGGACCATCACCTTCACGGAGCACAATCTCAGAATGCAACAGCTCTGCGGCCTCTGCAGAATCCTTCACTTTAGAAGCGCTCCTTTCTAACATTTCTCGTTCAAACTCGCTTAATACACTTTTTCTTATTCCTGCTTCTCGCCAATTTGACAATGGTTTACATCCTTTTGTAATTCCTCGTGCGAGGGCAAGCGCATCGAGTAATGCTTGATTTGCTCCTTGTCCTTTGAATGGACTCATGGGGTGTGCGGCATCTCCAATCAATGTTAAACGGCTGCCTTTTTCCAACAATTCTGGAGGAAGCAATGCTCGGTCATAAGCGGGATATCCTGTGATTTGTGTTTCTTGAGTCGCTGCAATAATCTGAGGGATAGGATTATGCCAATTTGTTATGCGACATGCTTCTTCTTTGAGTGCTTTAGTTCCAAGTGCGCTCAATTCCTTGGCTTCTTGTTCTGATATTGGGAAACTAAGTTGCCACATCACCGAGTCTGACGAGAACGGCATCACATAGATACGGTCATTGCCATTTACAGTTTGGAATACTGTGGCACAATCCAGTAAAGGACTGTCAAAACCATTGAGATTTTTCAATGGGCATATTCCTAAAATTAACATACAACCAAGAAAACGCAATGGAATATTCTCATCTCCTATCAGCAATCTTCGAACAGCACTGCGAATTCCATCGGCTCCAACCACAAGATCTGCTTTAGCATTCTTTATCTTCCCGTTCAGAAGAAAAGTTAGTTCTACACCATCATCTGAATCATTAATATCTAATAATTGGTGTCCCCATTCCACGGAATCCTTTCCTCCGAGTTGTTCGAGCAATTCGAAGCGCAAAGACTGACGCGCAATATGGACATTTGTTCGCTTTGGAGGAGCTTTATCACTTGATTGCATCCTCTTTCTCATTCCCCATTCAACGATCACTTTTCCTTCAGTAGTGTGCACCAAATGATTGGTAGAATATACTCCGTCTGCTAACGAAAGGATTCCAAATGCCTTCAATGCTTTACTTGCTTGTTGCAGCGTAAGCCCGTAACCCTGAGACCGAACATCAAAGCCACTATCGCGCTCATAAAGTGTAAAAGGGATTCCACGATGCAAACACGCCACAGCTAAAGCCACGCCACCAATACCACCGCCAATAATAGCAATATTTGGGTAGTTTTCTTTATCAATAAAAGGAAAGTTAGTCGCTTGAATTATTCCTGTTCCGTTGCAGGTCAAGCATAGTAAAAGTGGAGATTCAGGACGCACTGGAGATGAACACTGTGTTTTTTCAGATTCATCCAAAGCACTTTGGTAGCGGAGCTTTACTTTCTTGCGTAACCTTCCTCTTATTTTACCTTGGCCCTTGCATTCCGGACAAAAGGCCCAATGGCTTTTTTCGTTTTCTAGCTTTTTCACTTTTATATTTAATTCTGCTGATTTTGATATCCAAGTCTATCTCTAGCCTCCTAATCTACAATCACTAATTTCCACAAATTCAAATAAAATCCTACTTTCCTTCACCTACCAAATCAAAATAGATTTTCTCGTATAATGGTAAAATCTTTGCCAAATCAAAATCATGCGCTCGGTCAACAGCTTTATGTTTGAACCAATTTAACGTTTCTTCATCCTTGAAAATTTTCAATGCATTATTCGCCATATCTTCTACATCGCCGACATTTGATAGGAAACCTGTTTCACCGTGAACATTTACTTCTGGAATCCCACCAGTATTTGATGAGATAACAGGAACACCAACAGCCATTGCTTCTAAAGCAGCCAAACCAAAACTTTCTGTTTCTGAGGGCAACAAGAATAAATCTGAAATTTCTAGAACATGGGCCGTATCTCTTACATTTCCTAAAAATAATACTTTGCCACACAAGTCCAATTCACGCACTAATCGCTCTAAATAAGAACGTTCTGGTCCATCACCTGCAAGAATAAGTTTAGAAGGAATTTTTTTGTTTACTAGAGCAAAAACCTTCACAACATCTTCTACCCGTTTAACTTTTCTAAAATTGGATACATGACATAAAATCCTTTCATTATCCAAAGCATATTTTCTCCGTACTTCACTTGCTGCATTACTGGGCTTCAGATTTGGCGCAATAAAATTCGGTATGACATGGATTTCTCTTGTTGTATTAAAATGAGCATGCGTATCATTTTTTAAACTTTCTGAAACTGCAGTTACAGCATCAGATTGATTAATGCAAAAAGTAATTACAGGTTCAAACGATGGGTCTTTTCCAACTAACGTAATATCCGTTCCATGAAGAGTAGTAATATAAGGAATATCAATTCCTTGCGATTTTAAAATCTGTTTCGCCATATATGCTGCTGAAGCATGAGGAATAGCATAATGAACATGTAATAAATCCAATTTCTCGTATTTTACAACATCAACCATTTTACTTGTCAATTCTGTTTCATATGGTTGATATTCAAACAATGGATAGTCACTAATTGCGACTTCATGGTAAAAAATATTCTCACGAAAACTTCCCAATCTTACAGGCTGCGAATAGGTGATAAAATGAACTTGATGTCCTTTTTTAGCTAATGCCTTTCCCAATTCTGTTCCTACAACTCCGCTCCCGCCAAACGTTGGGTACAATACAATTCCTATTTTCATCTTAATTTTTAATCCTTTTATACTTTATTCTAAACAAAAACATAATTCAAATTGAAACACATAGAAACATAAAACACATAGGTTTATACACGAATTAACTCATCACTCATCACTCATCACAATTCGACACTTCGGTAAACTCATTGGAGTCAATATCATTGCATCGCTCAACACTCAGCACTTTTTACTTTTTACTTTTTACTTTTTTCACCACATAGACACATAGGTCACATAGGAAATCAAACTTTAAACTCCATCTCGACTGTCGCTTATTTCGACACTTCGATAAACTCATTGGATTCCAGCTCATTGCATCGCTCAACACTCCTCACTTTTTACTTTTTACTTTTTACTTTTTTTTACCACATAGACACATAGGTCACATAGGAAATCAAACTTTAAACTCCATCTCGACTGTCGCTTATTTCGACATGCTCATTGCATCGCTCAACACTCCTCACTTTTTACTTTTTACTTTTTACTTTTTTCACCACATAGACACATAAGTCACATAGGAAATCAAACTTTAAACTCCATCTCGACTGTCGCTTATTTCGACATGCTCATTGCATCGCTCAACACTCAGCACTTTTTACTTTTTACTTTTTACTTTTTTTACCACATAGACACATAGGTCACATAGGAAATCAACTTTAAATCTTCCGGTAATTGCTCATCACTCATTACCCCTAACTCCTCGCTTATAATTTGTAACTTGTAATTAGTAATTAGCAACTTGTAATTAGCAACTTCACTTCGTTCTTTCTATAACAGCTTCGTATATCACTTTTTGTATTTCTGTTCTAATGCTCCAGTCCCTAATTTTCCAATTATCTTGATCTGGACATACACGATTGGATAAAAACACATAATTAATATCATATTTAGGATCTGCCCAAACAAGTGTACCCGTAAAACCAGAATGACCAAAACTCAACTGCGACGCGCCTTCATAACATGGTCCACCACCACCAGGGGAAGGTCTATCAAACCCTGCTCCTCGTCTGTTTCCTTCAAATTGCGCTTTTGTGAATTCCTCGACCACTTCAGGTTTCATATAAGTAACATTTCCATAGCGTCCTTTGTTCAAGATAAGTTGCATTAAGGAAGCTAAATCTGTTGCGTTGGAAAATAATCCGGCATGTCCTCCAATGCCTCCAAGCATGGCCGCGCCTGGATCATGAACATATCCATGTACCAATTGCTTTCTGAAAACTTGATCATTTTCGGTTGGCACAATTCGATCTAGCGGATAATAATTACGTGGTTGGTAACGCATCGAACGCAATCCCATCGGTAAATAAAATTGCTGCATTAGATAATCTTGGAACGCTTGACCTGCTTGCTTTTCAATGATTTTCTTAATAAAATAATAACCTAAATCTGAGTATACATATTTTTTTACACCCAAACTAGTGGCTAGAATCTGTTTGTAAATACTATCCGAAAATCCGTTTTTAATCCAAATATCCTGAGCTACTTGCGCATCAAATCCGGCTTTTTGAGTTTTTGAATAAATTTCAGTATTTAATTCTCCGTTCTTTAGAGTTCCTTTATAGAAGGGAATCCATGCTGGTAAGCCCGCTTGATGCGCCATCATATCACGAATTAAGATGGAGCCAAATGATCCATTTCCTGTAACTTCTGGAATATAATCTGATAGGTTTTTAGATAAACTAAATTTATCATCAGTCTGTAATTTCATGATTCCAACAGTAGAACCTGCAATTTTCGAAACAGATGCTATATCGTACAAATCGTTGTTACGAACTGAGTCTTTGGATTCGTATTGCTGTGTTCCAAAGCTTTTTCGATAAATAATTTTGCCTTCAACAGCAACAACAATCTGACAACCAGGAAAAGCACCTTTTTGAATTGCATTTTCAGCTATTTGATCAATTTCCTTTAATTTTTGAGCACTTATTCCTAATTCTTCAGGTTGAGAGAATTTTAATCTACCACCCCATTTAATTTGTATTCCATGTTCTCTCGCAAATAAATGATTCACGGTAATCGGCAATCTCCCGACCATTGGCACCGCTCCAAATATCATTTGTCCAACAGTATTTTGAAGTAATGCATTATTTTCATATCCCACCATTACGGCATCAACAGTAGATAAATCGATGTTGTTTTGCAATACAAGTGGATTTCCGAAAACAACCAAAACTGTTTCTTTATTTGCAGGAATACTTGCTATGAATTTATTAAGATCATTCCCATAACCGAAATTATTAACTGGACGAACAGTTCCTGAATGCAAAGCGACAATAATCAAGTCATATTGTCCGCTACTTTTTGAAAATGCCGTTACTGCTTCTCCAGCGGTAAAGAATTGAAAGTAATCAACATCGGCAAATAAATCTAAAGATTCACGAAAAGACGTGGTGTGAATACCAATTGAAACATGTGCAATTTTTTTATCCAGTCGCTGAAGTGGTAAAATATCTGAATCATTTTTTAACACTGTAACGGCTTTCTCATATACTTCTTTCTTCGCTAAATCCATTTCTGCCTTACTGAATTCAGTTGCTTTTTTTGGCGCGACAACAAATTTATATTTGGATTTTAGAATCTTAAGACAACGTTCATCAATTTCCGTTTTTGAAATTTGGCCTTTCTCAACTTTCGTTTTTATGGCGTTAATTGCTTCATCAACACTTTCCGGAAATAACAATATATCGCAACCTGCTTCAAAAGCTTTAACTACAACTTCTGTTTTTCCATATTTATCAGCTACGGCTTTCATATTTAAAGCATCAGAAATAACCAATCCTTGAAAACCCATTTGCCCCTTAAGAATATCTCCAATAATCTTTTTTGATAAACTACTGGGTGTTCCTGTATTATCTAAAGCCGGAACATTTAAATGACCAACCATAACTGATGACGCTCCCATTCTAATTCCCTCTTGAAACGGAAAAAAGTCAATTGCTTCTATTGTTTTCAATGATTCTGTAACTGTTGGTAACTCAAAATGCGAATCTTTATCTGTATTACCATGTCCAGGGAAATGTTTGATGCTGGTCATGACACCATTGCCTTCCATTCCACGCACAAATGCTTTCACATGATCAGCTACTTTTTTTGGATTTTCTCCAAACGATCTAAAACCAATAACCGGATTCTTTGGGTTGCTATTAACATCTGCAACTGGAGCAAAATTGATATGAATTCCCATTTCTTGACATTCAAATGCCATCATTGAAGCAATTTTTTCTGATAATACAACATCATCAGCTGCACCAATCGTGTAGGCGAAAGGAAAACGTTCACCATCGAATAAGCGCATGTTTGTTCCCCATTCAGCATCCATTCCGATTAATAAAGGAACTTTTGCTACAGATTGAAACCGTTTTATCGAAGAAACTAAATTTGCCTTTTCGCCTTGAAAAAAGATTATTCCACCAACTTTTTCATTCGTCACCAGACTTTCTACTTCTTTTAAATGCTTTTCACCTTGATTGGAATAGGCAGCAACCATGAAAAACTGACCGATTTTTTCATCCAATGACATGTTACTCAATTTCTCTGTTGCCCATTTGTCAGCATCAACGTCATTCTTAATCGCAAATTTAACTTGTACTCTATCACTTTTAATAAGCGAAAAAACAAAAGGTGTTGAGCCAAAAATCAACAAAAAGAAAATGATTGAAAAATTGCGCTTTGAATTCATACTACGAAAATAAGGACAAGCATTTGATTTGAGTAGTTTGAGTGTGATTTTATTTTATAATCTCAAAAGAAAGCTTGTTTAAAACAGCATTAATAATGTTACTCGTTTTGAGACGTTTTGTGATTACGAAGCAGAGCCGAAGGTAATTCTCGGACATTAAAAAATTAAACCGATATAATGTTTTATCTTGTATTTATAGAAATGGTGTTCGACATATTGCGAATTCGCGAACTTTGAAACGTAAATGTGACCATTTGTCAGTTTTTGTTGAGTGGAACAATAATTGACAACAAGCCTACGAAAACGAGATAAAAAACTTATTTTTGTTCAAGAGAAAAACAGCATGCTATTAACAATTAATTACATTTTCACACTTTCAAACAGGTCTACAAGACCAATAAATTCAACGTTAAGTTTTGTTTTATGAGCGATGTAATCAAATTACTTCCTGATCATATTGCCAATCAAATTGCTGCCGGTGAGGTTATACAGCGTCCTGCATCTGTTGTGAAAGAAATGGTCGAAAATGCTATTGATGCTGGCGCTTCCAAAGTTCAAGTTATTATTAAAGATGCTGGGAAAACATTGATTCAAATTATTGACAATGGTTCCGGAATGACAGAAAATGATGCTGTGATGTCTTTTGAGCGTCACGCAACGAGTAAAGTTCGTAAAGCGGAAGATTTATTTGCTCTGACAACGAAAGGATTTAGAGGAGAAGCATTAGCTTCTATTGCTGCTATTGCACATGTTGTACTTAAAACACGAAAAGAAGAAGCTGAAACAGGGATTTCAATTGAAATTGAAGGAAGTAAAATCAAGAAAAAAGAAGCGTGTGTTTGTCCTGTTGGGACATCTTTTGAAGTAAAAAATCTTTTTTACAATGTTCCTGCTCGCAGAAATTTCCTTAAATCGGATAATGTGGAATTCAATCATATAATTGATGAATTTGAACGGATTGCGCTTGCTCATCCTGATATTACAATCAGTTTACACCACAACGACAATGAGATTTACAGCCTTCATTCTGCTATTTTACGCAAAAGAATCGTTGATATATTAGGGCGAAATTCGAATGATAAATTGGTTCCAATTGAAGAATCGACGGATATTGTAAAAATAACAGGTTATGTTGGTAAACCTGAGTTTGCTAAGAAAACAAGAGGAGAACAGTTTTTGTTTGTCAATGATCGCTTTTTTAAAGATTCATTTTTTAGTCATTCGTTATCAAAAGCTTTTGATGGCTTGATTCAGCCAAAAATGTTTCCTTCCTTCTTTTTATATCTCGATATTGATCCTAAAAAGATTGACGTGAACGTTCACCCTACAAAAACGGAAATCAAGTTCGAAGAAGATAAATTGATCTATTCCATTATTTTAAGCAGTGTGCGTCAAGCACTTGGCAAATACAATATTGCTCCAACATTGGATTTTAACCGTGAAACAAGTTTTGACATCCCGTATGATATGCACTCAAAACCTGTGGTTGAACCAACAATTCACGTTAATAAGAATTATAATCCTTTTCAAAGTTCTCCTGCAAAAACAGGTAATTCATTTACAGCTGCAATAAAAGCAGAAGGATTTGGATCCAATGATGCTTCACCGAAAGATTGGCAAAGTTTTTATAAAGTTGAAGAAGTAGAAGAAGCTGTTCCTGAAGTTGTTGAATTAAATCTTGAAATAGATAATCATCTCACAAAGAATTTTTTAATTCGTGGAAAATATATTTTGACCAACTGTAAATCTGGTATTTTGGTGATTGATTGCCAAAGAGCAACTGAACGTATTGTTTATGATGAATTGATTAATAAATTCATTTCCAACCCAATAAGTTCTCAGAAATTACTTTTTCCATTAGAAAGAGAATTCTCAAGTAATGAAAAAAACGAGTGGATTAACAACCAGGTAATGCTTGAACGATTGGGCTTTTTGGGTGAATTTCAAGAATTGAATTTATCTCTTTCTGCAATTCCGGCAGTTTTACAAGAAGAAAGCATTCACGATTGCATCAACTTAATATTGGAAAGTATCGCATATCAAGAAATTGGAAAGGGCGAAATTGCGCATGTTATAGTGCAATCTATTGCATCAGCTACTGGAAAAAGAAAAGCAACAATTCAAAACAATGAATCTGCGGAAGCACTTGTTGAACAGCTATTTCAATGTACTGAGCATTCGTTTACACCAAGAGGAAAGAAAATAATTCAAACGTTAACGATTGAAGAAATCTCATTAAAATTTTAATATGTTCTCATTTTTAAATAACATTCCGCAGGTAACAAAGAATCTATTATTGCTCAATATAGTACTCTATATTGCATCATTCGTTTTAATGAGTAAGGGAATAGATATAAGACAGTATCTGGGAACTCATTATTTCAATTCAACTTTATTTGAACCATATCAAATCGTTACACATATGTTCGTGCACAGTCATGAAGACTTCTTTCACATCCTTTTTAATATGCTTTTATTGGTAATGTTTGGATCTCATTTAGAACGAATATGGGGTGCAAAACGTTTTTTTATTTTTTACATGGCTTCAGGATTTGGAGCTTTAATACTCTATAATTCAATTGGTGTTTGGGAATTAATGGAACTTAAACAAACTTTACTTTTAATGGGAACTGATATCACTTCACTTAATAACGAAATATCAGATGCTTACTCCAATAGTATGTTGTATAATTTTGACAACCCTGTTATACAGAGATATAATGAATATGCATTGACTAATATGTTCGGAGCTTCAGGAGCTTTGTTTGGTGTTTTGGCTGGTTTTGCAGTACTATTCCCAAACACAGAATTAATGTTGTTGTTTCCACCCATTCCGATTAAAGCAAAGTTTTTGATTGGAGCTTATTTGCTTTTTGAAATTTACAGCAGTATAAAAATGCAACACGATCAAATTGCACATTTAGCGCATGTTGGAGGTGCAATTGTAGGAATTTCATTAGTATTGATTTGGCGTAAAACAGATAAAAAGAATTTTTGGTAAATGCAAACTGAACGAACTTTTATAGACGATTTAAAACACCAATATCAGCATGGTGGAATGACTATTCGATTGATTTTTATCAATTCGATTATCTTTTTAGCGCTTCAAATTTTGTTAGTATTTGGTCGATTAATTGGTGGCAGTTTTGAATCTTTAATAGCAGCTGTATTACCAAATATCTTTTCTTTAAACACGGATCTTGGTGAATTCCTTATGCATCCATGGGGAATAATAACAAGTATTTTTGCGCACTTCACGGTTTGGCACTTCTTAATGAACATGCTTTTCTTGTATTTCTCAGGAAAAATGTTCGAACAATTATTTGATCAAAAAAGATTGCTATACACCTATATTGTTGGTGGAATTGCAGGTGGAATTCTAGAGATCTTAGCGCATTTAATTTTCCCAACGTTACAAAACGAAAAGATTGTGATTGTTGGAGCATCTGGATCCGTAATGGCAATTTTTGCAGCTTTAGCCTTTCATAGACCTAATTTAAAGGTCAACTTGTTTGGAGTTTTTCCTGTTCGACTTATAATCTTAGCAGGCTTTTTTATTTTGACAGATTTACTATCTTTAGGATTAAATGATGGAACGGCTCATTTTGCTCATATTGGCGGAGTTATTATTGGGATGGTTTCCGTTCATAATTTATACAGTAGTTCAAATTTGATTAATCGTACACAAATGATTGGTGATTCATTGATTCGTTTATTTCGAAATCTCTTTAGTTCAAACAAAAAATTAAAGGTTAAAAAAGGTGGTGCAACAAGAGGCCCAAAGTTTAAAAGCGATGAAGATTACAACGCTGAAGCAAAGCAAAGACAACTAATAATTGATAAAATATTGGATAAAATTTCAAAATCAGGTTACGATTCATTGACAAAAGCTGAAAAAGAAATTCTATTCAACCAAAGTAAAAATGGGTAAAATATTAAAAAAAATATTACGCTTTTCAACTTTATTGAAAGTACTAACAATCATCTGCTTGTCCGGATTACTGTTGGCTTATCTTACACCTTTTGTTCATCCAAATACATTTAAAATACTGCCTTTCTTTGGATTAGCTTATCCAGTAATTTTATTCTGTACACTTTTATTGTTGTTGATTTGGTCTTTAGCGAAATCTAAATGGGCATTAATTACGTTAGCGGTTTTGTTGATTGGAGGAAAATTACATTTCAGGATATTTGCTATAGGTTCAGACGAAACAGAACTACCTTCTGAAGATAGAATTCTGAACATCATGAGTTATAATGTTCGTTTATTCGATTTATACACTTCAGATGAAGCGGACCGATTTACTAAACGAAATGCAATTTTTCAATATATCCAGGATAAAACTCCTGATATCATCTGTTTTCAGGAGTTTTACCATCAAGATAAACCAACAAAATTTTCGACCAGAGATACGCTCATAAGTCTTCTCAAAATTAAAGATTATCATGAACGTTATGCTCACAAATTACGTGGAAGACAAAATTTTGGTGTGACAATCCTTTCTAAATATGAGTTAATTGCAAAAGGAGATGTAATGTTCTCAACTCAAGGTGAAAACGATTTCAACTATTGTATTTACGTTGACATTGTTAAAAATCTTGACACTTTCAGAGTTTACAATGTTCACCTACAATCAATTCGACTAGAACAAGAAGATTATTCTGATTTTCAGGATGAAACAGGCGAAAAAGAAGAAAAATCAACCATTCGTTTGATGATCGATAAACTGCGAATAGCATATCCAAAACGAGCAGACCAAGCTAGAACCGTTATGGAACATGTACTTACGTCTCCATATCCTACTATTGTCTGCGGTGATTTTAACGATACGCCAATGTCTTATGCTTACAATCAATTCAACAAATCCCTTACTGATGCATTTAGAAACTGTTCTTCAGGAATCGGATCTACGTATGTTGGAAAAGTGCCTGCTGGAAGGATAGATTATATTTTTCATACTGGGAATTTAAAATCAACGCATTTCCAAGTCCAAAAAGAAGCGTTTAGCGACCATAGAGCAATCTCATGTAAAATATACAAAGATACAATTGAATAATGCGTTTGAAATGGTCCAAAAGTCCATTTATAACAGTGTTAATTGACTTTTATGTTATCTTTGAATAAGTAAAAATATAAGCATGAAATTAATTTACAAAGCCTTTATTCACTTATGCTAGTAGAAATAAACCCAAACAATATTGACTCAAGGCTAATCAAACAAGCAGTTGACGTATTGAAAAAAGGCGGTGTTATTATTTTTCCAACCGATACTGTTTACAGCATGGGTTGTGACTTATTCAACAAAAAAGCATTGAATAACTTAGCTAAGTTAAAGGACATCAAACTTAGTAAAGCACAATTTTCGATTATTTGCCATGATTTGAGTCATTTATCCGATTATGTAAAACAAATTGACCGCCCTATCTTCAAATTACTCAAACAATCATTACCTGGTCCTTTTACATTTATCATGAATGCCACAACTGAGATTCCACGGTTATTTGATACGAATCGAAAAGAAATCGGAATTCGAATTCCAGCTAATAATATCATCTTAGAAATAGTAAGAGAACTAGGAAATCCAATTGCAACTACTTCGCTTCACAATCAAGAAGATGAAATCATGGATTATTTCACTGATCCTTACGCAATAAATGAGCGCTACGACGACAATGTTGAAATGATTATAGATGGCGGATATGGAAACCTTGAAGCCTCAACGGTTATCGATTGCACTGGCTCAGCGCCTGAAATAATTCGACAAGGAATTGGTAAATTAGACGTATGATCCTAATTCTAAATTGCGGTAGTTCTAAAACTCAATACATCGAGGAAATTATCGATGAATTTAGTGACTTTAAAACTCTTCCAGTTTTAGATTTCAAAGAAGAAGATTTAGATAAGTTTACAGGTGTCGTTATTACTGGTGCACCTCTCTTAATAACTGAACAAAATATTTTACCCTACATTCAAAAATTAGCATGGATGAAAGAAACAACAATTCCAGTTTTAGGAATTTGTTTCGGTCATCAATTGATGGGCTTAGTTTTCGGTGCTTTTGGCTCAAGAATGCGAGAAGATCGTGATTGGCAAACTATAGAAGTATTTGAAGACTGTCCCTTATTTGATAAGCTTCCAACGGAATTTGAAATGATGGAAGATCACTGCGAAACAATTTCGATTCCTCCAGGTTTTAAATTAGTAGGAACCTCAGACGCATGCGTGAATGAAGCAATGCAACACGCTTCCCTCCCACTTTTTGGTGTTCAATTCCACCCAGAAATCTCAGGGAATTTAGGTAGGGTGATATTTGATAATTTCGTGAATTACTGCATGAAATTTCAATAAATATTCTTGAAAAATTAAGATTCACTGAGAATAGACATTCAATTGTTGAAAGATTGTTCCTTTTACATACTAATTCATTCAGATATTATCTGATATTCGTAAAATGGTATTAAGTAGATTTTGGCTCGTTATTTTTATTTCATCGATATTCTTTATCGTTGCAGGACTTTTCACTTCTAATCACTATTCAATTGATTATATGTTGAATGGGAAAAAAGACAATCCAGTTTTAATTGGTGAGAAATACCTGACCAAACTTCCTAAAAGTTTGCAAGATTCACTGAAAATTGCTCCTGAATCGACAGTTATAGTAGATTTCAATTCTTCAGATGCAGATACGACATACGTTTACAAGAACAAAACAGTACAAATCTATAGCGGATTGCAAAAATCAGATGGATTATTAGAAACGTGTAAAACGAGCCTTTTTGATCTGATTTTACCTTTGATGGCTTATCTCGCTTTTTTCTGTGGAATCATGCAATTACTTATTGATTCAGGTGCAACAGAGCGTTTAGCACGAAGATTGAGTCCATTCTTCATGAAGGTCTTTCCATCCATCCCAAAAGGACATGAATCAATCTCCTATATGACATTAAACTTTTCTGCCAATTTACTTGGTTTGGATTCAGCCGCAACTCCTTTTGGATTAAAGGCCATGCAAAGTTTGCAGGAAATAAACCCTGAAAAAGAAAAAGCCAGTGATGCACAAATCATGTTCATGTGTTTGCATGCAGCTGGTTTAACCTTGATTCCAACTTCAATTATTGGTTATCGTGCGGCACAAGACGCTGCAAATCCAGCTGATGTAATGTTACCTTGTATTATCACATCTTTTATTGGAACTATTGCCGCATTTTTAATTGTAGGAATTAGACAACGAATTAATTTCAAAAGTGCAACATTATTGGTTGCTTTGTTTTCAATCATTGCAGGAATTGTGGGTTTACTGTTCTATGTGAGCAGTTTAGATTTGGTTGGAAAGAATTATTTCACAAGTAATTTTTCAAGTTTCCTCCTTTTAGCTATTATTGGCTTCACATTACTTTTCTCTTTTAGAAATGAGAAAAAATTCAGTGAAAAAGAAACAACTATTTTCGATGCCTTTGTTTCCGGTGCTAGAAATGGATTAAATACTGCCGTTTCAATATTCCCATACGTTTTAGGAATGTTGGTCGCGATTTCATTATTCAGAAATAGTGGTCTATTTGAGGTAATTAGCAGTTGGATTTCAAAAGGATTTTACATGGTTGGGGTTTCAAAAGAAATCACAGATTCTTTACCAGTTGCCATGTTGCGCCCTTTTAGCTCAAGTGGCTCCAGAGGTTTTATGATCGATTCCATGCAAACATTTGGGCCAGACTCATTGACTGGAAGATTGAGTTGTATTTTTCAATGCAGCGCAGAAACAACATTTTATGTAATCGCAGTTTATTTTGGAGCAATCAATGTTCGCAATACACGTTATACATTAGGAACCATGTTATTAGTAGATTTGATTTGTGTTGTGACGGCAATTCTGGTTGCTCTTTGGTTCTTTTAAATTGAAATAGGGAAATGTTTAACTGGTTCAAAAAGAAAAGTAAAGCCAATGCAAAATCGGCAGATGACGTAACGAAATTGACCGTCTATCCGATTGATTATCCTCCGAAAATTATATTAGCCTGGGCCAAAGCAATAGAAGGAAATGAAGATTTACTTTTCTGGTTACGCGATAATGGCTACGATGAATTAGTCATGGCAACTTACGCAATTTCCCTCAAACAAGAAGCGCGTAATTGGTTGACAGCCAATGGATATCCACATTTAATGGCAATGATCAATGCCGCCGAAGGAAATGAAATGGCTCAAAAATGGCTTTTAGCGCATGGATTTGAAATGCTTTATCACATGGCAATGGCCATTGAAGATGAAGAAGAAAGTTGGGTTTGGTTAGGTAATAATGTCACTGCGGACATGTTTCTATTGACCAAAACCATCAAAAAAATAAAAGATCAAATCGAGGAAAGTCATAATGATGTGCACACTTTTAGGAAAGATTAAAGCATCATTAAACACCTTTGAATTCAGCATTCAATTTCCTTGAAATTCCCGTTGTTTTGTCTTCTACAACACAACTA
>CANITF010000024.1 GCA_947470515.1 Flavobacteriales bacterium
GAGTTTAGAACTGAAAGCGATGCCCTGCGGTGCACTGAGCTTGTCGAAGTGAGCTTTTGCCGAAGGGTTTATAGTTGGATTTTCTATGTGAACTATGTTCCTATGCCTGTCCTGAGTTTATCGAAGGGTGTTTTGAATTTGAGCAATGAGTGTTGAGTTTATAACTGAAAGCGATGCCCTGCGGTGCACTGAGCTTGTCGAAGTGAGCTTTTGCCGAAGGGTTTATAGTTTATAGTTGGATTTTCTATGTGAACTATGTTCCTATGCCTGTCCTGAGTTTATCGAAGGGTGTTTTAAATATGAGTGTTGAGTTTAGAACTGAAAGCGATGCCCTGCGGTGCACTGAGCTTGTCGAAGTGAGCTTTTGCCGAAGGGTTTATAGTTGGATTTTCTATGTGAACTATGTTCCTATGCCTGTCCTGAGTTTATCGAAGGGTGGTTTAAATTTGAGTGTTGAGAGATGAGTTTTGAACTAGCAACTAGCAACTAGCAACTATCAACTAGCAACTCGCAACTAGCAACTCGCAACTATCCTAAAGTTCATCATCCAACAAATCACTTTTCTCAGAAGTGCTACCATCAATTTTCGGAGTATAAATAAATGAAACCCCTACGATCGTCATTCCACCAATAATGATGTAAAAAGCATAGGACCAATGCATAATCATGGCTGCCAGTCCAATAAATACTATTAAACTACCTAACCAATAGAAAAAATTAAAGTTTGCATCATGCTTCCCAAAGCGAAAGGAAAGTAAATTTAAAAGAAGTGCACTTGCTCCAACAATTAAGAAAATTATTTTAGCAATGGATTTTGGGAAAATACCTATTCCAATATTTGTAAAGAGCACAATGGCCATTAAAAAGGAAACTCCGAAACAGATACCTGCAATGCGTTTTAAAATCATCTAGTAAATATATTAAAACCACTCGATGAAAGAAAAAAATAGCAAGATTTATTGAGTATGAATTTCTTTATTGAATTGATTTCTGTTTTCATGGCAATTGAAGCAAAGGATCTGCCTTATAATAAGGTGTAAATTTCCTATTGTGTTTTCAGTAAATTGCCTTTTTTATAAGTATGAATGTCTAACAAGAAATCACTGTCTTCTTCCAATTTATTTCCAATTACAACTATTGACGCCCCAGCAGTATGGCAATTTTGAATTTGCTCAATGGTTTTAATTCCGCCACCAATGATTATTGGAAGTTCCAATTCCTTGATGCTAGATATAATTTCAACAGGAACAGAATATTTTGCACCACTTCCTGCATCCAAATAAAGAACTTTTTTGCCTTGTAATTTCCCTGCAATTGCAGTATTCTTGACAATTGAGATTTTATCTCTAGGAATTGGTGTCGTTTGACTTACATACGCCACAGAAGACTGCGTTCCACCATCAATTAATAAATAAGCTGTTGGAATTATTTCTAAATCCATTTGTATCAATTCAGCTGCTGATTCAATATGATGTCCTATTAAATAATCTGGATTTCTACCAGAAAGCAAACTTAAATACAACAAACCATCTGCTTTGGGAGAAATTTGGTTCGCTGAGCCAGGAAATATAATAAGTGGAATGGAAGAATGCTCTTTTATAAAATCAACGGTAATACTGAATTGAGCTCTTGTCACAGTGCTTCCTCCAATAAAAATGTAATCAATTCCAGCGAATGCAGCTTTTTTTAAAAGTTCCAACAAAAAAGGGCCATTATCCGATTTTTCAGGATCAATCAATACAGCAATTGAATTTGATTTGGAAGATAGAGTGTTTAAAATAGTCATGGTTCTATTTTACATGAATCACTGCTGACACAAATAATTAAGTCATTTCGAACAAATGTAGTTAATTCAACTTTAATTTTTTCATCTGGATTAATTATTGTCCCAGACCAGTGATTTGGAGCAACTTTTTCGATCAATAAATCAGTCTTGAATATAATTTTTTTTCTTCCAGCTAATTTATAAAGTACTTCCTTTAACGACCAAGCTGTTGTCATTTCATCTTCAGATTCCACATCCAGCTCCTCAATTTCATTTTTAGAAAGAAATTTTGGAAATAGTTTTTTCGCCTTGTTGCGCTTTGGTTCTAAATCTAATCCTATTTTAAAATCTTTACAAAGTGCAATGCCAACTACTCCAGGAGCATGACTTATGGAAATGAAACCTTCGTTCTCTATATAAGGTGCACCATGTTCGTCATAATGAATGTGCTCAAAACCAAATAAGCGATGGCGAAGAATTCGTGTTGCAACAAATTCACATTGTCGATTGATATTATTAAAAGAAAAATAACGTTCCCTTTCTTGATCAGTTAAATTGTCTAAATAATCGGAAGGAATAAATGCTTTGTAATGCATTAAATGTACTTCAATTTTTTTTAAATGTATGTTTTCTTGGATAAACGGCACTACTTAGAATTTTTACAAAAAAACGAAATTTTATTAACATTGGTTAGACTTGTATAAAAAGATTGAAAATGAGACAAAAACTATTATTTTAAAAGTGAAATACATCTAATTTTGTTAATGAAAGTTAATCTAATGTTATTTAATTTTATTTAACATTAGTGTATTGAAAATGTTTTTTTCTATATTTACCAGCTTTCTTGCAACAAAATAGTTTGAAATTTAAACTGTACTTATGTTACGAAAACTTAACTTGTTATTAATAGGTGTCTTATTCACAGTCACTTATGGTTTTTCCCAAACGGGAATGGGTTCTATAAAAGGGACAATTAAAGATGGAGACACGAAACAACCAATAGCTTTTGCTAAAGTAGTGTTGTTTCAAGGTGGAAGCGTTAGAGGTGGTTCTACTTCGGATTTTGATGGTAAATTTCAAATTAATTCAATTAATGCTGGGGTTTATGATATCGAAGTAAGAAATGAATCTGAAGGATATCAGCCGACTTCTCTTACAGGTGTAATTGTATCTTCTGATAACATCACATTCTTAGATAATTTAACTATTGCCAAAGCAAAAGAAGCAAAGGAAATTCAAGAAGTTAAGATTGTAGCTTACCGCGTACCTTTAATTGATAAAGATGGTGGTGCTTCAGGAGCGACAATCACACGAGAAGATATCGCTCGTTTACCAGTTCGTTCTGCTGCTGGTGTGGCGTCAACAGTGGGTGGAGTTAATTCGAATGAAGGTTCGGGTGAGATTTCTGTGCGTGGTTCTCGTTCTGATGGTACGTACTTTTATATTGATGGAATCAAAGTACGTGGTTCTGCGAATCTTCCAAAATCTTCAATTGAAGAGGTTACTGTAATTACAGGAGGTATTCCAGCAAACTACGGTGATGCGACAGGTGGTATTATCTCTGTTACAACAAGGGGTCCATCTGCAAAATATTTCGGATCAATCGAAGGTGTTTCTTCAGGATTATATTTTAAAGGTAACGATCCAGATGGGTATGATGGTAAAGTATTCGGTTTAGATAAATTCGGATATAACCTTGTTGAAGGAATGTTCTCAGGTCCTTTGTGGATGCAAAAAGATTCACTAGGAAATAAAGTTAAGCCACGTTTGGGTTTCTTGATTTCTGCCAATTTAACGGATCAATTAGATAGTCGTCCATTAAAAGGTGGTAGCTATAGAATTAAAAAAGATGTTCGCGATTCATTATTAGCAAACCCTTTACGTCCAACTTCAACTGGTCAAGGTACTTATAGTAATGCACAATTTTTAAGAAAATCAGACTTTGAAAATACTCCTTGGAGAATGAATGCTCGAAGCACAGTAATTTCAGCTCAAGGAAAAATTGATGTTAATACGGGTCCAACGGTCAATTTAACATTTGGTGGTTCTATGAACTACAGCAATAGCAATAATTATTCGTACACGAATTCACTTTTGAATTTTGGTAACACTGGGGTTTCTAAATCATTAGACTGGAGAGTATTTGGTCGTTTAACGCAACGTTTCATAAATGATACTGAAGGAAGTGCTTCAAAATTAAAATCATTTGTGTATTCATTAATGGTGGATTTCACAAAAACAAAAGATGATACGTACGACCCAAACCATAAGTACAATATTTTTAATTATGGACATGTAGGTACATTTACAACATCAAGAACTCCAAGTTATGAATTTGATAAGGATAAATTGATGTATATTCATAATGGGTTCCGTGATAATGAAGTGTCTTTTTCTCCGTCAGAGACAAATGCTCAGTTAGCCGCAATTACTACTCAATATTATGATATTTATGCTGATTCACCTGATGGAAATTATAATAATCTTTTCCAAATTCAACAAGGTAATGCACTTAGAAATGGTGATGTACCTGGAAGTGTTTATGGTATTTGGAGTAATATTGGATCACCTTACAACTATTTTGGGAAAACTGAAACAGACCAATTGCGTGGAACAGGTTCTTTTGCAGTAAATGTTGGAGATCATTCAATTTCTTTTGGATTTGAATTAGAGCAACGTTGGGATAGAGGTTGGACAGCTGGAGCGAATGGTCCTACTGGTATTTGGGGTATTGCACGTCAATTAACAAACTTCCATATTAGAGAATTAGACATGAATAGCGGTGTGATTTCTGATTCTGGTTCTTTCAAGGCAATTACATATAACCGTTTAAATACCGGTAACGCTTATAATGAAACAACAAATAATATAGATTACAACCAAGATGGTGTTATAGGAAGCTATGGTGGTCAAGAAAATAGTGATCAACAGTCATTCTTTGATTACAATTTAAGAAACTATTTATATGATAACGGAATGATATCTAATGGTGGTGCAGGATCAGAATATATTGATATTGACCAATATGACCCAAGTATCTACAAATTTGATATGTTCTCTCCAGACGAATTATTGAACAGTGGAAATTCATTTGTTTCTTATTGGGGTTATGACCATACTGGTAAAAAAGTATCAGGTCAAACAGATATCAATAAGTATTTTAATGAGTTTGACAAAAACGGAAATTACAAAAGATTTGTTGGAGCATTTCAACCTACTTATATTTCAGGATATATTATGGATAAATTTGCTTTCAATGACTTAGTCTTCAACGTTGGTGTGCGTGTCGATGTATTCGATGCAAATCAACCAGTATTGAAGGATCCATATTTATTTTACAATGCAAACACTGTTGCTGAAGCAAAAGAGTTACTTGCCAATGATGCAACACAATATGCGTGGGTTAAAATTCCTGAGGCAATGGGAGATGATTATACTGTTTATGTAAATGATGTAAATAATCCTTCTGCAATTAATGGTTTCCGTGTAGGTAACAACTGGTATGATGCTAACGGAATTCAAGTTGAAAATCCAAAAGTCATTGAAGGAGCAACAGGAATTCAACCATGGTTGTTAGATCCGTCGCAAGAAACGCCAAATGAAACAGCTTTTGAAGATTTTAAAGCGGCAGTTAATGTTATGCCTCGTATCGCATTCTCATTCCCTATTTCTGATGAAGCATCTTTCTTTGCGCATTATGACATCTTAACAAAACGTCCTACTTCTGGTGCTCGTTTTGATCCATTCCAATATCAGTTTTTGACAAATAACACAAAAAACAATTCTAATTTGAAGCCTGAAACAACGGTTGATTATGAAATTGGTTTCCAACAAGTGTTGTCTAAAACATCTTCTTTGAAAATTTCAGCATTCTATAGAGAACAAAGAAATAATGTTCAATTAATCAATGTTTTTGATGCTTATCCTCAAACATACAGCACGTTCGGTAACCGTGATTTCGGTACAGTAAAAGGTATGACTATATCGTATGACATGAGAAGAACAGGTAATTTGAGAATGACTGCTAACTACACATTGCAGTTTGCTGATGGTACTGGATCTGACGCTACATCTGCATCAAGTTTAGTAAATGCTGGATTACCTAATTTGCGTTATTCTGCTCCTTATAATTATGACCAACGTCACGCATTTGCAATCACAATGGATTACCGTTATGGTGAAGGTGCTAACTACAACGGACCAGTAATTAAAGATTTCAATTTACTTGAAAACACTGGATTAAATATCGTTTCTAATATTTATTCAGGCTCACCATACTCATCTCAAACGTTTATCACAGATGCAGGTATTGGAAATATGGCAGCAGGACAAAACGGAACAATAAATGGATCTCGTTTACCATGGTCTTACAGATTGGATTTGCAATTAGATAGAACATTTAATTTGGAGTTCGGTAAAGATGATGCGAAGAAGAAAACAACATTCTTGAACGTATATATCCGTGTTACAAACATGTTGAATCAATCAAATTTATTGAGTGTTTATAGAGCAACTGGTAACTGGAACGATGATGGTTATTTAGCTGCTGCAGCAAATCAAACATCAATTCAAAATCAATTAGATGAGCAATCATTTAGAGATTATTACACAATGAAAATTCAAAATGCTTTTAATATTAGTTCACCAAGAACTATTCGTTTGGGTATTAAATTTGATTTTTAATTCATAATAGAAAACAATTATGGCAAAGCAACTAATAACAGTTATTCTAGGAGTATCAATTTTTTGGTCTAATAGTGCACTTTCGTATCTAGGACCAAACGATAAGCCAGGAAAAGTTAGTACGCAAGTATTGAAGGGTGCAAATTGTGCACCATCAGCAGCGAAACTAATTATGCAATTCAATGATGTTAAAGCATTGATCGAAACGGGAGGAAGTATGTTCCAAAACAGAGCGGCAGCTGTGGCTTCTTACGAAGTTCCTAAAGGAAGTGGATTAAATGCCATCTTCGCAGGTGCACTTTGGATGGGTGGTACAGATGTAAATGGACAGTTGAAATTGGCAGCTCTACGTTATCGTGAAGGAAATGATTTTTGGCCTGGTCCGTTAACCGTGACACCAAATAGTGGAACTTATAATCCATTGTATCCAGTAGGGGATGATGTAGTTCGTGATTTTGGTGAGGCAAATATTGACCCTGATCAGTGTATAGCGTATGATCAATTTTATACAATTCGAAAAGCGGAAATAGTACGTTATAGTATTTGGTGGGAATGTACTAATGGTTTAACGACTGATGGTTGTGATGATATTACAGAACCAACTGCTGATGAATTAAATCGTATTTATGGGTGGCCAGCTCATGGAGATGTTTCTAGAGGACAAGATTATTTCTTAGCTCCTTATTATGATAGAAACGCTGACGGTGTTTACAATCCACAACTTGACGGAGATTATCCTTGGTATGATGATATCATGGGTAGAGACGATATCGAATGTGGTGTTGATAGAAGAATTTCTTTATTCGGAGATGAGACGCATTGGTGGGTTTTCAATGATAAAGGGAATATTCACACGGAAACTCAAGGTGATCCAATTGGAATGGAAATTCGTGCTCAAGCATTCTCTTTTGCAACAAGTGATGAAGTAAATAGAATGACTTTCTATAACTATGAATTGATCAATAGAGGAACACAAACATTGTATGATACATATTTTGCACAATACTTAGATGCAGACGTTGGAAATTATAATGATGATTATGCTGGTTGTGATGTATCGAGAGGTTTAGGATACATGTACAATGGCGATTTAGTGGATGAAACAAATGGTGGTAAACCAGGTTATGGAGAAAATCCGCCTGCAATAGGTTGTGATTTCTTTGAAGGTCCATATCAAGATGCAGATAATATTGATAATGTTGGTCCTTATTTTAATGAGGTTACGCAACTTAATGTGGTTCCTTCAGTAATAGAAGCAATTGCAGGTAAAGGAATTGTATACAAGGGTGTAGGTATTGGATATTCAGATGGTCTTGTGGATAATGAACGTTTTGGTATGAGACGTTTTACATATTATAATTCTACAGGTGGTGCAGCACATAGTGATCCAACAACGGCTGCAGCTTATTATAATTACATGAACGGAGAATGGGCAAACGGTTCTGAAATGTTCTACGGAGGAATGGGATATGATGGCTCAAGTGGTGTACAAACTGTACCTACAGATTACATGTTCCCAAGTGATTCAGATCCATTGAATTGGGCGACAGGTGGTGTTGATATGACTGGTCTTTTTCCAAATGGATGGGATGAATCAACAAATAATAATGCTGCTGGAGATAGAAGATTCGTTCAATCTGCTGGACCATTTATTTTGAAGCCTGGTGCTGTAAATAATATTACTGTTGGTATTGTTTTCGGTAGAGGTTCAGATGGTGATTTATTTTCTTCAGTAGAAGCGATGAAAAGAGCAGATACGAAGGCGCAAGCGCTGTTTGATGCATGTTTTAAAATTTTAGATCCTCCCTCAGCTCCTAAATTAACAATCCAAGAATTAAACAACGAATTGATTCTTATGATTGAAAATCCTTATGGAAATAATTATAAGGAACAATATGCTGAAGAGGATGAAATCAATATTACTGATCCTACGCTTGATAGATTTTTTAGATTTGAAGGATATCAGATTTATCAATTAGCTAGTGATGAAGGCTCAGTAGCTGATATTACAGATCCAAATTTAGCACGTTTAGTAGCACAATGTGATATTAAAAATGACATAAGCCGAATCGTAAATTTTGAATTTGATGAAGCTTTAGGATTTGCTGTACCTGTTGAGAAAGTAGATGGTGAAAATAAAGGATTGAGACATTCTTTTCAAATAAAAGAAGATGCTTTTGCTCAAGGGGTTAGAACGTTAGTCAATCATAAAACCTATTACTTTGTAGCTGTAGCATACGCATTTAACGAGTTTAAGAAATATATACCTACTGATCCATTGAACCTAGATGGACAAAAATTACCGTATATTTCATCTCGTTTGAGTTATGATGGAACCGCAGTAAAATCTGTTTCGGCAATTCCACATAATCCTTCTCCTGAATTTGCAGGTACAAACCAACGTATCGGATACGGTTCATCTCCTCGAATCACACGATTGGATGGTCATGGGAATGGAAATAGATCTTTGGAGTTCACAAGTGCTACACTGAGTAACATCTTGAACAATGGATATATGGAAAATCCAGAATATGAATATGGTGGTGGACCAATTAATGTTAAAGTTGTGGACCCTTTGAATTTAGTTGATGGTTATTTTGAATGCAAATTCAGAAATTATATTCCTTCAAATTGGAATGCTGCGGATACAGCTAGTTGGGTAATTTACCGTTATTCAGCTAAAAATGGTGAACTCTTAGATTCTGTTTATTCAGAAACAACAATAAAAATGGACAATGAACAAATTATTCCTCGATGGGGTGTATCAGTTCAGATTAATCAAGAGAAATATTTGGGTTCTGGAAGTCAATACGAACGCACTACATCCATTATAGATGCATCAGTTGAATTTGTAGATTCATCAAAACGTTGGTTAAGTTTCGTGCCTGACAATGACGCTTTTTACCCTACAAACTGGGTGCGTTCAGGAGATTATACACCTGGAACAGATCCAAATCTTGATCCATATGATTGCAGACCAGATCTTTTACCTTATTTGAATCCGTGTAATTACAAAGATGAATCTGGTCAAGATCCTGATAAGCTTTTCGCTAAAATATTAGGAGGAGGAATTGCACCTCACAGAATGGTTGGTTATCAAGCTGATTTTATGCCTTTGGCTTATTTTAATACAACCTCACCTGGTTCGTATAAAAATAATGCATCAATCAGCTTCTTACCAAGTGTAAATATTGTTATTACAAGTGATAAATCACTTTGGACACGTTGCCCAGTTATTGAAATGGGAAGAACAACCGCTTTAAACGTTGGTGGTGCAGCTTCAGGTGCAATGAGAAAAAGTGCAAGTGTAGACAAAAATGGTAATCCTGATGGAACTGGAACAGGCATGGGTTGGTTTCCAGGTTATGCAGTTGACTTAGAGTCGGGTGCACGATTATACATGTCTTTTGGAGAGAATTCATTCCTTGCTGCTGAAAATGGAGCCGATATGATGTGGAATCCTTCAGAGCGTTTTACTGATGATATTGGAACGCCATTAATGGGTGGAGTGCATCCAGTTTTCGTTTATAGTTATAAGCAATTAACAATAAATAATTTTACAGCTGGTTATGATTTCCCTGCTTATGATAAGAATAGTGCAGAAGGAAATGGTGGAAATGCTCTTTATCAAAAAATGTTAAGTGTTGAATTAAACAGTCCTGCAGCTAAAAGAGAGCTATATGGCAGTTTATCTTGGATTGCTTATCCAATGCTGCAATTTGGACAAACACTAAATTCTACTGATGTGACTATTAAACTAAGAGTCAATAAGGAGTATAAAAACTTTGTTGGTTCGGGTGAAAATGGTGGTAAGCCAATGTACTCTTGGTCAATGGATGATATCTCAACGCTGGAAGCTAGTAAAGATGAAAGAGTTGATGCTCTTAAATTGATTAATGTTGTGCCAAACCCTTATTATGCTTTTTCTGAATATGAAAGAACAAGATTAGACACAAGAGTTAAAATAACGAATTTGCCACAAATTTGTACTATTAGAATTTATACCGTAAATGGTAAGTTAGTTCGAACATTCAAAAAAGACAGTGAAGTAACTTCAATTGATTGGGATCTTAATAATAATAAAGCAATTCCAGTCGCTGGAGGTGTGTATTTGATTCATGTTGAGGTACCTGAAGTAGGTGAAGTCATATTGAAGTTCTTTGGAGGAATGAGACAAGTTGACACGCAAGGTATTTAATTGACTTTTAATATTTTTGAAATGAAAAATAGTATGATATCTATAAAAAGTGTTCTTTTCGTTGGAGCGACGTTATTCAGTTTGACATCTTTCGCTGGTAATGAAGATCGAGTTGGTTCTGCTGGAGCGACGCAATTATTGGTAAATCCTTGGGCACGCAGTGCGGCATTAGGAGACGCTGGGGTTGCTTCGTCAAATGGTTTAGAAGCTACCTTTCTAAATATTGCTGGACTAGCAACTCTTGATAAAACTCAGATAAAATTTAATTACAGCAATTGGATGGGAAATGCAGGAATTTCTTTTAATTCTGCTGGAATCGCACAAAGAGTTTCTGAATCTGATGTGATTGCAGTAAGCATTCAATCAATGAATTTTGGTGACATTCCAATTACTACAGTTGCAAATCCAGAAGGGGATATTGGTTTCTTTTCTCCAAGAGCAACTATTTTCAATGTTGGTTATGCTAGATCATTTTCGGCTTCTATATCTGGAGGAATTAATTTTAAAATAATTTCTGAAAATATTTCTAATTTGAAAGCTTCAGGAATGGCAATAGATGCTGGAATTAGATATGTTACTGGTGAACGTGATCAAATTAAATTCGGAATCGCATTGAAAAATGTTGGTCCTACAATGAGATACAAAGGAGATGGTTTAACCCAACAAGTGAGTTACAATTCAACGAGTATCATCGCATCGTTGGATGAGAGATCTGCAACTTTTGAAATGCCTTCTTTACTTTCAATTGGTGGTTCTTATGATTTTATTATCAATGAAAATAATAAGTTGAACGTAGCAGCAACATTTACGGCTAATTCTTTTTCAAGAGACCAATATCGTTTAGGTCTTGATTATGCAATGACTGGTGAAAAAGTAGCATTCAATTTTAGAGCAGGATATGTTTACGAAAAGTTTCTATTCTCTGCAGAAAATAGATCGAATGCTTTAGTAGGTCCAACAGCTGGTTTTTCTGTTGATGCTTTAGTTGGAGAAAATAAAAGTGCGCTAGGAATTGAATACGGTGTAAGATTTGCCGGTATATTTGGTGTAATTCATACAATTGGTGCAACTATCAGTTTGAAGTAAACCTAAATTTTTATATATTTGTTATTCAAGAGAGTCCTTTGGGGCTCTCTTGTTTTTGTTTAGTATAAAAGGATTAAATCATTTAGAATGTCACAAATAAGTTATTATACAGCGGAAGGATTAAAAAAATTGAAAGACGAATTGCATGAAATGAAAACTGTGCAACGACCTTCTATTTCTAATCAAATTGCAGAAGCCCGCGATAAAGGCGATTTATCAGAGAATGCTGAATACGACGCTGCAAAAGAAGCTCAAGGTCTGTTAGAAATGAAAATTGCTAAGTTAGACTCGATTGTAGCTTATGCTCGTGTAATTGATAATACCAATATCGACAATTCGAAAGTATTTATCCTTTCGAAAGTCAAAATCAAGAATGTAGCGAACGGAATGGAAATGGAATATATGCTTGTTGCAGAAAATGAAGCAAGCTTAAAGGACAAGAAAATTTCTATTGACTCTCCAATTGGAAAAGGATTGCTAGGCAAGAAGCAAGGCGATATTGCTGATGTTCAAACGCCGAATGGAATTATTCAATTCGAAATTGTTGACATATCAAGATAATGAGTTCGATATTTACTAAAATAGTTCTTGGTGAAATACCTTGTTACAAAGTGGCTGAAAATGATAAATTTTTAGCTTTTTTGGATATTACACCAATTAAAAAAGGACATGTTTTAGTAATTCCAAAGTTGGAAGTAGATTATATTTTTGATCTTGAAGATGAATTGCTTTCTGAAATGATTGTATTTTCAAAAACTGTCGCAATCAAAATAAAAAAAATCCTTCCATGTAAAAAAGTTGGTGTAACAGTTATCGGTTTGGAAGTTCCACATGCTCACATTCACTTAGTACCAATGAATGTTTTGAATGATATGAATTTTGCAAATCCCAAATTAAGTTTTGAAAAGTTGGAATTTGAAGATTTAGCCAATCAGTTATTTAATGCATAGCAATTTTTTGGTTTAATTATTGTCAATTAATTGTGAATAATAATACTTAAGTGAAATCACAGTTACAATATAAATTTTTAAGTCTTGTTTTCTTCATTCTACTAGGAGGAAAAGTTTTGGCTGCTGAACCACCATTAAATATTTTATTTATTGGAAATAGCTTCACGCACATGAACAGCATGCCTAAGATGTTTGATCGAATTGCGACGTCCAACAAGCAAAAAGTTCATGTTGAAATGAGTGCAAAAAGCAATCATACATTCAAAATGCATTGCGAACGCCCAGAAATGTTTGATAAAATCAAATCACGAAAATGGGATTACGTGATTATTCAAGGATTTAGTAGAGAATTAATTGATGATTATAGCTATATTGATACAGCGTGTATACCTTATTTTAACGAGATTGTTGATTCAATTTATATAAGTAATCCCTGCACAAGTATCTTATTATATGAAACTTGGGGCTATAAAAATGGGTTAAATGATAGCACGCATGTCATGACGTTTGATGCTATGACTGATTTCATTGAGCGAGGGTATAAGTACTTGTCTGAATTGTATAATATCCCAATTGTGCCAGTTGGAAAAGTATGGCAAGACGTTACAAATAAACACAAAGGGATTAATTTATATGCTGAAGATTTAGCACATCCAAGTCAATATGGTTCTTATTTAGTTGCTTGTTCTTTTTACACGGCAATTTTTAAAAAGTCAGCGGACGATAGTTTTACAGATGGATTAGATCCTGTTAAAATAAAAGCTATTCATGCGTCTGCATATAACTATATATTGACCAATATTGACATGTATAAGTTGAAAATGAATTCAATGTTTGTGTCAAGTGAAAAATTGAAAAATGGTAATTTAAAAGTTCGTTGTAAAGAGTATTTCCGTGACGCTGATTCTATAAGATGGGATTTTGGTGATGGGAAATTCTCGAATTATCATTCATTGAGTCACGTTTACACAAAAGAAGGGACGTACCTAATTAAACTAACTGTTTTTGACAAATGTGGAGTGCGGGTTTTATTTAAAGAGGAAACGCTTAAAAAAGTAAAAGTTCCACCCAAAACAACTTCTCCTCCAAAGCAGTAAGCAAACGTATGTGAGTTTATAGTTAAGATTTTATAGCAATTTCCTTGAGCTTTTGCCGAAGGGTTTATAGTTGAAGTTGTGAGTTATGAGAGACTAAGTGATGAGATTACAGTTTGCTTTCTATGTGGACTATGTGCCTATGTGGTTAAAAAGTGATGAGTTTAGCACTGATAGTTTGTTTTCTATGTGCACTGTATCCTAGTGGTTATTATATTTCTTTGTTATTGAATCTTTTTCTAACCGGAATAATAATGTCTAAGACTTTATTCAAGAATTTGGTAAGTGAATTTAAATAATAAATCATTACAACGAACAACGTAATGAAAAGTGCAGCACCAATTCCAGCTTCATACGGATTCAAAGGGTTGTGCGATTTATTAAAGAAAGTTCCAATACCAATTCTAATTACCGCTCCATATAGCAGCATCATGTGAATGATAAAAATAGACAAGGTATTTTGACCAATTTTGATAAACAGATTTTCTTTGATTTTAACTAACTTTTCAAAAGTTGCTAATATCCCAAGCACAATTAAAACCCAGCCCAACGTTTCAAATAGCCAGTTGGCACGAACTAAATAGTTGACATCACCAGCGATACTCTTAACACATAAATTAATGAAAAGAAGAATTTCTGTTGAGTAAAAAGTAAGTGTTAGCCCCAAACCAAATAGAAACATAGGGATATTCCATTTGGTTTTGTTGATCCATTTAGAATGTAAAAGAACACCAATTCCAGCACCAAAAAAGGTGTATCCTAAATTTGGTGCGAGTGGAAATAACGAGCGACTTGCTGGTGCATGAATCATGTTTTGAAGAAAGTTCGGCCATCCATAAGGCCATCCAACTTTCACTCCGTCAACTTTGATTTCGCTTAAAGGTGCATAAAGACTGAAAATCAAACAAGACACCCCAAAATAATAAACCCAAAGAGGAATTACTTTCGTTAATTTATACAAACCATAAACAAGTAATAATAAGAGTATTCCATAAGCAATACATTGAAGAATATGGAAACTATTTGGATTCAACAAATATCCCCAAAAAAGTAATTCTAAAACGCGCTTAAATCCTTTTTTAATGCGGTCATTGCCGAAATAGGGTTTGTTATCCGTTCCAAACAATAAATAGACGAAAATCATCCCGGTCATTGTAAGAAACATTGGAGAAGTATATCCTCTTATGATGTGCCATATATCGTAAACCAAGAAATCAGGATTTACAAAATGGGGATCAGGACTCCTGAACTGTTCACCTAATGTCAAATCTATAAAATGACCTTCTAACATCAATAAAATAGCAAAGGATCTTGCAATATCAATGAAATAGATACGAGGGCGTTTTACGACAGGAAGAATGGATTCTCTCGACATTTATAAAATAGTTGAAAGCAAAGATACATAAATGTCAAGTTTCATCAAGCGTTTTGTATGGATTCGAATTAATAATATTTTGATATCGTTAACGATAATTTAATTGATAGAAATAAATCGAAATTGTGATCAAGGATCGTAATACAAATTTCCGCAGTACTTAGCGAAGCGTTCTCATCGACCAGCGGGAGATAACTAGTTCGTAAAGCGACTTCGAAGATAATCGAAAAGTAAATTCATGGTAATCATGAGCTTTATCGACGGTCGCTATTCGCCGCAATGCAATGAAGAAGAGTGAAGTTCCTTGGATAATTTGTGAAAAAGCATTTTTTGTTACTTTTTGTTGCTTTGGACAAAAAGTAAGAAAGGTTAAAATAGCGAATGTTTATCGAATTTTATTTAGCAAATGAACTTCGTGGTATATCGCAGTTGAAAAAACTAAATGAAATATTTAAAACCCTTCACCATTAATCATCACACTAATTGCTTGGCGATATCCTCTGAAATAAATAGAAACTGGAAAAGAAAATAATCCTTTAGGTAATGTTTTGTTTGATTCAAAAATAAATGGTACCGTTGAATTTCCATTTATAACATTCGGAATTGTAACTTTCACATAGTCATTTTCGATTTCAATTCGGTCAATTTCTAAAATTGCATTTCCTTTGTTTTTAAATTGAAGTGTCTTTGAAAATGGTGCGATTTGTGAAATAGCAGCTAAATCAATGAAGTTGGGAGATAATTCAGTTATAAATAACAAGCTATCGTCTTGAATGTAATCAACACTTTGGATTTCAATTTTTCGCTCTATGGCTGCTGCTCTTGAATAAACAGAATTCTTTTGATCATGGAAATTATCACTCGTTAATTTGTTAGCAGTATATTCTCCAAAAGGAACTTGATTGAAAAGAACTTTGCCTCCATTTGGCGCGTTATTCATCAAATAGGGACGAAAGATTCCATTTTCATAGGCTATTAGATAATTCACTAAGGATGAAATCCTTCTTTTTGTTAAACTAACATTGTAATCTGTTTTAGCCAATGGACTAGCAAATCCTTTAACAGTGATGTTTATTTTCGATCCTTTTTGTAATTCCTCTAACAGCAAATCACGGAATAAATACAAATCTTTTACACCTTGATCTACATATTCGATAAAGAAACTTTCAATATCTTCTTTCGCTTCTTCCGATTTTTCGCCACTCAATCCGTTTGAATATTCCAATTGATATTTATCTAGCATTGCACGATATTCGCCATATCCGTTTATGTAATTAACTTTTGTTAATGTATCTCTGGATTTTGGATCAGGGCAATCGTTGTGAAAATACAGTGTTACCGGTAATCGTTTGTTTAGATCGGCTAATGTTTCTTTAGGCGTTGGGTTCTCAATTTTTAACGGAGGAAAAGTGGTGAAAATGTCACTACAACATGTTGGATTTTTACTAAACATCACACCTAATCGATTACTTGAAAAATACGATGTATCACCACTTTTGAAATAGTATAAATCATTTGCTGGCGAATTGTAGGGTAACCCTATGTTTTGTGGTTCCTCAAATTGTGTTTGATAATGAACTTTGAAAATATCGTAGCCACCAAAACCATCTAACCAAGAAGAGGAAAAGTAAAGCGTATTGCTTGTTTTGTCCCACCAAGGACTCAAATCATTGTCGCGTGAATTGATGGTTTTGACATTTCTAACTTTAGAAAATTGATTGCCATTTTTAATTGCTGAAAACCAGATATCCATTCCTCCTTCTGTACCTTCTCGATCTGATGAAAAGAAAAGAACTTCTTGTCCATCCAATTCTCCAATACATGGCATCGTTGTATTGGCGCCTTCTTCGTTAATAATTTCTCCTAAAGAATCAATTGATGACCAATTATCATTATCAAAATTGGCAACCATAATTTTACATTTGTAATTATAGCCTTCATCTGCACATAAACTGAAATAGAATCGTTTTCCATCAGCTGAAAAAGTTCCATTACCCGTATTCAGCTTTTCTATCATTAAATCTTCAATTCTGCTTGACTTTTCAAAAATACCGTCTTTTAATTCAGATTGAAATAAGCGCGTTTTATAGGTTGTGGAATAAACTTCTTCTGCCGTATTGATTGAATCCGCGCGAAGTGATGAAAAAACCAAAACCCCATTATGGAGATTGTGACCAAATTCGGAATCAAATGAATTGACAGTTTCTGGTAAACGCAAATAATTTACGTTGGCCGTATCTTTAATTGCTGATTTCGCCCATAAACACGATTCAAGTTCTCGTTTAGATTTTAAATATTCATAACTTTTTTTGTCTTTGTAGAATTTCTTTTTTGCTTTTTTGAATGTCTCGAGTGCTTCATCATATTTCCCATTATGCTTTTGCATCAATCCTAAATTGATAAGTGACATTGGATAAATCCCGCCCTGTTCTCTGTCATAAACTTTCGCGAAATAGTATTCAGCTTTTCGATAATCTTTGTATGATTTTAAAGTTTCAGCATATTTCCATAAAGTAGAAACTGAATTAGAATCAATTTCCATCGCTTTTTCATACAACTCAACAGCGTAGTAATAATCACCTTTATTGTATTTTTCTTCGGCATATTTCAAATAAGCACCTAATTTGGATTGACCAAAAAGAGGGCTGCTTGATGCAAGAAAAAGAAATAGTATTAGATGAAATCTGGACATACGCGATGTGCAATTTTTTTAGGTTTAAAATGATGCAAAATATATCGGGTTGCAATTTCAATACCACCTCTTAAATTACTTGCTGGAACTAATTTTGAAAAATTGACATCATAACTTAATCCAACAAACCAATCTTGATAATCTAATCCAATACTGATGTAAGCAGCATCTCTATTTCTATACCACAATCCGGCGTACAATGCTCGATATGTATCAGCTTTATCAACAAGTGTATATTTTACTGATGAGCCTAGGTTTATTTCCCTGTATTTTCCTTGAATAGATATATTAATACCAGGAACCAAGTCCCAATCGATATCCAATTTGTACAAGCCTTTCGCAAAAATATTCATGCGGATATCTCTTGGAATTGTTTGTGTATAAAAACCTTGATTTGGCCTATTCAAATTATAGAATCCAATGCCAGCAGTTATTTTTTGTCGTTTGTTCTTATAATATTCATATACTGCGCCAACCCCAAAAGACACGTTTGTCTTACGATCTGTTTGATACAATTCATTCGTAGGAAGATTTGGGTCGAAATACGTACCATTGAATTGATTATCAAAATACAATTGATCCCAATTTATTTGTCGGTGATTCATCCCAATATTTATTCCTGGACGAATACAATGCATTGAATCTTTCGAGAGTTTAATCAAATAAGAGGCATTTCCTTGGATTTCAGTTGTACGAAGTTTACCATCACCAACCGCATCATGAAAAAATAATAAACCGAGTCCAATATTTTTTTTGTTCGGAAGTGACATGTCTGCTGAAAACGAAATTGTACTAAAAGGAACCGTTACACTTCGCCATTGATCCCTGTAATTCGCCACAAAACGATAATCTCCATTAAAATGTCCAGCGTTGCCAGGGTTTTGAAAAATTGGAATGTCATTGAATTGCGACCAATGAATATCTTGACCAATGCTTTGGAGCGCAAAGGAAAAAACACTAAGTATTACGAGTGTTGTGATTCTCAATTCAATCTTATTTGAAGATGAAATTACAAAAAATAAAAACAGGAAATTATCAATTAATAAACGAGGCAATTAAATTCAGTCTCAAAGATGATTTTTACGAATCATATCTTGTTTCACTGTTAATTAAGATAAAGTGTTTAGATCGAAATACGTAACTATACGTATTTCTCTCAGAAATCTTTAAAAAGTAATGTATCTAGTTGATTTGTTGGTGGATATTTGTCTCTGAATTCGTCGTCTTAAAACCGATGATTTTGAACTAATGCAAATGAAAACGTTTAATTAGAAATATGAAAAATTTAAAATTCATAGTTAGTATAATGTTATTTATAAATCATTTTGGTCTGAATGCCCAAACCTATAATGTTGCTTACAATACCATTAATTTTGGTGGTGTAGGCGTTACAATTACTAACAAAGTTGGAACTGGAGTAGCATTAAACAATATTGTTCTATATCAAAATGTAATAACAATTGGAGGTCAACAAATCGATGCAATAGTTCGTACGCAAGAATTGAGCAACGCTACAATTTCTACATACGATTTTACAGGGACATCTTCTTCTGCTTCTAATAATTTGCCAAGTTTCTTTTCTCCTCAGTTTTCATTTGGAACTGGAGGGGGATATGCTGTTTTCAAAATTCAATTTATTGTAGGTGGGTCATATAATAACACTACGAATACAGGTACGTTGATAACACTTCAAAATGTGCTCTTGAACACTTACGACTTGGATGGAAATGGAACCGCTGGAACAAATCAATATGCTGAATTCGGTGGATTTTCAATGTCAGAATTAGCAAGTCCAACAAATTTATCTACGACTTATAATAGCACATTGGGATTATCGAAATTTAGAACTTCTATTTCAGCAAATACCATTGATGTAACAGATGTTAAAAACCGAGTCCGCGTAACATATAATTATATCAGTGAATTCATAACCAAGGTTGGAGCTGAAGGTTCTGGGGCAGCATATTATTTTCTTGATTTTTCAGCAGGTTCAACCTTTACAACGGCAATTTCTTATACAGCTCCGTCACTTGATTTAAATACAACTACATCGGGTTTAGATAATGTAACGAGTATGATTGCACCTGACGTCAAAAATTTTACAGTAGGATCGAGTAACATTACTTATTCAGGACCAACATTGGATAATTTGAAATTAAATTTTTCAACTTCTCAAATTTTAGACGGGGCAAATGAAAAATTACTTTTTTATGGTGCGACGAGTGGTGGAAGCGTTTCTTTGAATTTCACGAATGCTCAGGCTATACCAAATGTTGTGCTAGGAGGAATAACGTATGCCGTTTCAGCAACTGTATTGGGTGGAAAAGGTATTCTGATATTTACAAAAAGTGGGGGAGGAGCTTTAACACTGGCTCAGGTTGAAAGTTTGTTAGACGCGTTTCAATATCAAAATACAGCTACAAATGCTACAAAAGCATGGCGTTATTTTAATGTTACAACCTTAGCAGGAAGTTTTGAAACTCCGGTAGCACAATTCCAAGTAAATATTGATAATGTACTTCCTGTTGAACTAACGTTGTTTTCTGCAAATTGTGACAATGACTATTCATTCATTTCCTGGCAAACTGCATCTGAACATAATTCTGCTTCATTCATTTTAGAAAGAAGTGCAGATGGCACACAATGGGATGAAATCATAGAAATGGATGCAGCTGGGAATAGCAATTCCAAAATAGATTATCAATACGAAGATTTTGAATCTTACCGCTTTGTCGGTTATTACAGATTAATCCAAATAGATATTGATGGAAAAGAATCTATTTATGGACCAATCTCAAGTCTTTGTGCCGTTGATGAAATGAATATTTCACTTTATCCTAATCCAACAGAAAATGATTTTGATATAAAAATAGAAGCTGATCAAGAAGGTTCTTATACTGTTAGTTTCGAAATGGAAGATGGAAAAATTCTTGATCAATTTGAAATTAATCTCACGAAAGGAATGAATTTAATTCCGATGCAGTATGAAGGATTAAATTCTGGGATTTACAGAATTACACTAGCGAACAATGATAAAAAACACTTTAAAAAAGTAAGTGTAAAATAAAATTTAAGTTTAAAAAATCACCCTTTAGTATTCACCTATAGAAGGGTTTAAGTAGAAATACTTATTTCGAAAAATGGATTTTAAAATGTGATTAAGATTCAAAAAGTTCAAACAATCTTTGGTGAAAATTATAAACATATAAAAACGAATATCATGAATTATAACTTCAAAATAATAAACAACTTTCTATGTATTAATCATAAAAGTGTGATTTTTACTTTCCTAAGTCTTCTGTTTTTGCATTTCGATATGAATGCTCAAAATAATTTATCCAAAAATGATCTTGCAAGTAACTCTTCAATAAAGGTTTTGGAAAAAAATCTCAAATCGTATGTTGACCCTTCCATCGTTGTAACAGGAAATGGCCCTATTTCTGGATTTGTTGTGACGATTACCGGGAATTATTTTTCTGGAGATATTTTATCTTATACAGGCGCACTTCCTCCGGGTATTTCTTTAACTCCTTTTAATGCATCAACAAAAAGTTTGGTTTTTAATGGCTCAACATCTGTTGCAAATTGGCAAAATATCATGCGAAGTGTTGCGCTAGAAAAAGCTTCAGCAACAAGTTTATCAGAAAATAGAGACGTGACTTTTTCTGGAGGAAAAGTTTATTTCAAATCTATTAAACGCAACGTCGTATCTATTTCATTCAATAAATAGAAGTTTATGTTGAAATTTATGAATGTAGAGTAGTAGTGAACTTTTATTTGTTTTCTAGAAAAACGAGTAACATCACGATTCCAAGTAAGACAAGTAATAAGTATAATTTAGGATCTTTGAATAATGGACGCTTCCCTCGTTTTGTGAGGCGTTCATAATCATGGTGAATGCGTGAGAAATCCTTGTGACGTTTGATTTGCTCATCACTTGGCTCAAGATTCTTTTTTTCTCTATTTATCGAAAACTTTCTCATGATCGTTCAGTCCACTTTTTATTCAATTTTTCAAGAATACGATATACACGCATCTTCGCATTCGGTTCGCTGATTTTATAAATGTCAGCAATTTCTTTGAAACTCAACTCTTGGAAAAATCGTAATTCAATTAAATCCAAATATTCTTGTTCCATTTCGTTCAATAATCCTACCAATTGTTCTTGGTCTTCCTCGGACATGTAACGATTAAGGTTCGCTTCATCACAAAGATCTTTAAATTTACTTTCATCAATATCAACTGTTTTAGTTGTCTTGGCTGCTCTAAAAAACATTGACACTTCATTTTGTGCAATTCGATAGAGCCAACTACAAAAAGGCAAACCACGGTCTTCGTACTTTTTGATATTAGCCATTGCTTTTAAAAACGTTTGCTGTGCAAGATCTCCAGCAATCTCCTCATTTCCCCCAAGACGTTTAAAGGTAAACCGATAAATGCGTTCGAAGTAAATAGTATACAATTCGCCGAAATAATAAGTATCTGTTTTTGCTAGCTCGATTAACTCGGGCTCACTAAGATTTTTTTTATGCTTGCGGTGAGAAAACAAATTGCTTTTTTTAAAGGAAATGACAGATTTTAAAAAAGTAACAGATTGAATTTAATTTATGGGGTAGAAAGTGAAACAGGAATTATTTTTCCATTCATCCATTTATTACCCGTTAGAGCAAAATGAGTTATAAAATCAGCCATTTTTGCGGCTGAAACAGGTGCTTCATATCCTGGAAATGCTTCTTCCAACATTTCTGTTTGAACGGCTCCAAGACAAAGGCAATTCATTTTTATTTTAGAATCTTTGAATTCTTCAGCAAACAATTCTGTAAAGCTGCAAAGAGCAGCCTTTGACGTCGAATATGCGCTTAGCCCAGCAAATTTAACACTTCCTTGGAATCCACCTATCGAACTAATGTTTACAATATGCCCTCCATTTCCAATCATTTTTGGAACAGCGGCTTGTGTCGTTTCAATTACTCCAATCACATTGACTTGATAGCAAATTGAAAGATCGTCATGCGTTAATTCAGTAAATGGCTTATTCACTAATTTACCCGCATTGTTGATGAGAATGTCAATCTGATTGATGTTCTCAAAAATTGCTTTTCCCTGTTCTTCGACGTTCATTGCCAAATCAAATTCAACTGTTTGAACATTCGGAAAGTTTCCGAATAATTCTTTCATTTTTTGAAGGTTTCTGGACAGTGCAAAAACGGTATTGGAAGAGTCATTTGCAAATTTCTCAACAAGTTCTTTTCCTATTCCGCGGCTTGCTCCGACAATAACAATTGTTTGATTAGGCATCGTACGAAAAGGTTAATTCTTCACTCGTTGGGTGAGCCTGACACGTTAAAATATAACCATCTTGAATTTCTTTGTCCGTTAAAGACATATTCACTGTCATCATAGCTGTTCCTTTGATTATTTTGGCTTTGCATGAACAACAAACTCCACCTTTGCAAGAATAAGGTGCGTCTAAACCTGCTGTTTCAGAAGCTTCCAACAAACTTTTCCCTTTTGTTTTGAGTGAAAATTCAACAACTTCACCATCTAAAATTGCTTTGACTTTACTTTCTCCATCAAAAGAAGATGTAACAACAGTTTCTTTTTGAGCCATTAAAACTGGTGTTGTGAACAATTCGAAATGAATTTTAGATTTGGCAACCCCGAAAAACTCGAGTGTACTTGAAATGTCTAAAATCATTTGTTCAGGTCCGCAAATAAAGAAAGCATCTGCTTTTAATAAATCAAGATTTGCTTTAATTCGAGTAGAAAAAGAATCTTTGTCTATTCTTCCAAATTCATATCCTTCAACTTCTTCATTCGTCAAAAAATAAGTTGCTGAAGTATGTGTTAAGTTATTAATTTCTTGATGAAAAATAGTTGACTCTTTGGTTCTATTCCCAAAAAACAAGTTCATTTTTCCTCCACGTGTTTCTATTGCTTTTGCAATCGACATCATTGGCGTAATACCACTTCCAGCAGCGATAGCCACAACTGTTTTATCGGAATCCTTTAAGATAAAATTTCCAACTGGTTTAGAAATGGCAAGTATACTTCCTGGCAAAACATTTTCATTAAGCCATATAGAAATATTCCCTCCTTTAACTGCTTTTGCAGCAAATGAAATAGGTTCGCTCGGCCCACTGCAAATTGAATAAGATCGATGCTCATCCTTACCATCTTTCTCAATAGAAACAGTAATGTATTGACCCGGAATAAACTGAAACTCAGCTTTTAATTCAGCTGGTACATCCAAAGTTATTTTTACAGTGTCTGCAGTTAATTTTTCAACTGCTGCAACAGGTATTTCGTAAAAACCTTTCGGTAGTTTTTTTGATTCCTTGTCTTTTTTAAACATTCCAAATAATGCCATAATTTATTCGTCAAATGATACAATTAATTTTTCACTCGTTGGATGTGCTTGACATGTCAATATATAGCCAGCCTCCACTTCTTCTTTTTCTAAAGAATAATTCACATCCATTCTGGCTGAACCTTCAATAATTTTTGCTTTACACGTGCAACAAACTCCACCTTTACAGGCAAATGGTAAATCGGCACCAGCCTTTTGAGCAACATCTAATATACTTTCTCCAGAAGAATTCATTGATAAACCAATAACATCCCCATCTAAAATGATTGTCACATTTGACGCGATACTCGCTTCATTTGCAACTACCTTTACCTCTGTTTTCTTAACACCCGGAGTTGTAAATAGTTCAAAATGTATGCTTTTTCCATCTACACCATTTTCAACTAAACTGTCTTTTACACCTAGAATCATTTCCTCGGGACCACAAATGTAAACACCATCAACAGGATTATTTGCAAGAAAAGCAGCATATAATTCTGTACATTTTTCCTTGTCAATTCTTCCTTTTTGAATTTTATTCCCCAAACTTTCTCTCGAAAGAACATGAACAATTCTCAAGCGGTCCATGTGGGTGTTTTTCAGAGCTTCTAATTCTTCACGGAAATTAATACTGTTGAAGTTTTTATTTCCATAAAATAAGGTCACATCACTATTTGGTTCTTCATGTAAAACTGTTTTTGCAATGGATAAAATTGGTGTAATTCCACTTCCAGCGGCAAATAAGGCATAGGATTTATTCGCTTCTTTAGTTGGGTGTAAACAAAAATTTCCAGTTGGAGTCATCACATCAATAGAAACACCTTTTTTCAGTGTATTATTCGCGAATGTCGAAAAAACACCATTTTCAACTTCTTTTATAGCAACTCTATGTTCTCCTTCATGCGGAGCGGAGCACAAAGAATAAGATCTTCTTATGTCTTCACCGTTAATAATAGTTTTTAAAGTAAGATATTGACCAGCCAAGAAGGCATAATCATTTTTAAGTTCAAAAGGAACATCAAAAGCAATTGAAACAGTATCTTCTGTCTCTTTTCTGATATCGCTGATAAATAAAGTGTGAAACTTTGGTGTCATGAAGAATCAATTTTAAAGCGCGAATTTAATCATTTATCTTGGTTGATAAAAGAAGCATTTTGCAGTAATTCGTTTTTTATAGGCGATAAAAATTTTTTAACACAAAAAAAATCTTTGAAAAGTTAAAACAACTATTCCATTCAGCTGTTTTTTTGATAACTTATTTCGTTAAATTTGTAATACAATAGAGAAACTGTATGAAAGACATCAACATTTCAGAACTTGAACGAAAGTTTCAAGAGAAAATCGATAAGGATATTAAAATTGAACCGAAGGATTGGATGCCCGATGATTATCGTCAGACATTGATTCGTCAAATTTCTCAGCATGCCCATTCTGAAATTGTTGGGATGTTACCTGAAGGAAATTGGATTACACGTGCGCCAAATTTGCGTCGTAAAGCTGTTCTTTTGGCGAAAGTTCAAGATGAAGCGGGACACGGATTGTATCTATACAGTTCTGTTGAAACACTCGGCGCAAACCGCGAAGAAACAATTGATGATCTTCATTCTGGTAAAGCAAAATATTCATCCATTTTTAATTACCCAACTGTTTCTTGGGCAGATATGGGTGCAATCGGCTGGTTAGTTGATGGTGCTGCAATCATGAATCAAGTGCCATTATGCAGATGTTCTTATGGACCTTATGCTCGTGCAATGGTGCGTGTGTGTAAGGAAGAATCTTTTCACCAACGACAAGGTTTTGAAATCATGGCGCAATTGGCAAAAGGAACGCCTGTTCAAAAGGAAATGGCACAAGATGCTTTGAACCGTTTTTGGTGGCCGTCTTTAATGATGTTCGGACCAAATGATGCTGAATCAAAACACACTGCTCAATCTGTTAAATGGAAAATTAAACGCCATACAAATGATGAATTGCGTCAGATGTTTGTCGATGCTACTGTTCCGCAAGCTGAATTAATTGGTTTGACTATTCCAGATAAAGATTTGAAATTCAATGAAGAAACCGGTCACTATGAATCTGGTGCAATCAATTGGGACGAATTTTGGGAAGTTGTTAAAGGAAACGGTCCTTGTAATAAGGATCGAGTAGATACACGTCGTAAAGCTAAAGAAGATGGAATGTGGGTGGTAGAAGCGGCGAATGCATATGCTGAAAAGCGAAATAGAAGAAAAAGCGCATAATATCTAGAATAAAAAAAATTACTATGTCAAAAAAAGAATGGCCTTTGTGGGAAATATTTATTCGTAGCAAAGCAGGATTAAATCACAAGCATGTTGGAAGTTTAAGAGCTGCTGATGCTGAAATGGCAGTTGAAAATGGGCGTGATGTGTATACAAGACGTTCTGAAGGAATCAGTATTTGGGCAGTTGAATCGAAAGATGTTTATGCTTCGGATCCAACTGAAGCTGATTCGTTATTTGAACCTTCAGATTCAAAAGTATACCGTCACCCAACGTTTTACGATGTTCCAGACGGAATTTCACACATGTAATGACTGCAATAAACTAACTGACTTTATATTTTAATATGAGTGCACTTTTTGAATATATAATACGACTTGGCGATGATAGTTTGATTTTGGGTCATCGCATGTCGGAATGGTGTGGACACGGACCAATATTAGAAGAAGATATTGCCATGACAAACATTGCGTTGGATTTGGTTGGTCAGGCAACAAGTTTATTAAATTACGCTGGAGATGTTGAAGGGAATGGACGTGATGGCGATAAATTAGCTTTTTTACGTTATGACCGCGAGTACAAAAATACCTTACTTGTTGAACAACCAAATGGTGATTTTGGAACAACGATTATGCGTCAATTTTTGTTTGATGCGTATAGAAAGCCGTTGTTTGAAAAATTGCAAAACAGCGCAGATAAACAGTTGAGTGCAATTGCTGAAAAATCGTTGAAAGAAACGAAATATCACTTGAAACATTCAGCTGAATGGGTGATCCGTTTGGGTGATGGAACAGAAGAATCGCACCAACGAATTCAAGAATCGCTTAATACCTTATGGCGATATTCATCAGAATTATTTTACACCGATGAGGTTGATGCTGAATTATTAAGTCAAGGAATTATTACGGACATCGCTGAAGTTAGAGCTGAATGGGAAGTGACAGTCAAGAATGTATTTGAAGAAGCAACTTTACACATTCCAACTAATAATTGGAAACAGGAAGGCGGCAGAAAAGGGATGCATTCAGAAAATATGGGCTTCATTCTTGCCGAATTGCAATATATGCAACGTGCCTATCCGAACATGGAGTGGTAACTGAAAAAGAAATATGGGCATATTTGGAAGAGGTATCTGATCCAGAAATCCCTGTTCTTACAGTTGTTGATCTTGGCGTTGTTAGAGCTGTCGAAATAACAGAAACTCGTTGCCATGTAACAATCACACCAACCTACAGTGGTTGCCCAGCAATGAAAATGATTGAAGAGCAAATCATTGAGAAATTAACTGAAAAAGGAATAGAAAACGTAAACGTTTCTTTGGTTTTATCTCCTGCTTGGACCACAGATTGGCTCACAGAATCTGGTAAAAATAAATTGCGAGAATACGGAATTGCTCCGCCGGAACATGAGGTTGATAAAAGCGTATTATTTTCAGAACCAACAGTTGTTCCTTGTCCTCAATGCAAATCTCGAAACACGAAAATGATTAGTCAATTTGGAAGTACAGCATGCAAAGCACATTATCAGTGCAATGAATGTTTAGAACCGTTTGATTATTTCAAATGTTTGAAGTAGTTACAATATCTGCAACAATTTAACGTCAAAAATCAATACTGAATTTCCGGGTATTCCATTGTTCTTTCCTGAGCCGTAACCTAGAGCTGAAGGGACTAAAAGAATCCCATTTCCACCTTCCTTGAAATAAGGAATTCCTTCTGTCCAACCTTTAATTACTTGTTGTAAGCCAAAACTTATTCCTGCCGCATCACTTTGGTCAAAAACTTCCCCGTCAGTGAAATAGCCTTTGTAAGATACTTTTACAGTTGAAAAACTATTGCACGTTCCACCAGTTCCTTGGTTTTCGATTACATAATATAAGCCAGTACCTGTTGCAACTGCTGTTAGGTTGTGATCAGCGATATATTGTTTGATAATATCGTCATCTGTTTTTGCTTGTTTCTCTGCATTTTTTTTTGCGCATGACGAAAATGTGAATGCAAGAAGTAGGATTGGAAGGAAATATTTCATAGTATAAAATTACAAATTATGAATTACAAGTTACTAATTTAGAATTACAAATCACGAATTACAAATTGTTAATCGTTCTCATCAAAAACCAGCTCTGCATCTTTTTCCCAAATTTCCATTTCACATGGTTTGCAATTGAATTTCAATTTGTATTCATTTTCACCATGTTGTAAAGTAAGCGGTTCAATCAATTTTTCGCCCATTGTATCACGTTGAAATTTAGGACATTTCCCTAATTCATATTTCACACAATATTTGGTAGTCATTACTCTTGATTTTCCTGGATCCCATTGTAATTCGAACGCTTTTTCAATTTCTGTAACGCCATGTCTTTTGTAGAAAGCGCGTGCTAATCGATTAGAAACATTAAATGTGAAATCTAATTCTTTCACTGGAAAAGGATGGTCTGTTTTAACGATTGCCTTTTCTTCCCGGTGGTATTCTTTTATTCGAATGTCAATTAAATTTTCTAAAACTTCCCGTCTTAACTCATTTACTTTTGAACTTGGTAAAAACCAATTATCCGAAAATTCAACAGTAACCTCGTCAACAACAAATGGCGTATTCCCTGTTTTAGAAAGATTTTTCTTGATATCAGCAAGAACGACTTCACCTTTTGTTGATGCTTCTTTTTCTTGATCAAATGAACTTATAGATTGATGTCCATCTTCGTCAATTACGGTTAATATAAATCCAGTTGGCGTTTCTGATAGGGTCATTTTGATACCAATCTTACGAATAGTACTGTCTTCACGTTCAACTAATTTGTTGAATGCTGCATCAGAATTTCGGTAGATTTCAGTTCCTTCTGGAATTGATTTATAATTGTTTGGAATCACTAAATCATTGAGAACGACATTTATTTGTAATCCGTCAGCTTCATTGTTTTCATTGATGAAGAATAGTCCGTCGCCATTGTTTAATTGATCAGCATTTTCAATGAAATAACCTTTATCAGTGAATTTTGTCACTTTTCCAATATACTGACCTTTTGATTTTGGACTTTCCCAAGAACCAATTTTTTCTTTTCGTTGATTTACAAAATAATCGGTATAACCACGGTTGAAACTACGGTCCATTTTAGGATTGAAATTAATCGTAATTCTTCCTGATGATGCTTTTTGATAAGAATCTGATGTCTCAAGAAAAGTATCTAACTTTTGACGTAAAAACGAAACATTGTTCTTAACGTAAACCAAATCTTTTAAGCGACCTTCAATTTTAAAAGAGGTAATTCCAGCTTCAATAAGTTCAGGAAGTTGTTCAGATAAATCTAAATCTTTAATAGATAATAAATGACTATTAGCAATCAGGGTTGCACCTGTTCCGTCAGTTAGATTATAAGGAAGACGGCAATTTTGTGCGCATGAACCTCGGTTGGCACTTCTTTCTCCGCCAGCAATACTCATGTAACAATTGCCACTAAATGATACGCAAAGTGCCCCAGAAACAAAAAATTCCAGTTCCACATCAGCTTCCTCGTAAATTTCTTTTATTTGGCTCAAATTTAATTCTCTCGCCAAAACGATACGTTCCATTCCTGCATCTTTCAAGAATTTAACTTGTTTTGGGTCGCGGTTGTTGGCTTGTGTACTGGCGTGAAGAACGATAGGAGGTAAGTCCATTTCAAAAATCGCCATGTCTTGCACAATCAATGCATCAACCCCAATTTTATAGAGTTTGTGAATCAATTGTTGACAATCTTCCAATTCGTGATCATAGAGAATCGTATTGATTACAACAAACACCTGTGCTTTGAAAAGGTGAGCATATTTCACCAATTCTGCAATGTCTTCTAATGAATTTGTTGCATTTGTGCGTGCGCCATAGGCTGGAGATCCAATATACACTGCATCTGCACCGGAATTTATTGCCAACATTCCTTGCAAGAGATTTTTTGCAGGAGCGAGAATTTCAACTTTTTTCTTCATACTTCATACAAAAGTCCGCATTTTATTTAATGATGTCAATAGGAATAGCAAAAACTAATGATTAAAGAAACATATTAGTTAGTGCTAACAAATAAAAAAAGTTGAGAATTATTTGTTTAGAACAACTTCGTTAGAAGGAAATAATTTGATTCAAAAATTTGAAATTGCGATACTTGATCGAATGCAAATTATCCACAGAACTAGTTCGTAAAGCGACTTCGAAGAAAGATTGATACCTAAAATCGCGGTAATCATGAGCTTTATCGACGGTCCCGATTCGGAATGAAATGGAGAATGGGGAAGTTCCTTGGATAATTTGTGAAAAAGCATTTTTTGTTACTTTTTGTTGCTTTGGACAAAAAGTAAGAGATATTATTTTACAAAAAAAAAACGCCTTCAATTTAGAAGACGTTTTACTATAACATTTTAATGTAGTTGAAAAAACAAAATCACAAACAAAAACGAGGCGTTTAAAAATTTTAGCGTAGAGTTATCGTTATGATAATGACTAGATAAAATTTTTAAACAACGAAGTTATTGGAAGTGACTTTAGTTTTTATTCTTATCCTAAAAAAGGATATCTATAATCAACTGGTGGCACGAACGTTTCTTTAATAGTTCGAGCAGAAACCCATCTTAACATGTTCATTGAAGAACCAGCCTTGTCATTTGTCCCTGAACCTCTAGCACCTCCAAATGGTTGCTGTCCTACAACTGCTCCAGTCGGCTTATCGTTGATGTAGAAATTTCCAGCCGAATTGCGTAACATTTTTGTGGCAACATTGATTGCATAACGGTCATTCGACATAATTGAACCTGTTAGCGCATATTCAGAAGTTTCATCAAGCAATGTTAATGTTTCTTCAAATTTATTTTCATCGTAAACATAAACCGTCAATACAGGTCCGAAAATTTCTTCGCACATTGTTCTGAATTTTGGATTTGTTGTTACAACAGTAGTTGGCTCAATAAAATACCCTTTTGATTTATCGTAATTTCCACCAGTTATTACTTCAGCATCCGGTTGAGCTTTGCAATAATCAATATATCCAGAAATTTTATCAAATGCTTTGCTATCAATTACGGCATTCACAAAGTTAGATGGGTCTTCTGGTGAACCAATTTTAAATGAGTTTACTTGTTCTACAAAAATACGTTTCACTTCTGGCCATAGGTTTGAAGGAATATACGCTCTTGAAGCAGCTGAACATTTTTGACCTTGGAATTCAAATGCTCCACGTGCCATAGAAGTTGCTACTTCAGCCGCATCAGCAGACTTGTGAACCATGATAAAATCTTTCCCCCCTGTTTCTCCAACAATTCGTGGATATGAACGATAGTTTTCTAAATTATCGGCAATATTTCGCCATAACTGACGGAAAACACCTGTTGATCCCGTAAAATGGATACCAGCAAAATGTTTGTTTTTGAAAATAACCTCACCAGCTGTTTGACCACTCACAGTTACCATATTGATAACACCATCAGGAACTCCAGCCGCTTTGAATAAATCCATAATTACTTGCGCAGAATAGATTTGTGATTCGGCTGGTTTCCATACAACAACATTTCCCATCATCATTGGGGCAGCCGATAAATTCGCTGCGATTGATGTAAAGTTAAACGGAGATAAAGCAAATACGAACCCTTCTAATGCACGGTATTCTAATCTGTTCCACATGCCAGGCAAAGATTCTGGTTGCTCACTGTAAATCTGCGTCATGTATTGAACATTGAATCTAAAGAAATCAATCAATTCGCAAGCTGCATCTATTTCTGTTTGGTAAACGTTTTTTGATTGTGCCAACATCGTTGCTGCATTCATTCGATCTCTAAATGGACCTGCCAAAAGATCAGCTGCTTTTAAAAATACTGCTGCACGTTCTTCCCAAGGTAAATTTGCCCAAGCATCTTTTGCAGCCAAAGCCGCGTCAATCGCATCTTGCACATGTGTTGCATCACCAACATTATAATGTCCTAAAACCTTTTGATGATCATGCGGTGAAGTCATCGGTTTTTTGTTGGTTGTTCTAATTTCTTTTCCTCCAATATACATTGGGACATCAATAGCCGCCTGATTGTACATTTCTTGGTATTTATTCAATAAACTTTTGCGTTCAGCAGAACCCGGAGCATATCCTTTGATTGGTTCATTTACAGCAATTGGCACTCGGAAAATAGCGTTTGACATATAAATATTTTTTTGTAAAAGTAATGATTGTTCCTTATCCTTGCAATGTCGTAAATTTATAAAATACATAGCATAAAATTGTCCTCATGAAAATAGTATTCTTGCTTTTCTTTTTAATTTCTTTTCATTCAATAATAGCTCAAACCACAATCAAGTCATCTAATGAACTTACCGGAAAAGAAATTCAGGAAGCTGCAACACAATCCTTAGAAAATTGGAATTATTATTTGAGGAATGATTTGGATTCCTTAAAAAGTGATGCTGTACAAATAATGATGATGGGATATGATGGAAAAAATGATTTTGCAATTAATACAGGAAAACGTTCTTTAGGAAGTTATTTAATTCGAACAGGTCAGCAATTAAAAGGGATTTATTATTTAAAAGCTGCAAATATTTATTTTGAGAAAAGAGAAAATTTTGTTATTCAAACCGAAATACTCAATGAGATTGGTAATGGTTATTTAAACAACGGAAAACCAATTGAAGCTGAAAAATATTACTTGAAATCGTTGAAATGTGGTAAGAATTCACCTGATCCAACTTCTGCTTTTTTAGCGGAGGTGAATTTAGCTCAAGCATACATCAATAGTGGAAATGACGATAAAGCCGCAGCTATTTTACAACATTATAAAGCTGAATCTTTAAAAAGAGCCAAATTTGAAGCTGTTTCAAGTGCTTATGCATTGCTTGGAACAATTGCCGATTTAAAGACTAATTTTCCATTGGCAAAAGAGTATTATCGAAAAAGCGCTGATTTTGGTTTTAAGTCGAAAGCAACGTCACTTATTGCGCAGGCTTATAACAATATGGCAATTGTGTTTTATCAAGAAAATGAGTTGGAGAGGTCCTTAGAATATTTTCAAAAAGCATTGGATTTGAGACTTCAAACAAAAAATTCAAAATCCATTTCTGAAAGCTATTACAATTTAGGTGACTATTATTTTGGATTGGAAAATTATAAGGAAGCTTTAAAATATTATTCAAAAAGTGAATATTACTGCAAAAATATTAAATTGGTAAAAGAAGAATTAGATGCAATTTTAGCTATTTCAGAGGTTTATAAAACGCAAAATAAATGGGAACTAGCCTACCAAGAAATGGCAAAGGTTGTTGATTTACAAAAAAAGTATTTTTCTGAATTGGCAATTGAGCAATCGAGTGATAATGAACTTTTACAATCGCTTGATCAAATGGAAGTTGATGATAAAAATGTTTCACATGAAGCGAAGTTAATTGCAGCTATTGAAAATGAAAAATACCACACAAATATTCTTTATGCCGTTTTTGCCTTTGCACTAATTGCGTTAACATTATTAGTGTTTTACAGAAAGAAAATTAGTTAAGTCTTGGTGGGTGAATCAATTTAAAAATCGGGACATAAACTTGAAAAAGTTTGTTATCAGTTAGATTTTTAAAGGTATAAAACCCTTTCATAAAACCTATTTCAGAAAACAATTCACAACCGCTCATATAGGTGAATTGTTGACCAGGTTTTAAAATTGGTTGTTCACCAATTACCCCATTCCCACTTACAAAATTTGGCTCATTTAATGAATCAAAAATATACCAATCTCGACTTAATAATTGAACTGTGAAATTATTACGATTTTCCATCGTAATGGTGTAATTGAAAAAGAATTGATTGTCAATAACATGTGATAAATCGGATCTGAATTTTGTCTCAACTGTAATTTGAACGCCTTCCGTTATTGCTGTTTCCATATCTACTTTTTGTATCCGTTCCGAAAATTATAACATTATTTCAACTAAAACAATTATTCTTTAAAAGAGTTCATTTTTTCGTTCCCCCTTTTGAGGTGGATAAAGGGGGAGGATAGACTAATTGGTTTTAAAATCCGAAGAGATAAAGCTTTATGATGCAAAAAATCGATTTTATTATCTTGTAATGTTAAAAGACAAAATCCTCCCCCATAGTCCCCCTCCAAAGGGGGAGACCTTGGTCCATCGTTCACCCCAAAAGACCAATTCTAGAATGAGTTTTTTATTTCCCCCTTTGGAGGGGGATAAAGGGGGAGGACTCGATAACTTTAAGCCCAACTAATTTACTTTTTACAAACAATTTTACATTATTGCGCTCCCAATTGCCCTTTTACTTCTTTCGCTGTATCTTTACAAAAATTCTTCTTTTTGAGAAATCAACTATACTTAGCGCCATTGCAGAGCTTCACTGATCATCATTTCAGGAATGCCTTTCAGCAGGTCTTAGGTGATGTCGATCGTTTTTATGCACCTTATCTCAAAATGTCAAATGATGGAGTGATAAAAGAAGGTCCCAAAAAAGATGTTTTGCCCAAAAATAATCCGTTTGAAATTGTTGTGCCCCAAATCATGGCGTGTTGCACAGAAGATTTTTTGGTCATGGCAAATTATTTAAGTGATTTAGGATATCAGGAAGTAAATTGGAATTTAGGTTGTCCCTATCCGATGGTTGCCAACAGAGATTTAGGTTCTGGAATTTTGGGTAAACCAGAAAAGATCTATCAAATATTGGAAGATGTCATACCTCAAATTCAAATGAAATTAGGATTGAAAATGAGAATGGGGTATGAATCAACAGAAGATATTCTAACAATTCTGCCCAAACTAAATGATTTTCCTTTAAGTGAAATCATAGTTCATGCGCGCTATGGAAAACAACTTTATCAAGGACAATGTGATCATGATCGGTTCAAAGAATGCATCGCTTTATCAAACCATCGACTAGTTTATAACGGTGATATAAATACTGTCGAGGATTTTAGACGTATAAAATCCTTGTTTCCTGAAATTAATCATTTTATGATTGGTAGAGGTGCTATATCAAATCCTTTTCTATTCGAAATGATACAAGAAGACTCTATAGAATTCCCAGAAGATCGAATGGAGGTATTCTCCGATTTCTTAAACTTATTACTAGAAAGCTATCTCAAAGAAACCCAAAACGAAGGCAATGTTTTGATTAAGATGAAACATTATTGGGAATATTTTTCTGAGTCTTTTGAAAATGGAAAGCGCTATTATCGTATTGTGAAAAAAGTAAATTCAATACCTGAATATCAGCGATTTATTGATGAATTGTAAATCATTCATTATTCATTATTTTTATATTTAATTGGCACAGCATTTGTTATAGGGCTGAAGTCACAGAATCGTGTAATTTAAAACAAGTACTATGAAAAAAATTCTACTTATAGTTGGATTGATCTTATTGACCGCTTCAGCATCTTATTCTCAAGGAGATAAATTTACACAAGATTTCCAGCCGGTTCGAGCGGAATTAACTAAATGGGATCCAATTCGCGGAGAATGGCTAGCATCAAGTCTTGTCGCAATGTCTAATAATCAAGCTATTCCAGATAGAACATTTCCAGAAGATTTAACACCAGTTGATATGTTGAGAATGGTTCCCGAATCGAACAGAACAATTATTAATCAATTAGTTAGAGATAATCAGCGAATTGCTGCTGATTCTAGTTCACGACATAATTGGAATAATGTCTATTCAATTGTAAATCGTCCAAGTTGCAAACCTGTTATGGCAAGAACATATGGTGATCCGCATTTATCTTCTTTTGACGGTGCAAATTATTCTTTTCAGACAGTTGGCGAATTTGTTTTGGTGAAATCTGTTTCTGAGAATATTGAAATTCAAACACGTCAACAACCACAATCAGATGACTTTTCACTAAATACTGCTGTTGCAATGAATGTTGCTGGAGACAGAGTTTGTATTTACGCAAATGAAAAACCAGATAATGTTTCGAATTGTGCATTGCGAATAAATGGTGCTCCAACTTATATTACTGCTGGAACTTATTTTTTACCGCACGGAGGAATTGTACGTTATTCATCTAATACATATGTTGTTACTTGGCCAACAGGAGAATCGGCAAATGTAGACATGAAAAATACATCTAGAATGAATTTTTTGAATATTGCTGTTCAAATTTATCCATGTGCACAAAACGACCTTCAAGGTTTATTGGGTAATGCAAATGGAAATTCAAACGATGATTTTGACAGAAACAGCAATAGAGCTTCCAATCAATCTTTTCCGATTTTCGGTAACGATCAGGCGTCAAATACTATTGAAAAAGAATTTTTATCTTTTTTAGCAAGAGATTATGCGCGTGAATTTAGAATTACACAAGCTACTTCTTTATTTGATTATGGATTCGGACAAAGTACAATGGCTTATACAGATGAAAGCTTTCCAAGAATTCACAGAACAATTTCAGATTTGCCAAATGACCGACAAGTTTCTGCAAGAAGGAATTGTGAAAATCAAGGTATAACGGGAAATGAGTTATACGGTTGTATTTATGATAACGCTTATTTGGAAATTCCTCCTAGCCCAAGACCTGTTATAAAAGATCCAACACAGGGAGTTACTATGGGAGTTTTAGATAAACCAGGGAGAAATATTAATCCTGGGCCAAGTGGGATTAAAGAACCTTTTAAAAATGATCGAGGTGAAGCAGTGGGCACAGTGCAACCTATAAAAAAAGATCCAGCAAAACAAGAAAGTGTCAAACAAGAAACAAGTCCAGTAAAAGAAACAAGTCCAATTTTTAAAACTGAGGATAAGGCCAATGGTTCAACTCAGCCGATTTCAAAACCTTCGAATGGCTCTTCAACTCCGATAAAACAATCACCAGCAGTTATTACGACTCCAACTATAAAATCTACTCCAGTGAAAGCTCCTGGAAAAGGTTAAATACTAAAAAGTCTCACAGAAACGTGAGACTTTTTTTGAGTTTTAAAAAGAAATTCTTAATTAAACGTGATTTACACGAATCGTTGTGCAAAAGACAATACATAACCTAAATATTATGCTCTTAACTTGATTAGATTTACTATCTTTAGTTTTAAACTTGTCAAATGAAATTATTATTAGTAGTGTTTATATGTATCAGTGCTAGCTCGAGTTTCTCTCAAGTTATTATGTCGGCAAATACCAAAGCAGATATTTCTCTGATTATATTAGATTCAAAGTTGAATGGAGGGAAAAGTTCTGAGAACATTCAAGATCGATTTGCTGTAAATTCTATCCATGGAGTTCAGTATGTTTCTTTTCTTGGAAAAACTACATCTAATTTTTCAAAATCTACTTTAGTTCAAATGGGAATTATGGTTGGCGCAAACATTGGCGACATTGTTAGTTTGAAAATTCCAGTGAGCCTATTGAATTCTATCTCAAGTTTACCAGGAATAAAAATACTTCAGCTCTCGGGCAAAATAAAACCTAATCTTGACAAAGCGGTTAAAGATATTGGTGCTGACAGTGTTCATATGGGGATAAATCTTCCTCAAGGATACACGGGTAAAAATGTTTTAATTGGAATCACAGATTGGGGTTTCGATTATTCTTCACCGATGTTTTATGATACATTGTTGCAAAATACTAGAATTTTAGCTGCTTGGGATCAATTCAAAACTAGTGGGCCGGCACCTTTAGGATTTTCATACGGCACAGAATTTTCATCGTCCCCAGAGTTTATTACTGCCGGATCTGATACTGTAAATATTTATAGTCACGCAACACATGGTTCTCATGTTGCAGGTATTGCTGGAGGCAGCGGTGCTGGAACAATTTATAGAGGTGTAGCATTTGAGTCACAATATCTATTTGCAACATTTTTAGTGGATGAAGGTGCCGTTTTAGATGCATGGGAATGGATGTATCAAAAATCTTTAACGGAAGGAAAAAGATTAGTTATTAATATGAGTTGGGGCTTATATCATTTGGGTACGCTAGATGGAAATTCATTATTAAGTCAAGCAATTGATACCTATTCATTACAAGGTGTTGTTTTCTCAAATTCAGGAGGAAATAATGGCAATGTGAATTTTCACATTAAAAAGACGTTCAACAATGATTCTATTAAATCACGTATTGAATTTTATGGTTACAACTTAAATGCGAATATGTGGGGACAAAGTATTCATATGTGGGGTGAACAAGGAAATGATTTTGAGTCAGGTATTAAGGTATATAATTCAGCAGGATTATTACTTGTAGAAAGTCCTTATTATTCAACGTCTACAACTTCAACATATATTGATACTTTTTTAGTTTCAGGAATAGATACAATTTGGTATAATATATCTGCTGATGCAGTTCACCCTCTGAATGGTCGACCACAAATGCGTTTAAGGGTGAAAAATACGAATCAAAATCTTCGTGTTTTATTAAAATCTAAAGCTGTTTCAGGAAAAGTTCATTATTGGAATGTGACGGAGTTATCGAACGATGTTGGAAATTGGGGGATGCCATTTTCTTCTTTTACAGTGGGGACAATTAGTGGGGATCATTTTTATGGAATAAGCGAGCCGTCTTGTACGAATAGTTTAATAAGTGTAGCTGCATACAATTCAAAATATCTAGCAAGTGGCGGAACACCAGTTGGTGGTGGGATAGCGAGTTTTTCTAGTATTGGCCCACGATATGATGAGGTATTAAAACCTGATGTTTCTGCTCCAGGAGTTAATGTTGCTTCTTCAATTTCTTCTTATACTGATAATGCATTTACTCAAATAGCATTTGTAGATTTCAACGGAAGAACTTATCCTTTCGCAAAATTTTCAGGAACATCAATGGCTTCACCGATGGTAACGGGTGTTGTCGCTTTGATTTTAGAAGCCAATCCATACTTATCAGCTCAACAAGTGAAGGATATTATTATTTTGACTGCTAGAGAAGATAATAATACTGGAGTTATTCCAACTGTTGGCAGTACACAATGGGGATGGGGAAAGATTGATGCTTACCAAGCAGTTCAATTAGCTTTGACAACAATTGGAATTGAGGAAATTGACCATGAAATGCAATGGAGTGTTTATCCAAATCCAGTGGTGAATGAATTACATTTTACCTTAGTTGAAGAGTTGCCATTGAAAGCAATTATTGTTGACGCAATGGGGAAAACAATAGCTCGGAATATTCAAGATTCTCGTCTTTCTGTTTCTGATTTGAAACCTGGAACTTATTGGGTAAGAATGGAAATTAATGGAAGAATAGAGCAACAAGCGTTTGTAAAACAATAACATTTGCTTTCAAAATAGAATGATTGTAATCAATTTACTTTCTAAAAATGAAATGGTCGTAGTGAGAGAAATTGCTCAAATTACATGGCCAATTACGTATCGTGAGATTCTATCTTCTGAACAATTAGATTACATGTTTGAATGGATGTATAATCTTGAGAATTTGCAAAATCAAGTAGAAGAGGGTCAACTATTTTATGTCTTGAAAGAAAATGAAAAACCACTTGGATTTATTGGATTAGAATTGTTTACGCCTGAAAAGAACGATTTAAAAATTCAAAAAATTTACGTTTTACCTGATAACCAAGGAAAAGGTGTTGGAAGAAAACTGATTGAAAAAGCAGTCGAAATCGCTCAAAAAAAAGGAATTGAAAATGTCATCTTAAATGTAAATCGATTCAATAAAGCTGTGTCATTTTATCAAAAACTAGGTTTTAAAATTTCTTCCGAAGTGAATATTGATATTGGAAAAGGATATTTGATGGAGGATTATATTATGAATTATACAATTAAGTAAAAAGTAAAAAGTAAAAAGTAAAAAGTAAAAAGTAAAAAGTAAAAAGTTTGATTCCTAAGAACTAAATTACTTTTTCCTTCTACCTTTTTCCTTTTTCCTTTTTTTGAATTTAGTATCTATCGAACAGCTATTTCACAGAATGATAAAGCAAAAACTGTCGGCGACATCACGAAGAAAGATCTATTTGGTGGTTACTTTGAAATTATATCTCAATATCATTTCCACATTTAAAATGTCCTTCTGGACATTCTTTATGACCATGTAAACCGCACGGTCTGCAAGATAAATTGAGTACTTCTTTGATTTCAGAATCTTCTGATAATGGTCCAAATCCAAACCCAGGAATTGTCGAACAAAAGAACGCCGTTACAGGAGCATTCATTGCAGATGCTAAATGTAACGGACCTGAATCATTGACAAAATTTCTATAAGCTTTTGACATCAATGCTGCGGATTCTAATAAAGTGAGTTTTCCAGCAAGATTCTGTGCGTTAGAAATTTTAGACAAATCGATTATTTCTTGACAAAGGGCTTCATCATCTTTTCCACCTAAAAGATAAATTGCTCCTTCTCGTGATTTTTGTTGAATGAGTTGTACCCATTTTTCTTTTGGTAATTCCTTGGTGAACCAAACACTTGCTGGTGCAAAACAAAAAAAATCATCAGAAGTGAAAGTGGATATTTTTGCAAAATGCTCTTTATTAGGAAATAGTTCTGGTCGTTTTTTAGATACTGCTCCAAATTCTTTTATCACACTTAAATTTCGTTCAACTTCGTGTAAACCATTATCTATTTGATGATAGAAAGTCTTTGTAAATAAAAAGGAAAAAGGATTCTTTTTGAAACCATATTTCTTTTTTGCACCTGAAAAAGCTGTAATTATTCCTGAACTGCCAAATCGTTGTAAATTAATTACCAGATCATATTTTCTGCTTCTAAATTGTCGAATCAATTTTATAATAGATTGATATTTTCCTGCCGATTTATCAAAAACTACTATAATATTCAGATGAGGATTATTCTGCAATAGTGCTTCATTTCCTTTTTTAACCAATACATCAATAGATGATTCAGGAAATAGCCTTTTCATTTCTGAAATAACTGGAGTTGAAAGAATTACATCTCCCAAAAAAGCGGTTTGTATAATAAGAATACGATTCACATGGTAAAGGTATAAATAGTAAATGATTTAGAAGAATCGAGCTCAGTTTATAAGTCCTACCGACTATTTCAACAGTGTAACAAACCCTCTTTTAATAATTTCCATACCATCACCGTCGTGCATTGTCACCATATAAATATAGGTTCCTGTTTCAGCCATTTCACCAGAGAAAGAAATGTAACCAGACCAACCTTCAATTGTTGAATTCGTTTGAAAGATAACTTGTCCCCACCTATCTATGATAGTAAACAAATAATCCGCTGGGTCAAAGTTTGTTATTATTGGTTTGAAATTGGGGTTTATTCCTTCTGGTGTAAAGGCATTTGGGATATAAATCAATGGTTCAAATACTTCGCAAATAGTATTAGAGCGACTAATTTCAGGAGCATTATAGATATTATCCCCCTCAATTGCTTCAACGTAATAACAAACCTTACCTGTAAACGTGACAGTGTTTAAATCATCTTCAAAGGATCTTTGCGAATCTGTTAGAGTAGCATAGACTGGACCATTGAAAACTCCATCAATTCCACGATAAAGGTTGTACCCTAAAATGGAACCGTCAAAATCAATATAATCATTCCAATTAAGATAACTCAACATGCGGATATCATCTTTTTGAATGGTTAAAAGTATCGTTTTAGCGATATTTGAAACGGATCCTGGTCTTCCGCAGCTATCTATAACGCGCGCTCTATAGGAATAGCTATATTTATTTACATCAACTTCTGTATCAGTAAAAGTTAAATTATTTGAGGTTGCTGGAATTTCGGCAATTTCTTCAAACACACCTGCAGAATTCATTTTCTCAAATGAAATTGCAGTGACTCCTCCAGATGCATCAATCAAATGTCGTAAATCAACCTGATTGTCATTAACAGTTGCGACTTTTAAATAATTGAAAGCTGGTTCTGTTGGAGCAACAATTGTAATACAAGATCTAGTAGAAAAAGAGGTGTTTCCTATGTCAGAAGTGGCTTTGACAAAAAAGCAATAATCTTGCAATGCTTGGGCGGTTACTACGAAAGTGGTATTTGAAGTCGAACCAAATGATACCCATCCTTGCCCCACTATTTTACCAAATATTTCATAAGAAGCTACTGCATTCCATCCAATATAGGGCGTCCAAGAAAGAACCACTTCATTATTGCAAATTAGAAGTTCAGTTTCAAGGAACATAGTTGTATTCACTTCAGCTTTTGCGGAAGATTGAAAAGTTGGTGGAATGGAAGACGTGTAGCAAGAATCAAATGCAGCAATAGAAAAAGTCAAAGGTCCAATTGAAATGTCTGGACTATAGGAATAAGTCGTATTTGTCAATCCCCAAACCGTATCAAGCTCATATAATACACCATCAAGTCCCATAGCATATATTACATAACCATACGTATCTGGTTGTGCATTTTGATTCCATGTGATAATCAATTGATTTGTTAACGTGTCGATACTGACAGATGCAATAATTGGAATATCTGGAGTGGTTAGATCTTGAAAATTATCTCCAGGAGCATTTGACGTAAAATTACATGGCTGATTTGGCAATACAACTTGGTAACTCAAAAAAGCATCACAAATATCAATTGTATCTCTTGTGAAAATTAATCCATAAGGAATACTATCCATAAATGTCCAAGTCCCCACTGGATATTCTCTGTAAATATAATAATAGGCATTCATGTTGGCGGTTGGAATTGGCAAGGGATTATTCCATTGCAAAACAGCCGTTCCATTTAACGGATTTGAGACCGTAAGATAGATGTTTGAAATGGTATCACTGAAGCGTGTTGTATTTCCTGCACAACCAGAAACTACAGCAATATAATAATCATTTTGTGCTGTAACCAATGGGTCTGTCCAGGTATTAGTTCCGATAATAGGCAACGTAGCTAATAGGCCATTTTGTAAAGAATAAATTTGATATTCAACAAAAGTTCCAGTGGGATTATTTACTGGAGTCCAATCAATTGTTACATTTCCAGCTGCATCTGAATGAATACAGTTTATTGCTGGCGCTTGAATTACGCCAGGATTTACAACGTATATTGTTACTGTTGCATAACTCACTTTCGGAACTTGACAAAAGTCATCTTGAATTTTAAAAACAAAATTATACGGTATTGTATCCAACGCATTTCCATCTGCTCCAACCAAATGATCACAGCTTGTTTGCCAAGCGAATGTTGTTGATACACCTTGAATTCCTGAGATAATCGGTGTTGCATTGAGCGTGGCACATGGAGCAATTGCGCAACCTAAATTACTTGTAAAATTTGTTCCGAACATGGGGCCAGATGCAGTCAATAGATTACTTTGAGGCGAGCCGTCTTGTAACAATTCAATATCCGTTGAAGACAGGTTGAAATTGACTAATGTCCCAGCATTTACAGTCGTTTCAAACAAACCACCACCAAAAGGTGCATTAATTATCGGTGGATTATTTGCTGCTGTACAAGCCAATACGATTAATTGCATTTCACGTTCGACCTCTGCAATTAGAACTCCATGTCGAAATGATTTCACCAGTACTTTTACCACATAATTTCCAACGGAATATGAAGTAAATGTCAAAGAACCGGTTATTGGGTCGATAGCAGCGGGAATATTTGCAGGATTTAATCCGACTCCTGGAGTAGGCGATGCGTATGAAAATCCAGGTTCAAATGGTATTGGGACAGGATTAGCTGGTAAATTATATATTCCACCATTTAAATTGTTGTATGGAATCCCAAAATCTATTGCCAATGAATCTAGATCAGGATCAACCGCATTCATGTTATATTGAAAAGAAGTTCCAGCGCAACTTACGAGATATGGTTCTTGTAAAAATTTAGGAGATGAATCAACACAGCCCGAAACAGCGCCAGGAATTGCATACATTTTCGCTGCAATTGTAATTCCATAAATGGATGGATTTGTAATATTGGTTAATGCGCCACTTCTCGAAAAATTCTCATAAGTAAAGGCCCAACCACCAACAGGAGGCGTTCCCGGAATTGCTATTGGCGCACTGCGATAAGTGATTTTTTCAGTTGCTCCAATTCCATTTCCTCCGGCAACTCCTGTTCCGCAATCTAATTGAGCTGGTGAACCGGGTACAGGATTACACGTTGGTGAAATATCTATTCGAGAAACAAAAGGTAAGTTTATGGTTGTTAAAGTTGGATGATTCCAAACCTTGATATTTTCTGATATGGTATTGACTTCAGTCCCTCCACAATCACGGTAAAAAACAAGTGTAAAAACATAATTTCCTCCTTGACATTCCCAGGTTATTTCTCCTCCCATCACGTGCGTAGCGCGAGAATGAAAACTCATTCCAAGAAGAAGGAAAAAAATGAAGGCAAACTTTAACATATTTTCAATAACGAACGTTCTGTTTCATTAGTATAAAGACGGTAATTTCTTTTCAAAGTTGCTAACCGGCAGATACAACTGTCATGTCGTTCCAATTTAAGTATTTAACTGCTAATTCTTGAATACGTTCTGGCGTGATGTTATTCAATGAATCAATAGAGGTATTATAAAAATCCAAATCCAAACCATACGGCTCAACACTCATATATAAATCAGTCATAGAATAAGGTCCATCTGCACTTTTTAGTAATTGACCCATCAAATAATTCTTGACTAAATTCAATTCTTCTTCACCAACAAGTTCGGTCTGTATACGTGTTATTTCATGTTGAATTTCTGTCAACGTTGCATCTTTCACATCTTTACCAACTTCTGTTGCAATGATAAAATAACCAACACTGTGAAGCTCTGCCACCATCGTTCCAATTCCGTATGTATAACCTTTGTCTTCTCGGATATTTGACATCAATCTACTGCCAAAATAATCTCCAAAAATGGTGTTCAGGATCAAGAAATCATTGTAATCTTCGTGGGTTTTATTGAACAACATTCGACCAACTCTAATAGCGGTTTGAACAGCTCCGTCCTTTACAAGATGAGAATAGCCTTTCAGATTTTTTATATTTTTCTCAAATTCAGTTGTAGTGTTACTCGCCCAAGAACCAATTAAATCAATGATTTCATCAATTTCATCTTGTGTTAAATCGCCAACAACAACAACTTTGGTTAAACCATTTAAATAATTTTTCTTAAAAAAATGCTTTAAAGAATCGGTTGAAATTGTATCAAAATCACTTTCATTGGTTACTCTTCCATAAATAGATTCTGAAAATAAACGTTGTTGAAAAGCACGTTGAGCAAGAAAACTAACCTTTTCCATACTCGTTTTAAATTTCTGACGACGGTCATTTACCAATTCTTCTACTTCATGTTGATGAAAAACGAGATTTTGAATAGCATCAGTCATCACCTTAAGAATGGGTAAAACATTTTCTCTGAGAGAATACATTGTCACTACCGCATTTTCATTTGAAACACCAGATTCGAAAAAACCGCCTAATTCATCAATCTCATTATTGATTTGGGTAGATGTTTTTTCATCCGTTCCAGAGAGTAGCATGCCGTTTACAAAAGATGCAATTCCAGTGTCACCGTTTATTGTTCCAGCATCAAAATATAAGTCCAAACGAGCAGTTTCATTAGGAACTTCTTTCATAAAAAACAATTTCACGTCTTTTGAAATATCAAAAATCTGTGGTTTGACAAAATCAATCTTATCAATTTCCTTTAATTCAGGACTTAAGGTTCTATTCAGCATTTTGTGTCGCTTTTACTTTCAATATGGAACAATTCGTTGGTTTTAAAATGTGAATTGCAGTTTCTTGCAGATGACTTGGTTTGATTGCTTTGTATATTTCATGTTCTTCATTGATTCCATTGGCATCTCCTAATAATTCAAACTGACATAAGTTCATCGCACGGTTCAATAAACCTTGATCCTGAAATTCTTTTGATGTATGCATTTTAATCATCAAGCGCGCTAATTCTTTATCAGAAATTGGATGTTCCTCTAATTTTTTTAATTCTTTCCAAAGTGCTTTATCAAAAGTTTCAAAAGAAACACCGTCGTTCAGTTTTCCTGAGATCACTAGCAATCCATTATCCAAAGAACCTGTAATATATGCTCCGATTTCAGAAGCTAATTTTTGCTCTTTCTTGAGTGAGATATATAAGCGAGAGGATTTGTCTCGCCCCAAAGCATCGGATAAAACATCGGCCATGTAGTACATTTCATTTCTGCGTTCCGACATTTTGAACGCATAGTAAAACGCATCTGTAGGGACATTTCGTTCAATTATTTCTTCACGAAGTTCTTCTTGATCTGGCTCAACAGGAAGAATACGAGCAGGTTTAATTCCACGAGGAATTTCTCCGTACCACTTATTCACAACTGTTTTTACATATTCTAACTCAAAATTTCCTGCAATGCATAAAATGGCATTTGCTGGATTATAATGTTTGTGGAAAAATGCTTTCACATCTTCCATTTTGGCATCTTCAATGTGCTTGATGACCTTTCCAATTGTAGCCCATTTGTATGGGTGAACATGGTACGCAAGTGGACGAAGTTTCAACCAAACATCACCATAAGGTTGATTCAAGTAACGTTGTTTAAATTCCTCAATCACGACGTTTCTTTGAACTTCCAAACTTTTTGGAGTGAAGCCTAGAGACAACATTCTATCACTTTCAAGCCATAAAGCCGTTTCTAAATTTTTGGCAGGAAGAATATTATAATAGTTGGTAATATCGTTTGAAGTAAACGCATTGCTTTCGCCTCCTGCCCTTTGAAGGGGAGCATCAAAATCAGGGATATTGACAGAACCACCGAACATTAAATGTTCAAAAAGATGTGCAAATCCCGTTTTTTCTTCTGATTCATCGCGCGCTCCAACATCATATAAAGTATTTACAACAGCGAGTGGAGTAGTTACATCCTTGTGAAAAAGGACGGTCAAGCCATTGTCTAATTTGAATCGTTCAAAGTGAATCATTAGAAAGTATATTTTTCAGTTTTTTGTTCATTTAATGCTTTTCTGTAGGAAGTGATAATTTCATCAACAATTGCTTTAGCAGGAATTATTTCATCAATCAAACCAGCGATTTGACCAATTTCCAATTCCCCTTCAACAATGTCTCCTTCAAACATTCCTTTTTTTGCTCGACCACGACCGAGTAATGTTTTTAATTCTTCAGCATTTGCCCCTTCAGCATACGCTTTTTCAACTTGAGAATAAAAGTGATTTTTCATCAATCGAACAGGTGTAAGTTCCTTAAATGTTAATTGAGTATCACCTTCTTTGGAGTTGATCACTTCTTTTTTAAAGTTTTCATGTGCACTTGATTCAGTTGCAGTCACAAATCGACTTCCAATTTGAACTCCGTCAGCTCCTAGAATCATTGCAGCGAGCATTCCTTCGCCCGTTCCAATTCCACCAGCCGCAATTAATGGAATCGTAATTTCCTTTGCAACCATTGGAATTAAACACATCGTTGTCGTTTCATCTCTTCCATTATGACCGCCCGCTTCAAATCCTTCAGCAACGATTGCATCTACTCCAGCTTCTTGAGCTTTCAGAGCAAATTTCACACTTGAAACGACATGCACCACGATTATTCCATTTGATTTCAATAAAGCCGTCCATGTTTTTGGATTGCCAGCAGATGTAAAAACAATTGGAACTTTATGTTTGATAATTGTTTCAATATGCTTTTCAATATCGGGATAAAGCATTGGTAAATTAACCCCAAAAGGTTTGTTTGTTGCAGCTTTACATTTTAAAATGTGCTCTTCAAAAACAGCAGGATACATGGATCCAGAACCAATTATTCCAAGTCCACCGGCATTTGAAACGGCAGAGGCTAATTCCCAGCCCGAACACCAAATCATACCTGCTTGAATAAGCGGGTATTCAATATTAAAAAGTGTTGTAATACGATTTTTCATGCACTTAATTCATTTTGATTAGCGAGGAATAACAAAGAAAAATACGATAATTCCCACCGTTACGAAATTAAGATTTTTGATGGACTATCCTTGTTTATATTTGTATATTTTTCTTCATTTTTCTTGAAAAAAGAAACCATTTTTAGTTTTTTATCGTCTTTGATTTAAATTTCACTAATTTAGTTCATAAACTCTATAATTGAATGTCTTTTAGAATTGTCATATTTTTTCTACTACTTTTTGCTTTCAATTCAGTAGACGCGCAAGAAATTGCGCACGAACATTCAATACATCATGCTTTTATTGAAAATAAGGGACAATGGGAAAGTCCAATCTTGTTTAAAGCAAAATTTTCAGGTGGAAACTTGTGGGTGCAGCAAAATAAGTTCGTTTTTCACTTGCAAGATTTTTCAAAATTACATGAACTACATAACAATCCTAGAGATAGTAAAGTAGAAGCAATTGTCAAACAAGCAGCTGTTCACTTAAACTTTAATGGCTCCAATGAAGTCACTCAAATTGAGAAAATCAATCCAACAAAAAGTTATTACAATTATTTTTTAGGGAATGATAAATCTCGTTGGACATCTAATGTTTATGGCTATTCAGAAGCGATCATGAAAGAGTTTTACACTGGAATTGATTTAAAATTAATCGAGGATAGAGAACAATTGAAATACGAGTTTCATGTGCAACCCAATATGGATCCTACAGTTATTAATTTTA
>CANITF010000025.1 GCA_947470515.1 Flavobacteriales bacterium
AATGGATGCTGCCCCAGGAATGTACTATATACAGGTTTCTAATGGAACCACTACTTCCTATATAGTGAAACATAGTTTGCGTTAAAAATTATGGTCGTAAAATGAAGAAGGGGAAAGCAAACATGCTTTCCCCTTTTTTGTTTTTAGATTTTTTAAATCCTCCAATCCTTCGCATCATCAAATCTTTGTAAATCTTTCGAATCCTCAAATTTTTCAAATCTTTGTAAATCTTTCGAATCCTCAAATTTTTTGAATCTTTGTAAATCCTTCAAATATTAAATTGGTCTGAAACAACTTATCTTCTAAACGTATACAATTGTAAAAAGGTTGCATTAGGGTATTAATTAGTTTAGCAGTGTCATGGAAATACTTTATTTATAAGATAGTATTCCTAAATTGTCATAGGAATTATTGGTTAGCAATATTTCGTATATGAAATCATGCGAAAAGCCATACAATTGATTAAGTAAATTGTCATTTTAAGGTAGTGCTATACTGGCCCTTTTTGGGAAAATATTCCAAAACATGGAATAAACTAAAAAAACTAAAATAATTAAAATATTGAATTACAGTCATTTAATGTTTTTGGCATATTTATTACTATAAGTAAAGCAGATTATTTATAGAGTGGTTTCAATAATAATCAAAAGTAGATGTTTAGGTTTTAGGTAATAGTAAAAGGAGTGGTATTGCCACTCCTTTTACTACTTTATAGAAGTCTGTAAACTAAAATAACAATCTGCCAATTTCTATTTCTTAATCGTCTTATTTTGGGAAAATATTCCAAAATTAAGAATTATTAAAAAATAACAAATTTTTAAATAATTGATTTTCATCACATTAACTTTTTGGAACGAATATTTCAATACACAAATCTGATTATTTCAAGTGTGGTTTCATGCAATAATCAAAAGTAGATGTTTAGGTTTTAGGTAATAGAAAAAGGAGCGGTATATATCGCTCCTTTTCTACTTTATAGAAGTTTGAAATTTAAGTATTATTCACTTGAAAAAAAGCTTCCTTTTCTCATTTAGAAATAAAGACACATTTCGAATTAACTGTATCTTCCAAATTTATTTTAAATAGGGATATTCTAAATTTGATAATATTTTATTTAATACTATTTAAAGCTCTATGAAAGTTTCTTAAACATAGTTCTAACAATTTAATTAAAAATAAAGAGAGATCAAACCATTATCTCCCTTGTTTATTTGTCCCGTCATTTTGACGAAATGTCTTTTTTTCAGTTATTTACGGGGTTATTAACATGAAAAGTTGACTTATCAACAATTTTTGTAACCTATAGGATGAACCTCCGTATTTAGAAACACAAACAACAGCAACATGAAATTATTAGCAACTAGTATTTGTCTTTCAGTTTTCGGTTTTTCTCAAGCAGGAGAGATTGTAAAACAGATTTCAAAAAAAGAATACGTTGAACAATGGCGCACAACAGCGGTTCAACAGATGATTCAATATAAAATTCCTGCAAGTATAACATTAGCGCAAGGAATTCTTGAATCGGGTAGTGGGAACTCTGATTTAGCTGTAAAAGGTAAAAATCATTTCGGAATTAAATGTGCAGATTGGACCGGAGAAACAATGCGTCTCGATGATGATCAAAAAGACGAATGTTTTAGAGTATATGTAAGTGCTGAAGAATCGTATGTTGATCACAGTGAATTTTTGAAAAATAAAGCACGTTATAAGAATTTATTCACACTTGATAAGGGTGATTATAAAGCTTGGGCCAGAGGATTAAAGGAAGCTGGATATGCTACAAATCCGAAATATGCAGATTTGTTAATTGAAATCATTGAGGATTTGAAATTGTATGATTTAGATGAAACAGGTAAACCGAATAATGAAAAAGTACCAGACTTAGTTGCTGCAAAATCAGCTGAACTTAATGTTGTAAAACACACCGTATTGCTTCATGAAAACAAAGTAAAATACGTTATTGCAAGAAAAGGCGATACATTTTATAGAATTGCAAAAGAATTTGGAATGGGATTGTGGGAGTTGTATAAATACAATGACTTCGGACCGAAAAAAGATGTGTTAGTTGAAGGTGACATTGTTTATATTCAGCCAAAAAGAAAAAGATCAAAGAAAGAAAGTGTTAAGTTGACTCATGCAATGAGCCTGAGAGAATTGTCGCAAGACCAAGCGTTGAAACTTGGATCATTGCAGAAATTAAATGAAAATTCTTCCGCTGACCAATTAATGGCCAAGGGAGAAAAAGTTACCCTCCGTTAATGGATTTTTCCAGCCTGAGCTAAACAGGTTATGTGAGGTTTTTTGTTTGTTGTTGTTTGTTTGAAAAGCCTTGGGAAACTGAGGCTTTTCTTGTATTCCTATACGTACAATACTACTTTTAAGAATCCAACGCTTTTGGCAGAAATTCCTTTTAATAAATTGATATAACATTTAAATCAATGGATTTAGGTTTTGAATTGTCGGTTTAAAAGTTAATACTTAATTTAGTCCACAAGAATATGTATAAATGAAGCCTTCAACTGAATTATTTAGCTTGATTAAGTCACTGACAAAATCAGAAAAACGTTTTTTCAAATTATCTTCTTCTCTTCAATCAGGTGATAAAAACTATCTAAAGATTTTTGATTTTGTTGAAAGTCAATCAAAGTATGACGAGGACCTTCTTAAGATTGAATTCAAGAAAGAAACATTTGTCAAACACCTTCCTTCAGAGAAAAATCACCTCTATAAATTGATTTTAAAAAGTCTTCGGTCTTTCTACAGCGAACAATCTGTTAGTAGTTTATTGAAGCAGGAAATTAAAAATGTTGAAATTCTCTACAATAAAGCTCTTTACAAGGAATGTGAGAAATTTGTCTCAAGAGCAAAACAATTAGCAAAAGACCATGAGAAATTTTATTATTGGTTTGAGCTCTTATCTTGGGAGAAGAAATTGCTGGAAGAAGCATATGAATCAGGTGAATTCACTACCAATCTTGACGCACTTGTTGCCGAAGAAGAAATGGTAATTGCTAAACTTCGTAATTTGGCTGAATACCAAGTAATTTATTCGAAAATTAATTTGATCTTCAGAAGTGGAGGTTTTACACGGACAGAAAGTGAAAGGAACGCTGTGGAGGAAATTGCTGATTACCATTTAATAAAAGGGAAAAATACAGCACTTTCAACCAGAGCAGCATCAATGTGTTATTACATTAAAGGTCTGTGCGCAGCAACCAATCGGAATTTTGATGATAGCTTTCAATTTTTCAATCGTACACGAGAGATTTTGGATAATAATCCAATGTTAAAAGTGGATTCTGGTCAACGGTATATTTTGACTCTTTTCCATTTATTGCGCTGTTATATTGATAGCAAGGATTTTGTGAAAGCACAAGAATTAATTACTGATATTCGTGAGCTGGAAGGAAAAAAAGGATTCAATTCTACTGATATTTTAGTTCGAATTTTCACTAATTCGTATAATCTTGAGCTGTTACTTTTGCATGCAATGGGAGAATTTCAGAAGAGTGTTGAACTGATACCTGAAATTGAGCGATTGCAAGAAGAATATGGCGAAAAAGTAAGTAAGGAACAAGAGATTATACTGCTATATAATAAAGCATATAGTTATTTTGGAGTTGGTGATTTCAAAAAAGCATTGTCATATATCAATACTGTTCTCAATGATAATGAACAGAATTTAAGACAAGATATATACAGTTTTTCGCGCTTATTTAATTTGGTTTTACATTTCGAATTAGAAAACTATGATTTCCTTGAATATGTAATCAAATCAACAAACCGTTATTTAAATAAGCAAGAACGCAGTTTTGAACTTGAAAATGTCTGTATTAAGCACATCCGAAAATTATCAAAAACGTTTCTAAATAATGAGAAAATCATCATTCTTGAAAAAATGAAAGATGAGTTGGATGAATTATTGAAAGATCAAAATGAACGAACCGTTTTGGAATATTTTAATATAACCGCTTGGGTTACGAGTAAAATCTATAAAATTTCATTTTCTGTAGCAATAAAAACAGAATTGGAAGAAAGTAAACTATAATTGAGTAACCGCTAATAGATCAAAAGAAGTATTCATACCCCTTTAGGGGTTATATATTTTTAGCGCTGGATGTAATCCAGCGAAAAAAACATGTAATTATTCCCTTTTTGGCATGTATTTTTGAGTGAAATCATGCCAAAAAGATTTTGTAGTAATAAAGCGAACAATCAAAATCGCTAAGTTAGATTGTCAGTGAAAAACTAATTAATTACCCGAAATGAAGTTTAATTCCTAAATTTACACCTAAAATAAGCATAGTTTAACGCATAAATAATGGCACAAAAGTATACAACAAGAGAAGAAGATTATTCCAAATGGTACAATGAATTAGTCTATAGAGCGGATTTAGCAGAACATTCTGATGTAAGAGGATGTATGGTAATTAAGCCTTATGGCTATGCGATTTGGGAGATGATGAAAGAAGTTTTGGATAAAAAATTCAAAGAAACGGGTCATTCGAATGCTTATTTCCCCTTGCTAATTCCGAAGTCATATTTAAGCAAAGAAGCTAGTCACATCGAAGGTTTTGCGAAAGAATGTGCTGTTGTAACGCATTATCGTTTAAAAAATGCTGAAGACGGAAGCGGAATAATTGTTGATCCATCAGCGAAATTGGAAGAAGAATTAATTATTCGTCCAACATCTGAAACAATTATTTGGAATTCATATAGAAATTGGATTCAGTCTTACAGAGATTTACCAATTCTTATTAACCAATGGGCAAATGTTGTACGATGGGAAATGAGAACACGTTTATTTTTAAGAACAACTGAATTTTTATGGCAAGAAGGTCATACGGCTCACGCAACGAAACAAGAGGCAATCAGTGAAGCAGAATTAATGTTGGAAGTATACGCTGAATTTGCTGAGAATTATATGGCAATGCCTGTAATCAAAGGGCGTAAGTCTGCCAGTGAACGTTTTGCAGGTGCTGAAGATACCTTGTGTATTGAATCAATGATGCAAGATGGGAAAGCGCTTCAAGCTGGAACATCACATTTTTTAGGTCAAAATTTCGCAAAAGCATTTGACGTGAAGTTTGCAGATAAAGATGGTAAAGTTGAACATGTTTGGGCAACTTCTTGGGGTGTTTCTACACGTTTAATGGGTGCGTTGATTATGACGCATTCTGATGATGAAGGACTTGTGTTGCCTCCAGCCTTAGCCCCAATTCAAGTTGTTGCTGTTCCGATTCATAGAACAGACGAAGAATTAGAAGCAATTAATCAAAAAATGGCTGAACTAGGCTTGAAATTGAAAGCGAAAGGAATTTCTTTCAAATATGATAACGATGAAAATCGCCGTCCAGGATGGAAATTTGCTGAATATGAAGCGAAAGGTGTTCCAATTAGAATTGCTATGGGACCAAGAGACTTGGAAAGTGGAAATGTTGAAGTTGCTCGAAGAGATACGAAGACAAAGGAAGTAGTTGAATTTGTAACAATTGAAAGTTACATTGAAAAGTTGTTAGCCGAAATTCAAACGAATTTATTTGAAAGAGCAAAAGCATTTAGAAAAGATAACATGCGAAATGTTGATACCTACGATGATTTTAAGATGCAGATTGATAAAGGTGGTTTCTTCTTAGCGCATTGGGATGGAACGGCTGAAACAGAAGCTAAAATCAAAGAAGAAACACAAGCAACCATCCGCTGCATTGCACTTGATCAACCAGAGGAAACAGGGTTTTGTATGGTAACTGGAAAGCCATCTAACAAAAGAGTTGTTTTGGCTAAAGCATATTAAATATGAAAATTGAACAAAATAGAAAAGTTATTTTAGGCTTGTTGAAAAGTAAAGCAACATTAAAGCAAAATATCGCTGCCGATGCAACAGCAATTTTTAAGCTTTTTAATGATTGTATTGACAAAGAACTTGAGGCGCTTCAACTGGAAATAAAGGATCCGCGAATTCGTTTGTTTAAGAAGGAAAAGGGTCAATTTGAAAAAGATGTTTACGTTGGAAGTGATGTCCTCGTTTTTCATGTTCATAACAATGTTTTTCGCTTGCCAGATGATAATCCTTTATGGGGTACACATTATTTCAAGGAAGATGATGACCGTGGATTTTTTGGTGTAATCTATATTTACAATTTCTTGGCGCAATCGTTCTTGCAGAATAGAGCGCAAGATCACGGTTATTTGATTGGTAGAATCATGTTCAACAAAGACCGTCACTTCATGATTGAAGGCAAAGGTCAACTGGGAACTTTATTCCGAGATATGGAAAATATGGAGCTCAATGAAGAATCTATTAAGTTAGTCGTTCAAATGGCTTTTGTTCATGCAATAGAATTTGACATGTTAATTCCACCATTTGAGTTTGTTTCTGAAATGACTGTTGAAGAAGCACAAATGATCAGTAATAATTCACAAATGCAAACAGGTAAGCGTCTAGGATTCAAAATGAAATCGGATGATAAAGAAATAATTTAAAAAAAAACTACTAGACGTTTGCTATTACAGAATTTCAGGCTATATTTGCACTCCCAAATTAATGGGAGAATTTAAAATAGGGCCCATTCGTCTAGTGGTTAGGACGCCAGGTTTTCATCCTGGTAACAGGAGTTCGATTCTCCTATGGGCTACCAAATTTAACCAATTTGGCCCATTCGTCTAGTGGTTAGGACGCCAGGTTTTCATCCTGGTAACAGGAGTTCGATTCTCCTATGGGCTACTAGAGATTTAAAAACTTTAAAAACAAAAAAAAATGGCAAATCATAAGTCAGCAAAAAAGAGAATAAGAACGAACGAAGGAAGAAGACTTCGTAACAAGTATCAACACAAAACAACGCGTAACGCTATTCGTAAGTTCCGTTTGTTAACAGATAAGAAAGAGGCAGAAGGTTTATTTTCTAGTCTTGTTGCAATGTTGGATAAATTAGCGAAAAGAAACGTTATCCATGCTAACAAAGCAGCTAACTTGAAGTCTGGTTTGCAAATAGGAATGAATAACTTGTAATAGATTCGTTCTCGAATAATATTAGGGGCAATTGCCCCTTTTTTTATACCTTTAACTTTTAACAATTCTCGCATGCGTTTTTGGTTGTTGTGTGTTTCTTTTTATTGCTGTGTTCATGTTAACGCGCAAAACTTCCATCCTTTTTTTCAAGTGGATTCAATCAAAATGGATGACAGAATAGGAGGAAAGCTTGATTCTATAGATTTTATCGCATCTTCTTCTTCAACTGTTCCTGGCGGACAAGTGGTTATTCCATCAGTCAATCTTTTGTTGAACTCACCCGGCGGACAGCAATTTTATTACTTTAAAGACTGGAAAACAATGCGTTTCTCAGGCTTACCACACATCGGGTTTGCATATTCATTTGGGAATCAAGGAAGTCAATTTGTTCAAGCAGAATACCAACAAGTTTTTAATAAGAATACATTATTGAATATCGATTATATCAAACGTGTTTCAACGGGTTTTTTAAGAAATAGCGATTATAATCACAATGATCTTCAAGCTCAATTGCAACGATTAGGAAAAGTGTATTCTTTTGAATTGAAAGGTTCTTATGAAGCATCAAGAGTTTCTCAAAATGATGGGTTAACAGCTGATACACTTGCAAATCTTTATCCTTTAATTTTTTTACCAGTTAACAAAGAAAACGCAGAAACAAATACAAAGCGCATTCGGTTAGTTGAAAGTAATTATTTTGATTTCAACAAGGATTCAATCAGGGCTTTTGGATTATTTACACAGCATGAATTAAAAATCAAGAAGTTCGTGTACCAAGAAAATGACACCATTTATGGATTATATAATTCCATCAATTTTGACAGCTTACAAACATACGATCAACACCAATGGTCTCAAATTTCAAATGGAGCAGGTATTTTCCTTAAAAACACTAGTAATTTCCTAAAAGTCGGTGCCGATGCGAAATTTTGGAATTTTCAGAATTTAGGAAGGTATTATGATACTACTGAAGTTTCCGTTTTTGCTGATTATAATTATTCGAAAAGTAGAATTGGAATTACGAATCAATTTGAATTTAATTTAATTGGTGCAAAAAATGGCTTTGACGAAAAATTAAACCTTTCCTATGAATTAAATAAATTAGAAGTTAAGGCGATTGTGCAATATGAAAATAAACTTCCGGATTATTATCAACGGTATGCAATTGGGAATAATTATACTACTTTATTGTTGAACCCAGAAAAACAACAAAGAACAAAGGCTGGTATTTCAGTTGATGGAAAACTTGGTCCGATTGATTTTATTGCCGGTTATTCGTATTCAAATTGGACAAATAATTACTTTTTTATTGGAGAAACATGGAGAAATGATTCATTGAAATCGTTTGGATTCAACCAGTTTTCTTTAAGAGCCAATTATCGGTTCAGAATCTTGACTATTCAACCCAATTATGTTTTCACATTGAGTGATCAAGATTTTCAAATTCTGCCGATGCATCAACTTCAAACAAGAGTTTTCATCAAAGGAGGAATCTTTAAGGCTAAAAAACTGAAAGCGTATACGGGTGTTGATTTCTCATTCGTGTCATCTTATCAACGAATTGGATATAGTTCTAATACAAGTACTTTTCAACTCGATAATTTAACGACAAGTAATTTAGGATATGCTAATTTGCATTTTTTCGCTGGATTTCAAATTGATGAATTTAAATTTTATGTGAGGTTTGAAAATATCGGTTATTTCTGGAATGACCATAATATTGAATTGATGAAAAATTATCCCATTGCGTCAAATCAATTGAGAGTTGGTATTACGTGGGACTTTTTTAATTAATTCACAATTCCTATTTGATTGTTTTCTGCAGAACAAAAAATCAATCGAATAGCTTTACTTATATTTGAAAAAAACTTGAAAATGAAATTATTGGAAGATAAAGTAGTTCTGATTACAGGAGCTTCAAGAGGAATAGGAAAAGCAATCGCTGAAGAATGTGTGAAACAAGGTGCTAAAGTGGCATTTACCTATTTATCATCAGACGAAAAGGCTCAAGCTTTAGTGAAAGAACTTTCTGTAAATGGAGGCATTGCAAAAGGATTTAAAAGTGATGCTTCTAAATTTGATGATGCTCAAAAATTAGTAGATGATGTTGTTGCTGAGTTTGGAACAATTGATGTTTTGGTCAACAATGCGGGAATTACGCGCGATACATTGTTAATGAGAATGTCTGAAGAACAATGGGATGAAGTAATCAATACCAATTTGAAGTCTGCATTTAACCTTACAAAAGCTGTTCAACGTCCAATGTTAAAAGCGAGAAGTGGTTCTATTATTAATATGTCTTCCGTTGTTGGTGTGAGTGGAAATGCTGGACAAACAAATTATGCTGCATCAAAAGCTGGATTGATTGGTTTCTCCAAATCTGTTGCACAGGAATTAGGCTCTAGAAATATCCGTTGTAATGCTATTGCTCCGGGATTTATTGAAACTGAAATGACTGAAGCATTGGATCAAAAAGTAGTAGCAGAATGGAGAAACGCAATTCCTTTGAAAAGAGGAGGTTCACCACAAGATGTTGCGAACTTAACAGTTTTCTTAGCTTCTGATATGTCAACTTATATTACCGGACAAACAATTAATGTTTGTGGTGGAATGTTGATGTAAAGAAATATTAAAAATAGATTTTGTGCTAGCAAGTCGGATAGTTAAATTCTTTTTATAAAAAACTTGCATGAATAATTGAAACTAAGATTTTTTAAGAAAATTATTAAAGAACCTTCACTAAATTTACACAGAATTAATCGGTACTCAATGAACATACGCCCTAGAAGAAATCGTAAATCTATTGCAATCAGAGCAATGGTGGAAGAAACAAAAATTGGATCCGAACACTTAATTTATCCGATTTTTTTAAAGGATGGAAAAAATATAAAAGAAGAAATTTCTTCTCTTCCAAATAATTTTCGTTGGTCTATCGATCAATTAATTCCAGAAGTTGAAAAATGCATGGAATTAGGCATTATGACCTATGATTTATTTCCAGCGGTTGAAGAACATTTGAAGGACAAAACAGCCACGTATAGTTATGCTGACGAGAATTTCTATTTACACGCGATTCGCACGTTGAAAGAAACTTTCCCTGAGATTGTTTTAATGAGCGATGTTGCGCTAGATCCCTATTCTTCTGATGGACATGACGGTTTAGTTGGTTTAGATGGTAGAATCTTGAACGATGAAACTTTGCCAATTTTGAATAAAATGTCAATTGCTCAAGCTCAAGCTGGAATTGATATTATCGGACCATCAGATATGATGGATGGAAGAGTAGGAAGTATTCGTGAAGCACTAGATTTAAATGGTTACACAGATGTTTCTATCATGTCGTACACGGCAAAGTATGCAAGTGCTTTTTATGGTCCTTTTCGCGATGCGTTAAATTCAGCTCCAAAATCGGGAGATAAAAAGACCTATCAAATGAATCCAGCAAATAAACGTGAAGCTTTGATTGAAGCAGAACTAGATTTCTTGGAAGGAGCAGACATGATGATGGTGAAACCAGCACTGTGTTATTTAGATATCATTCAACTTTTAAAAGATAATTTTAACATTCCAATTACGGCATACAATGTTAGTGGTGAATGTGCTATGGTGTATGCTGCTGCAGAAAAAGGTTGGTTAAATTACGACTTGGCAATCAGTGAAATGCTGTTAAGTATGCGCAGAGCTGGAGCAGATGCAATTCTAACTTATTTTGCGAAAGATTTTGCAACACTTTTGAAGAAGTAATTATACTTTTTTAATGATAAAACTCAAAAGTGAGAAAATGTTAGTTTCAGTGAAATTGTGCTTATTATAGAAATGAAATAGAAAAGGATTTTAAACTTTACCTGCATGGAAGAATACGACTTTTATCCCCCGAAACCTGAATTAGATGAACCAAAGGCAAAAGGAAACTTAGCGCTCACAATCTTTTCAATCGTTTTGTTTGTAATGACGTTTTTGTTCATTTTTACGGATGAAGTAAGATTTATTTTTCACCTATTGATTGTTTTAATAATTCATGAAATGGGCCATTTTGCCTTGATGAAGCTCTTTAAATACAAAAATGTACGGATGTTATTTATTCCACTAATGGGCGCATTTGTCCAAGGGAGCAAAGAAGAATATTCTCAAAAACAAAGTTTATTAGTCATCGGCGCAGGACCTTTCCCAGGAGTTATAATTGGAACAGTTTTAATCCTTGTATCGAGCAATTATGAAGCAGCATGGATGATGGATTTAGGATTGCTATTCTTGTTTTTAAACATCTTGAATTTAATTCCACTTGATCCATTGGACGGTGGACAACTCTTTAAATTATTGGTGAAAAAGAACCAAGATTTATTTATTCTTGTTTTTTCATTTATTTCTTCGTTGGTATTAATTGGCGCTGGCTGGTACATTGACAGCTATGTATTGATGCTTTTCGGATTTTTCATGGGATTTCGCGTGCGATCTATTCAAAGTCAATACCAATTACGCAAAGAATTGAAAGAAGACGAAATAGAATACAAAACGACCTATAAACTGCTTTCCAATAAAGATTTTTCTAAAATTAAAGCACATATTGTTGCACGAACACCAGCCTTGAGATCGTACATTGATACTGTTTCAACGGAAGAATCAGATCCGCTTATTGCGAGTCAAGTAAATGGTGTTTTGCTCAGTCCTGTTCAAAATGACGCAAGTCTTTTCTTTAGAATCTGCTTGATTCTAATCTGGTTAACTTCAATCGTTCTGCCATTTGTGTTACTGTATGTGTTTAACGATAATATTCAAGAAAATTATGGCTGGTATCTCAAGCTCCTTTCAAATCAATGAGAAAGTAGTTTTTCTTCTTGAAACGGGAGGCGGAATTGTAAGACGAATTGATGACAAAGGAATTCTTTTTGTTGAAGATGAATCAGGTTTTGAACGCCCTTTTCGTGCAAATGAATTGGTCAAAATTCACGGTTCCGATTACCATTTACCGGAAGATAGTATTGCGCAAATCAATGAGGATGATACTATTTCAACCGTTCGACATACCTCACACAAAGAAACGCAAACAGGTGCTAAAAAGCCAATTGATGTCTGGGAAATTGATTTACACATTGAATCCTTGATCGACTCAAACAGGGGAATGAGCAATTCTGAAATATTAGCCATTCAACTGAAAGAATTTAAGAACTTTTACAAGCGTGCACGAGATCGCCACATCCGCAAATTAATTGTCATCCACGGAGTTGGTGAAGGTGTTTTGAAAAATGATGTCCGCCTGTTTCTCTCGACCAAAGATGGCGTTGAATATTATGATGCCAATTACAGCGATTACGGAAAAGGCGCAACAGCCGTTGAAATTAGGTACAACGCGAGTTATTGACTTTAAAATAGTAGAAGGTATAGGAATTTATAATCCATTTATGCCAAAAAGATTTTGTGCTAACAAAGCGACTCGTCAACTGGAACTTAAGGAATCTAGAAAATTTGTCGATTATTTTTAAATTTAGCAACAAACAAATTACTTTAAATTGGTTTTTTTAAAACAGAAATAACTCGATTAATGAATTCTCTGCCAACCTTAAATAGAATTACAATTTATCCAATCAAATCGTTGGATGGCATATCCCTAGAAAAAGCTGTCATTTCTGAAGGAGGTTGTTTGTTGCATGATAGAGAATATGCAATGTTTGATGAAAAAGGGGAACTTATTAATGGGAAATCAAATCCCTTGGTTCATTCTCTTAGAACAACCTTCGATTTTGAGAAAGAAACCGTTGCTTTTCGTTTGAATAATGACATATCATGGAATGAGTTTCATTTGGTGAATGAAAAGTCAGAGATTGAAGTATTTCTTTCTGCTCATTTTGGGGTGAAAGTTCAGATCCAACAAAATAAAACTGGTCGATTTCTTGATGTTCCAGATATAAGTGGCGTTACGGTATTGTCAGAAGCAAGTTTACAAACAGTAGCTGATTGGTTTTCAATAAGTCTTGATGAATCAAGAAAGCGGTTTAGAGCAACGTTAGAATTTGTAAATGTCACTCCTTTTTGGGAAGATCAGTTGTTTTTAGAAAAGGGGAGAATGCTTGAACTTAAAATTGGAGATGTAACTGTTTTTGGGATGAGCCCTCGTCCAAGGTGCGTTGTTCCTTCCAGAAATACAGAAACAGGATCGGTAACAAGAGCATTTTCTAAAAAATTCTCAAAACAACGAGAAAATAACCTAATAGAAGGCTCGAATCTGAAAAGTTATGGGCATTCTTATCACTTAAGTGTCGATTGTTTAATCCCAGCAACGGAAGTTGGAAAATCAATTCTTTTGGGAGATAAATTAACAATTATAGGAGAAAAGGAGAACGAATAGGTACATTTATCAAACATTATTATATAAAAGCAACCTAATTGATGATTTCCTCCAATCAAAATAACACAATTGAATCGGCTGAGTCTGATTATCTTTATAAAGCACTATCTCAGCTGCCAAATTCGGGAAATGGTCTATTCACAGCGATTAATATCTATAAGGACGAAACTATTTCAATTTTCAAAGGAAAAATTTTAACGGATTCACAAGCAAAAAAGAGCGTCTTAAATGGGAAGGATCAATATTTCATCAACATGTTAGATGGGACAATCATGGATTCAATCAATACGCCTTGTTTCGCCAAATATGCAAATGATGTGAATGGGTCATTTGATTCAGAATTTAAAAATAATGCTAAAATTGGTTTGGATGAAGAGAACAATGTATGCGTTATCGCAATTCGTAAAATTGTATCAGGTGAAGAGATTTTCTGCAGTTATGGAAAAAAATATTGGAAGAAACACGGTTGATATTAAATTAGCGTATGAATAATAATTTAGTTATCCGAGCATATAATTCAAATGATAAATCCGCTGTTTTAGCTATTTTAAGATTGAATACCCCAAACTATTTTTCGCCACAAGAAGAGGCTGGTTTCATCCATTTTTTGGATCATGAAATAGAAGTGTATTATATCACTTTGCTGAATGATAAAATTGTAGGTGCTGGTGGTATTAATTTTAATCAGCAACTGAAGAATGGTATTCTAAGTTGGGGAATGATTCATCCTGATTATCAACGAATGTCAATTGGTTCGGCTTTGTTAAACCACAGAATAGATGTACTGAAAAACAAGCAAGAAATTGATACTATTACAGTTCGTACCTCACAGCTTGTATTCAAATTTTATGAAAAACATGGATTTGAAGTGACAGAAATTGTAAAAGATTATTGGGCAAAAGATTTTGATTTGTATAATATGATTTACACAGAAGATCAATAATTGAGTAACATACTGTGAATTGTGTTGTTGAATTAAAAATTTGATTATCTTTGCGCCGTCGATAGTCGACTTACATAAAAATCATTTAATATAATATTGGCATGTATTTAAATCCAGAAGTAAAAAAAGAGATCTTCGCTAAACATGGTGGAGCTGAGACAAACACAGGTTCAACAGAAGGTCAAGTTGCATTGTTTACATTTCGTATTGCTCACTTAACAGGGCATTTGAAGAAAAACCGTAAGGATTACGGTACTCAGCGTTCATTGCAATTATTAGTAGGTAAAAGAAGATCTTTACTTGACTATTTAAAGAGAAAAGATATTGAAAAGTATCGTGCTTTAGTTAAAGAATTAGGCTTACGTCGTTAATTCTTTTTGGGCATAAAATATATTGGGGGGGCATTCGAATTTCATTCGACTGTCCCTTTTTTTTTAAAAATTCGGATTTCCGAATAAATTAATTTGTAATTAAAAAGTATGAATATAGGAACAAGAAAGTCAATGATGACCGGAGGAAAAGAAATTTTCGTTGAAACCGGAAAATTGGCAAAACAGGCAGATGGGTCTGTTGTAGTAAGAATGGGTGACACAATGTTGTTGGCAACAGTTGTAGCTGCTCAAGAAGCAAAAGAAGGAGTTGATTTCCTTCCGTTAACTGTTGATTACAGAGAGAAATACTCTGCAGCAGGTCGTTTTCCTGGAGGATTCTTCCGTAGAGAAGCTCGTCCATCGGAAGGTGAAATATTAATCATGCGTTTGGTAGATAGAGCATTACGTCCTTTATTTCCAGATGATTATCATGCTGAAGTTCAATTAATGATTCAGTTGTTATCGTATGATGGTGTAAATAATCCAGATGTATTATGTGGATTTGCTGCATCAGCTGCAATAGCTGTTTCTGATATTCCATTCAACGGTCCAATGTCTGAAGTTAGAGTTGGTCGGATCAATGGAGAATGGGTAGTAAACCCAACAATGGCACAAATGAAGGAAGCTGATATCGACATGATGGTAGCAGGGACAATGAAAGATGTGAACATGATTGAAGGTGAGTTCAAAGAAGTTTCTGAATTAGAAATGGTTGAAGCTATCAAAATCGCACACGCTGCTATTAAAGAGCAATGTCAATTTCAATTGAGTTTAGGTGCTGAAATCGCTACAGCTAATCCAAAAAGAGTTTACTCTCACGAAGTTCATAACGAAGATGTTAGAAAGAGTGTTTACGATTTTGCAATGGAAAAATGTAAGGACGTAGCGCGAATGGGCTTAGCTAACAAAGCAAAACGTACTGAATTATTTGACGCAATTAAAACTGAATTCAAAGCAACAATTCCTGCAGAAGAATTAGCTGCAATTAATGGTTTTATTTCTGTTTACTTTTCTGAAGTAAAGAAAAAAGCTGTTCGTTGGGTGATGTTGCACGAAGGAAAACGTTTAGATGGTCGTAAGTTCGACGAAATTCGTCCGATTTGGGCTGAAGTTGATTATTTACCAATGGTTCACGGTTCTGCTGTGTTTACAAGAGGTGAAACGCAATCATTAACTACTTTAACATTGGGTGGTAAAATGGACGAGCAATTAATTGATGGTGCAACTTTCCGTGGAACAGAGAAATTCTTATTACACTATAATTTCCCTCCATTCTCAACAGGTGAAGCAAAACCACTTCGTGGAACTTCAAGAAGAGAAATTGGACACGGTAATTTGGCATTGAGAGCATTGAAAGCTGTTTTACCAGATGATAATGCATATACAATTCGTTTAGTTTCCGATGTGTTAGAATCAAATGGTTCGTCATCAATGGCAACTGTTTGTGCTGGTACTTTAGCATTAATGGATGGCGGTATTCAAATCAAAGCGCCAGTTTCTGGTATTGCTATGGGATTGATTACTGATGATGGTAAATTTGCTGTATTGTCTGATATTTTAGGTGATGAAGATCATTTAGGTGACATGGACTTTAAAGTAACTGGAACAGCTAAAGGAATTACTGCTTGTCAAATGGATATTAAAGTTGACGGTTTACCGTATGAAGTTTTAATTCAAGCATTGGAGCAAGCAAAAGGTGGACGTTTACATATCTTGGATAAAATTGTTGAAACAATTGCGAAACCAAATGCTCAATTGAAGCCTCAAACGCCACGTATTGAAGCATTCAATGTTCCTAATGAAATGATTGGTGCAATCATCGGACCTGGAGGAAAAATCATTCAGGCAATGCAAAAAGAAACGAATACTACTATTACAATTGAAGAATTAGAAGGTGGAGAAGGACGCGTTCAAGTAATGTCTAACAATGCTGCTGATATGGCTGCTGCGGTTCTTAGAATTCGTCAAATTGCTTTCCCTCCAATGGTTGAAGAAGGAGTAGAGTATGAAGGAAAAGTGAAATCTGTTAAAGATTTCGGATGCTTCGTTGAAATCTTACCTGGAACTGATGGATTGATTCATATCTCCGAATATTCTTGGGAGAAAGTGGACAAAATGGAAGACGTTTGTAAAGAAGGTGATTTATTGAAATTCAAAGTTGTTGGGAAAGATCCAAAAACGAAGAAATGGAAATTATCTCGTCGTATCTTACTTCCAAGACCAGAAAGAAAAGAAGAAGCTGCTCAATAACTAAAGCTTAAAAATTGGGATTTGAGAATTATATTTTCAGATCCCAAATTATAAATTCCAAATAATATTTTGTACCATGGCTAATAGAAAAGATCTTAAGAAAAACCTTAATAATATGGTTTATGACATCGTTGAAGAATGTTTTAATATTCAAATGTTTGACGAATCAAAATCAAAAGATGCAGAAGTACTTATTGATGCTGCAGCGAATTATCAAGATCAAATGCTGACTAAAATAAATGCAGCAAAAACAAAAGCTGATTTCCGTCCAATTACAGCGGATATTGAAAATACAGCAATTGATTTTATTAATAAATTGAATGCATTGAATTAATTTCAAGAAGTTCTTCAAAAATAAATTATTTTTAAGCGGGCAAGTTGTCCGCTTTTTTTATTTCACTATGTCACAAAACTTAAAGAAATTATTTATTGGCTTTGGCCTTGTTTCATTTGCACTAATCCTTTTTGCCACTGGAGCAAAAGATGTTTTTTGGAATGCAGTGGCATTAGGAGGTTTGATGATCTATTTTTGGGTCTTTGAAGTTATACCGATTTACATTACAGCATTGTTACCTATGATTCTAGCTATTCCTTTAGGATTATTAGATAAAACAGACTTAGCGAATTCATACGGAGATGGCAATGTTTATCTGTTTTTTGGTGGATTTATCTTGGCACTCGGTTTAGAAAAATGGAAAGTACACGAACAAGTTGCTAGAGGTATTATTAGTTTGGTAGGTAATTCAAAACCTAGAATCTTACTGGGTTTCTTGCTAAGTACAGGATTCTTGAGTATGTGGATTTCAAACACTGCAACTGCTTTAATGATGTTGCCCATGGCCCTCGCAATTATTGAAGCGCTGCCAAAAACAGATAAAAAATCAAAGTTCCCAGTTTTTTTAATGCTTTCAGTTGCTTATGCTTCTAGTATTGGTGGTATAGCAACATTAATAGGATCTCCTCCAAATACCCAAATGGCTAGTATTTTGGAACAGAATTATCATCTTAAAGTAGATTTTTTCACTTGGATGAGCATAGGAATGCCAATAAGTATTTTAATGTTAATTGCCACTTTTGGCGTTTTTTATTTTTCATTAGGAAGTGAAAAAAATGAAAAACACCATGATTTTATAATCCATAAAACTCCTTGGACGAAAGACCAATTGATAGTTGTCACCATCTTTTTAGCTGTGGTGGTTTTATGGTCTTTCAAAGAATTGCTTACACCGTTATTTGGCTTCAATTATAGGGATGAAAATGTAGCATTATTAGGGGGGATACTGTTATTTGTTTTACCATCTTCAGAAAAGAAACCATTTTTAAATTGGAAAGATACAGAGAAACTACCATGGGGAATTTTAATCCTTTTTGGTGGTGGATTAGCACTAGCCTCAATCATGGAGAAAAATGGTGTCATCAATGAATTATCATTAATGTTAACAAATATGAGCAGCATTCCGTTCTATGCGTTATTAGTGATCTTGGTGATTGTAGCCGTCTTTGCTTCGGAAGTTTTATCAAATCTTGCAATGGTGAGCATTTTTGTGCCAATCGTTGCGAAGTTTGCATTGGATATGGGGATTCCAATTACGCAACTATGCATCCCATTGACATTAGGGGCAAGTTTAGCTTTTATGTTACCTGTTGGAACGCCACCAAATGCAATCGTTTTTTCATCTGGTTATCTGCATGTCAATCAAATGGTGAAATATGGATTCGTTTTAAACATTATTGGGATTGTATTAATTTCAATTTTTTCTATAATCTTATTGTAAATTATAAAAACAGTAGACGTAAAAAAAGGCTTCCGTTTTGTGCGGAAGCCTTTGTGTTTATGAATAAATCTAATTCTTAATCTTTCTTAACAACAACCTTTTTAGAAGATTCAATTTGTCCGTTTGAAAGAGTTATGTTGTATATTCCTGAAGCAACTTTCCCAAGTTGAACAGCCTTTACTATTTGTCCGTTTTGGTTGTCAATAACATCCTCGTAGACTAATTGGCCCGCTTCATTGAATACTTTTAATTTGTATACTTCACTTAAATTCGCATTAAAAGAAACACTAAAGTCACCTTGTGAAGGGTTAGGGAAGATAGAGAACACATAAGGATCTATTTCTACTATGGCTGCTATTCCATTAATGACACTTCCCACAGATGCTGCTGAAGAACAACCACTAGAAGTTACCACAACTGTATACGTACCATTTTGAGTAGCAGTGTAGTTTTGACTTGTTGCTCCAGCTATCATAGATCCATTTAAATACCACTGATTACCAGTTGAAGAACTAGATGTCAATATATTAGCATTTTGAGAAATAGTCGCTGCAGCAGGTATTGGATTAACAGTCATTGTAAGTGGATTTGCAACTGCTGTTGAACTCGTAACACATGTATTACTAGATGTCAAGGTTACTCCAATAATATCTCCATTTGTTGGAGAATATGAATATGAAGTTGCGTTAGTCCCAACATTTGATCCATTTAACGTCCACTGATACGTAGGAGAAGTTCCTGCATAACTTGCAGAAGTTGCAAAAGATGCTATTAAACCTTCACAAATTGTAGTACTTCCTGAAATAGATACTGATGGAGTAACTGGATTTGTTACAGCTGTAGTAATTGCATTAGATGTAGCAGGGTTGTTAGATGCACCTGACATGTTTGAAGTCATAATACACGTTACAATTTGACCAGTCGTTAATCCACTTGTTGTAAAAGTTGCACTATTTGTTCCAACAGGGTTTCCATTTATAAACCATTGGTATGATGGTGTTGTTCCGCCATTTGTAGGGACAGCAGTAAATGTCACTGATGCTCCATTACAAATTGTATTATCAGCATCAGAAGAAGTTACTGATACATTCGCTGCGCTTGGAAGTGAAATCGCAAACGAATAAACTCTTGTTCTTTTTGGGTCAGATGATGAACCTCCTAAATATTCACCAGTATGCCAAAATGTTCCCCCATCAGGATCTAAACAAGTATGTGCATAATCTCCAAAACGATTTCCACCATACCATGAAGTACTTTGAGAAACCGTTCCTGCAACAGCAATAGTTTCTGCTATTGTCATTGTATTAATTGGGTCAGTTGCTAAACGACCGGTATATGCTAATGATGGGTAAATAGTTGAAGAACCCGATTTTGCATAACATAAAGCGATATTTCCAGCGTCATCCATTGAGATTGACCCCATCCATCTGTAATAGGTATCAGGAGTATAAATTTGTTGTTGGTACACTGACCAAACTCCCGTACTAAGATTTTGTCTTAGTTCAGCCCACATAATACTTCTTTGTGTTGTACTTATTTTAACTGGCCAAGAAAGGCATACTGTGTTATGAGTAGCCCCTTTTCTATATTGAGCTCGATACATTAAAACTCCACCAATTCCATCTAGTTTCTGGGTTGTACCTGGTTGTGCAATATCATTCCAACTACTATTATAAGAACCATCGAAAGCAGATGTTGGAACAGCAGAAACAAACGATATTGTTGCGGTTGCGGTTGTTGGAACCCAATTTACTGCCATTTGATAAATTTGAATCCCATCAATTACTCCACCGCCCCAAGCATTGTCTGAGTATGACATGATTGGACAAGGAGTACCCGCTGCTGGTAATCCACCATTTCCATCAGCATCAGCAGGAAGCGGACAGAAAAATCCTCCTCCGTCTGGTGGATTAAAAGTAGCATAAACTGAACGAGCCGTTGCACTTCCAGCTAACATTGCAGTTCTTTCAAAAGCAAAAACCTTTTGTGATGTTTGGTTGGAGGTCATATAATATCCATCTTGCCATATTGAGAATTTAAGGTAATCTGGAAATGAAGGAGAAGTATACGAATAACAGCTCCAAGTCCCTAGTGGATCACTAGTTGTTGAAACAGCAATATATATTTTATTTCCTGATGTTCCAAACTGAGCCAAAAACCAACGGTCAGCATAACGGTCATACATTACAATTGGATCACCACTATTTTGAGATAAATCAGGATTCCATAATGTTCCCATAGTAAATGAAGAAACAGTTGCCCCAGTTGATTTATTTATTATTCGACAAGGTGTTGCATTTGTAGCTTGTATGTAATACGTCAAACCTGCTGCTCCTGAAGGGTCGTGCGGTGCAGAATTACTGTTTAGGCCATTAATATTTAATCGTGTATCCGGACCAGGACGCGTTCCATTAGAAGTTTGTAATAAAGCAGGATCGGTTCCATAAGCTGCACCGTCTTTTTCTTCCGAATAAAGAAACTTTTGAGGTTCTCTATGTTTTTTATCTTTCGATTCTAAATCTTTTAAGCGTATTTTTTCTAATCGTTTTTCATTTTTCTTGTTGCTAGCCTGTTCTTCAGCGATAAGTTCACTTAGTGGTCGAGACAAAGAATAAGAATCACATTGGATAACTCCAGATTCGTTTTGACCATACAATAATTGAGAAGAACCCAATAAGAGTAACCCTATTGCAGAGAGTATTGTTTTTTTCATAGTTTGATATATTTTATTTAAGTGAAATAAATTTACAAAAAATAAATTAGAACTAATTTTTTAAATCATTTTTTATATAGTGATTGTCTGAATTGAACTTATTTAGAATTAAATAATTCAATAATTCAACAATCAGTTTCACTTAACAATAAATAACAGTGTTTTTGAGTTTGAATTAAGATTTCAAACCTTATTTTTACCCAAAGAAAAATTTAAATGAAAGTTCTTATTTCACCAGCCAAAACAATTGACATTAAAGAATTAGACAAATCTTTTGACTATTCTGTTGCTAATTTTTTAATAGAAAGTAGTCAGTTAGTCAAGAAATTGAAAAAGTTTTCAGTGAAAAAAATTGAAGCATTGATGCATGTTTCAACTGATTTGGCTCAAATTAATTATACTCGTTTTCAAAACTGGTCTGAACCGATCAAAATAAATTCTGCTGTCTCTCCAGCAATTTTTGCTTTTAATGGTGAGGTTTACAAAGGGTTTGATGCTCAATCTTTAACCGAGGAGCAACTTGAGTCTGCCCAAAATAAAGTGCGCATTTTGTCAGGGTTATATGGGGTTTTAAAACCACTAGATTTATTGTATCCCTATAGATTAGAAATGGGTACCAAATGGTCAATTACTCCAAACCAAAAAAATCTCTATCAATTTTGGGGTAAAAAACTCAGTCTTTTTTTGAACAAGGAAATGGAAAAAGGCGAGGTGATTATTAATTTGGCTTCTAATGAATATTTCAAGGCAATAGATCAGAAACAGTTAAAACATGCTATTATAACGCCCGTTTTTAAAGAATTTAAAAATGGTGAATATAAAATTGTTATGATGTACGCAAAACATGCAAGAGGAGCTATGGCACGTTATATTGTTACGAATAAGATTGAATCTGCTGAAGAATTGAAATTATATAACGTTGATGGCTATTCTTTTGATGTTAATCAATCAAGTGAAAATGAATGGGTATTTACACGATGATTTTAAAGCATGAAAAAGGGAGCTAAAAGCTCCCCGTAATCTTAACTTATCTTAAATATATTAAGCTTTAACTCTCTCAACATAAACTCCAGTTCTTGTATCAACTTTAATTACTTCATCTATTGCGATAAATAAAGGAACTCGAACTTCTGCCCCAGTATCAATTGTAGCATATTTCATTGAGTTTGTTGCTGTATCTCCTTTTACTCCTGGCTCTGTATAAGTTACTTTTGTCGTAATATACATCGGCAATTCTACTACCAAAGGAGCTTCTTCCTCTGCGTGAAAAAGAATATTGCATATCATTCCTTCTTGCAAAAACAAAGGTTTCTCAATCATTCTGCCTGGAATTGTTACTTGCTCGTATGTTTCATTGTTCATGAATACAAAATCTTGACCTTCTTGATATAAATATTGATAATTACGATTCTCTATACGAACGATATCAATTTTATGTCCTGCTGAAAAGGTATGATCCAAGACTTTTTGAGATTCTATTCCTCTCATTTTTGTTCTAACAAAAGCAGGACCTTTTCCTGGTTTAACGTGCTGAAATTCTATAATTTGAAAAAGTTTGTCATTGTGTTTGATACAAACTCCATTTTTAATATCTGATGTATTTGCCATGCTTTCTATTTTATTTCGACGTAAAGATAGTACTTTTTAATTTTTAGGTTGTTTGACGAGAGATTTACTTTCTAATCAGTAAATTATCTTTCGATTTTAAATTTCATACCGATGATCCATAAAAAATATATAATTTAGAATTAAATTAAAAGTCATGACTGAATATTGGAATACTTTATCGATACTAAATAAAACAAAATTTGTTTTAAGTGTTATTCTTGGAATAATGGGTGTTGTATTTGCAACCTTGAACTGGAAGGAACAAGACGTGCATTTACTTTTTGCACAGACTAAAATGCCCTTGACTCTTTTAATTATTTTCTCAATGGTTGTGGGATATGCTTTTTCTTTCATTTTTAGTTACAAAAAGTTTCGTGCTAAAGACAAAGAAATACTAGCCTTGAAAACTGAATTAGAGGAATTGAAGGAAAAAGATTAATTATTTTTTGAGTAGTAATCTTTCTAAATTCACAATGCATTTAATGAGATGAAATATATGGAAGTTTGTTTAACCTTTACTTTAATCTAATTGTATTGTTATTTGTCTCTATTCTATTCTAGTCTAGTCTAGTTGATTTTTATATACTTCTTTTCAAACTGTTCTAATCTCTTTTCAGGCACAAAAAAGAAATCACCTTCTTCAGCTTGCATGCCAGTTTCTTTAACAAATTTAAAATCTTTGATTCCAAACTGTGTATATCCTAAAGAATTAAATATACTTAACATTTCGTCCAAATTTTTCTCTGCAATTTCAATTTGAACAAAAGGTAAATGTTTTTCTAAAATTGGTTTTATTTCTTGAAATACAATCAACTCATATCCTTCAATATCACATTTGATGTAATCTATTTTCTTTAGATCGGCTAATAAATTACTGCCTTTTACAATTTTAACTTCTTGTGTTGCATGCAATTGTTTTTCTTCTTCAGACTCAGCAACATGCGGTAATCCCGTTCTAATCATTCCATTTGATTCAGGCAAAACCATCGTAATTGAACCTTCTTCAGTGCCTAGTGCAACATTGTAGATTGTCGTATTTGAATAACCTTTCATGAAAAAAGAAAGTGTGTCATAAAAAACAGGTACTGGTTCAATAGATATTAACGTTCCATTTTTTGCTAATCGAGCGAACGTTTTTGAAAAATAACCCAAATTAGCTCCTAAATCAACAACTGTAAAATCTGGTTGTATGAGTTGCTTCACCATATAATGGTATTTGAAACGAGAATCATTCTTTAAAAAGCCACACGAATAGAGTAAATAGAAACTTCTATGAAGTGTTTTTAAATAGGCACGTTGGCTCAATAATTTATACAGTAATTTCTTTAATAAGCCCATGATCTATTTTGATTTTATCAGCGAAACGAAGGTACTATTTTTTTAAAGATTGGGATTAAAACGAAGAAAGGAATTGTATCTTTACATCAGAGATTCTTCCACAGAGTTGGCACAGTAATCTTATTCGTTTCGGCGGAGCCCATGTAGTTTATTCTTGAAGCTCTACAATTTTGACCATCAGGGAAGTCTCAGGCAAACAATGGCGGGCTGCATTTCGATTTATCGAAAATAGAATTCGTTCTTACAGCAGATTACAACGATTGTCGGCAACCCTAAACCTGTTTTCTGTAGCTTCAGAAAACGCAGCTACATGGGTTTTTTAATTTAATACTCCTAAACTATCCATCTCTTCTATCGAAACAGTAGGAGGGAACCCACCATTTTTCACTTTTTGAAGTATAAAAGAACCCATTACTTCAGCCTTTTCTTTGGTGGAAAAACCGCGATTACCTTGAATGGCAGGGATGTTTTTTTGATCAATCATTAGTTTGCCATCTTTCAATAATTGATATCCCCATGTTGCATCTTGGTTTTCTATCACAGCAACAGAAAATTCAGCATTACTATTGTTTTTTATTGGAGCTTTTGTGTCAACTATTTCTTCTTTTGAATGCTCAATAGTGGAATTACAACTTGCTATTAGAAGTATGAAAAATATAAAAAATGCTTTCATGTTTATAAAACTATCAATTTCCCTGTTGATTTTTTATTCTTTGAACTATTTACAAGTGTATAAAAATAATTACCTGAAGATAAATTCGAGGTGTTAATTGAAATTGAATTATTCGAAGTATAATTAGCTTCTATTTTTGATGTTAACTCTTCTCCTGTTATAGAATAGAATTGCAATTTCAGTTCGAATGGATTATCATCATGAATGTTAATTGTTGCAATTTCTTTTGCAGGATTCGGATAGATTGATGAAATAAAATTAGAAGTGTTTTCGGTCATCCCAACAATTCCAAAATAGGCGTAAAAATCATCTAGGAATATCCCATTGTAACCAGTTCCTAAATATGCAACACCGTCAATTACAAATGAAACAGCATTTTTCCGTCCAGACCCAATAAAATCAGTACGCTGAATCCAAGAATTTCCAAAATAATTATATTCCCAAACATCTTTTTTATAAGCATAATTGACATCTTCTCCAGTAGCTATAAATCCTGTTGGGAAAATACCCCAACCTGTTGCTCCAGCTCTTGCCGTTCCTGGGAAATTTGCTTTTTGCATCCATGTATCTGTTGTCGGAGTGTACATCCAAAAGTCTGTTCTTAAAACACCATCATCGCCTGTACCAATATAACCATTGTCACCCATTTGAAAACCGACAGCTTGTCTTCTAGCTGTACCAGAAAAATCGTTCAATTGTGTCCATGTATTTGTCGTTGGCTCGTATTTGTAAAAATCCTTTGTAAGCCCAGTTAAATCTTGCCCCGTTCCAACATATGCAATACTATTAATCGTAAATGAGATTGCTTGACGTCGAGCTGTACCAATAAAATCTGCTTTTTGAGTCCATGCACCAGTTCCTAAATCATATTCCCATAAATCTTTGAAATAAGGATTCGTATCTCCCTGACCCAAGCATACGTAGCCTTTATTCCCAATAGCAAAACTACTGGCTGAACCACGACTTAATCCACTCCCAGAAAGTCCACCAATAGATTCTTCATTGTCCCAGTTATTTTGCGATGGACTATAAGAATACATTTTTCGATTAAATCCAAAATCATCCAAGCCGCCAATCACATATCCATCATGTTGTAAAACAAAACTTGCGCAAGATCCTTTTAAAGGGCCATTTACTGAATCTCGTTGTATCCAAATATCTTGCGAAAATGAAGTATAAGAAATTACTAGACCGAGAAATAAATTAATAGTATTCTTGCTCATTACAATAGAATAATTTGTTGTGTTTTTAATATTGCTTTTGATTTATCTAATGCAACCAGCATATAAACTCCAGCATTGATGTCAGAATGATCGAAATTTAAAACTTCCTCAAAATTTCTCGCAACATGTTTCAAAAGTTTTCCATCAGTCGAATATATGGCAAATGAATTTATTGATTCATTCGTTGAAACTATTTGAAATGTATTATGTGATGGGTTTGGAAATACGTTGAAATTAACATCCACTAATTCTTCTGTTCCAAGGATCAGACCGGGAGTGTATTCTTCCATTCCATCTTTTTTACCAGAATATCCTTTTCCTGTTCCGACATATGCTTTGCCATTTACAACAAAAGCAATAGCATTTTTTCTTTCGCTTCCTCCGTATGGCGCCTTTGAGACCCAATCATTGGTGTTAGGGTTATATTCCCATAAATCGTCTAATATTCCGCCATCCGAACCCATGCATACAAATCCACGTTCGCTTATAGTAAAAGTGCAACAGGCACCTCTTTCACTTGCCGGTAAATCTGTTATTTGTGTCCACTGATTGGTTCCAGCATTGTACTTCCAAAAATCTTTTTTATAAACATCTTCGCTTGCTCCGAGTCCAACGTAACCATAATAACCGATTGAGAAAGATGCTAATTGATACCGAACTCCTCCAGGAAAACTAGCGCGTTGCGTCCATTGGTTTATACTTGGTTTGTATTCCCACATTTGACTTGAATAGAAACTTGGAGCACTTTTACCACCACAAACATATCCCTTCGAATCAACAGTGAATGCTGTAGCAAAGTACATCCCTGTGCCGCTACCACCTGGATAGTTTGCTACTTGCAACCAACTATTTGTGATTGGATTATATTCCCAAAAATCATTTAATTTAATTCCTAGAGCGGATTCATCATTATCGATTCCCGTTCCAACATACCCTTTTCCACCTATTGCAAATGCTACTGCATCTCTTCTTGCGGAACCCGGAAGATTAGCGATTTGCGTCCAAACATCTAAAATTGGATCGTATTTCCAAAAGTCATTGTGTACAATCTCAACAGTATCGACTCCAGTACCAACATAACCAAAATCGCCAATTGAAAAGGCTACAGCTCTCTCTCTTTTAAGTCCAGCAAAGTCATTTTTCTTTAACCATGAATTTGGAGCTTGGCCAAATAGACAAAAAGGCAAAGTAACTATAAGAAGACTAATTATTTTCATCATATTTTATTAATTAAAAGTAATTTTCCCGAATTGAACAGATTTATTTTTATACAGAATTGCATAGAAATAAATTCCATTTGTCAAATTGTCTCTATTTATAGTATGAAGTGTATTCTGAATAGCTTCTTCTTTTATTTTTCTACCGTCTGAAGAGAATAATTGAATTTTACTATTCATTATAATTTCTTGTTCTACATTTGAAAAGTCAAAATTTATTTGATCAACACTTGGATTAGGAAAAACATTAATATTCAGTTTTGAAAGGTCGTTTTCTACTTGACCAAGTGGGTCAAAATCAAATGCCCAGAAATCATTCATGTTAATTCCATTAGTACCGGTTCCAAAATATCCTTTGTTATTGATTGAAAAAGCAACAGGGAATCTTCTACTAGTGCCAGGGAAAAGACAAATCAAATTCCATTGATTATTACCAGGGTTGAATTCCCAAACTTCGTTTGTTACTAATGATAGCGATCCGACATATCCACACGTCATGTATCCTTTGTTATTCATCGTAAATCCTGCACCACCGTTACTCGTTAAACCTGGAAAAGAAGTTCTAACGATCCATTGATCAAGCGCTGGTTTATATTCGTAAAATGTAGTCCCAGATTTCACAAAACCACTACTATTAGTTGAAAAGGAGGTGCTCCAAGATCCAAAATAGGTTGGGGAATTTGCTTTTATTGCCCATGTATTTGTTAATGGTGAATACTCAGCAAGTTGATTCCCAAAATAAACATATCCTTTATTTGCTACAGAAAAAACTTGCACATCACCAACAGATAAAGGACAACTTGCTATCTGTGCCCAAACATTTGTAATCGGATTATATTCATAAAACTCACCATTTAGGGCAGATCCTCCACCAACATATCCGCGATCACTAGTTGAAAATGCAACTGCACCATGATTTAGAACAGGAAAATTGGCTTTTTGTGTCCAAGAATCTGATGCAGGATCATATTGCCACCAATCTTTATAATTGATATCAACACCAGTTCCATTTACATGTCCTAACCCCATATATCCTTTGTTAGCAATTGATATTCCAGTTGCCCTATGTCTTCCAACGCCTCCAAAATCAGCTTTTTGAATCCATGGATTTGCCTGAATATTAGGAATATCAAGTAATAGAATTAATACTATGATGAGTTGATTCTTCATTTAGTTGGCGATAATAATTTTACCTTTTTTAAAACTGTTTCCTTCGTAATTCAATTGATAGATATATTGTCCATTTTGAAGGGTTGCAACATCTATGTTGCACATTGAAGATTCGAAATTTGTTGAACTAATAAGTTTTCCTGTTGCTGAAAACAATGAACATGTAACGTTCTCAATTTGAATGAATTCGGGTAATTCTTTTAAAGCAATACAAATGTTTTCAGAAGCTGGATTAGGGTAGGTGTTAATCGTTAAATGTTCCATTTTTCGTGTCAAAACAGAAAGTATTTGATCAAACATCCAAAAATCTTTAAAGTTGGTACCACTTGTTCCTGTTCCTGTATATGCTCTTGAGCCTATAACAAACGATGTTAAATACCTTCTAGGCGTCCCTGCGAAATCTTCAATTTGTATCCAACTGTTTAAAATGGGATCATATTCCCACATATCAGGATAATTGTTACCGCTTGAATAATCGTCACCTGATCCAATATAACCGAGACCATTAACAGCAAAACCAGTGGCTTCTTGACGCTCAAAGGTTCCAACAGGAGCTTTTACTACCCATTGATTTGTGACAGGGTTGTATTGGTAAAAATCATTTGATGAACCACTATTCGTATCGCCAGTTCCTAAATACCCAAAATTTCCTATTGAAAAAGCAACCGAAGAAGTTCTTGGCAATCCGGGTAAACTCGCTCTAACAATCCATTGATCTGTAAGCGGATTATATTCGTAAAAATCATTTGAGTTACCACTGAATGTTTGTCCAGTTCCAACATAACCCTTCCCATTTATTGAAAATGCTATAGCACCTCTTCTTTCAACACCAGGTAGATCAGCAATTTGAGTCCAAGTATTTAATTCGGGTTCATAGGAATAGAAGTTGTTTGAATAGCTGCCATTTGAAAGTCGACCAGTTCCTACATAACCTTTGTTACCAATTGTGAATGATGTAGCATGAAAACATTCTCCTTCAGGGTAATTAGCTATTTGTGTCCAAGTATCTGATGAAGGATCATATTTCCAAAAATCCTCGTATTCAACTCCAATTACGGAATTAATATGCCCTAAACCTATATAACCAAAGTTCCCAATAGAGAAAGAGGTGGCTCTATGCCTAGCTTCACCTCCAAAATTCGATTTTTCAAACCATGGTTGGGCCATTGAATAAAATTGGAATAAGGCAAAAAATACGACAAATAATTTTCTCATTATTGGATCATTAATTTTTTAGAATACAATTGCTTTTCTTTCCCGAATTGAACAGTGTACATGCCATTCTTTAAATTCAAGATTGAGATATTCTCACCATTATATAGATCAATGTGTTTAACAATTTTTCCAGTTAAATCAATAATTTCAACCTTTCCTTGGATTCCTTTAATTGAAAAATTTGTTGTTGCTGGGTTAGGAAATAAAATAAAATCTTGTTCAATCAATTCTTCATTTCCTAAAAAGTCTGCATTAATGGATATGTTATACGCTCCACTCGCATTTCCCCATCCTTCAACAATGACATAAGCAAGTCCTAGTCCAGCTGTTTCAAACGTTAAAGAAGAAGAAGTTGTACCGCATCCTGCTGCATCATCATTAAAAGCAACAATATTTCCAAATGCATCCACAACACTTAAAAAAGTATCAAAGGAAGAACCGCATAAAGAAACAGTGATTGATTGCATCAAAGGTGAAGGTGTAATCTGATAATAAACATCTGGAGAATTATAAACCAAATTCTGATTAGAATAGCAAAATGAATTATCACCTGTATTTGTATATGGCAAGGTTGCCACAATTATTGGATCAACTGTGTCATCTCCAACATATGCACTGCAATCAATGCCATTTCCAATTGTAATACTAAAATCCATTACGGAACCCCAAGCAAATGTTGCGCAAGGATTTAAGGGCAATATTCCTTGTTCTTGCTGCGTAACGCGCATTCTAGTTACTCCATTTTGAGCACCAGCTGGAACATTGAAATTAAAAATAGATAAGGGAGTAGGTGGTATTCCAGACCAAGTACCAATCGATTCTGATGGATCAAATAATCCATTTTGGTCATAATCAATCCATGCTTCACCAGCTCCTGCATAATTCCCACCACATGTGCTAAATTGAATATTGGCAACATATGACCCTCCAGCATTTAAGGTTGTTCCCAATGCCGTTAAATTTTGTAAGCCAATAACACCGGGACAACCAATATAATTGATAGAACCTAAAACACCGGTCAACTGAACCGACCCAACGTTGGAATCAGCTGTACTTGTTGGTCCAACCGCAGTGCAATATTGCGCGTTTGTAGAAAAAATCGTCAATGACGTGAATAGAAGCAAGTGGATATTTCTCATAGCAATAGTTAATTGTGCTAAGATAGAGAAATTCCTTAACATACAGTTAACATTGGGTTGTTATTTGGTTAAAAAAGAAATTTGATGAAAAGCAAAAGCCCCAGATTTTACTGAGGCTCTTATTGTATTCTTTATTTAGATGTTTTTATAATTTCACAACCATTGATCGCTTATTGTTCATTTCAATGTAGTAAGATCCAGAAGTGTAATTTGATAAATCTATTTCCTGATTTCCAGCTGAATAATTTTTAGTGTGTAAAAGCTCACCAATACTGCTATAAACATTTATAACTGACTCTTCGCTCACACTAATAAATATTTTATCTCTCGTTGGGTTTGGATAAAGTGATAAATTACTTGAAGATAACTCTGCAATCGATAAGCCACAGTTTGAATCATATGCTTTTCCTGGTGAACCATCAGGACAACCCGCTATCCAGTTAGTTGATTCATTCATAAATCCTGTAGAACTCACTAATTCTAGTGTTTTACCATTTCCATCTGGTTCAGTTGTCCAAGGTGCTGAATTTAGATAATTAGCAGAAAATTGCGCAATACCAGTTTCATCATACAAAATAATTCCATCTTGCGCACCCAATGCAAGACCTGTTGGTCCAGAAAAGTTTGTTACTAAAGGATGGATTACACTAAATAAAGTCAAATCTTTGGCTAATACTAAATAGTCATGCGGTAAAATAACCGTTCCAGCAGGAATAATGTATCCTCCAGTAATTCCACCATCACTTATTGACCATCCACTTAAATCAATTGGGGCATCAGATGTTGAATGAATTTCAAACCAATCACCAGCATCAGAAGTCGGTGAGGATTTATAATTTATTTCAGAAATAATTAACGTAGAGTCACATGGGAAATAAGCTTCTCCTGGTGATCCTTTAACACAACCTGCAAACCATGCGTTCGGGTCGTTTTGTCCTTGGCTATTTCCTTCAAATTCTATCGATCTTCCATATCCATTTGTTCCAATTGGCCATGGATAAGTTGTCGCATAAGTTACTTCAGTTAATAACGTATTATTTGCTTTATAAATATATAATGTTTGTCCTGTATTCCTCAATGAAAAGCCTAAAGGTCCAATGTAATTTGAAACAGATGGGTACTGATTTTGAAACAATGATGTGTCAGAAACAATAACAAGGCGACCATCTGCTGGGATAACCGTTTGCAGTGGGAATGTATAAACATGTAAAAAATTTGTGTCTTTAATTATCATTCCACTGACATCCAATGAAACATTCATCGTATTGTGAATTTCAATCCAATCACCACCATTAATTGAGTTTTCTGCATCTGGCATTAATTCTGAAATTTCAATTGGATTTGTTACGAGACTTCCTGTAAACCAAGCAGTAAAAGCACAATTTACAGTTGGTGTAATGTTCACTTCTTGATTGTAATTATTTGTTGCAAAAAGAGCATTCGGGTCCCAATGATTAAAGGTATAACCAGGGTTTGGAATAGCAGTAATTTTTACAGGAACTCCTTTAAAATAAACACCATTCCATGGGTATTCTATTTCACTCGGTTCAATTGTCGAAATGTGAATTCTACCAGCTCCTGCAGGTTGAACATTTAGCGTATAAGTTACCTGTCCTGCAAGTCCAAAAAATGATTGAACTACATTTCTTGCCCCTGCAATTCTATTACTATTCCAGGTAAGCATGTTGTTCATTGTATTCAAGAAATTTGTCATATTACCACTCCATCTCGTATGATGTCTCGGTATCCAAGGTGCAACTTCATTAATCATTGAGTTCCCCATGCTTTGGACGCGATTTTGTTGCCAAATGGTATTAATCAAATCTGCATAACGGTCAATGAAATAGTTTCTGAATTGAAGATTACCCAATAATTTTGCTGTTATCACATCCATGTGAATAAAAGCTTCATTCGTTGCTTGGGTCAGAAAATTATCATTAGCAGTTGCGCCATATAATCCATAACCAAAATCTAAATCCATTAAAATCATTCTCCACTTTTCGCCTGGAACGTTCCAATATTTTATGTTATTGGCTTGTCCATTACTCCAGTCACCATTTCCATAATACGTTTCTGTGATGATATAATCAGCATAATTCTCTAAGTCGATTAATGAATCAGCTAAATTGTAAAAAGTTGCACTTAATGGATCTGCAGCAGCAATTGAATTATACATTGGCCAAAAATTATCCATCGTTCCATCATTTGCTTCAAAAGCCATATAATTTTCAGTTAATACAGATACACTATCGGCATCAAATCCTTTATTACTTTCAATATAATCATTGTTTAATGTTTCTCGAACTTCATATTCTCCAAAATATTCTCCGTTTAAAAACACTATAACAGGAGTATAACCCATGTAATCATTATGTGTACTTTTCGCAAGTCTTTGCATGAATGCATCTCTCATTCTTGTTCCTCCGTAATCGTTTCCACCATTGCGTAAATTGAAATCTTTGAATTTTGTTACATAAGGCTTGTCTGGAATTAACGCATAATTTATTTTTGACATTCCATAGTCATCACGGCATTTAATTCTGAAACTTTTTTGAGGTTGAGCACGAGACCAACCGCCATGGATTTTTAAGCCAATACTGCCTTCGAATTTTTGTGTGCTGTCCGTTGAAATATATTCAATATAGGAATAACGTTCCCAATCTTCCCAAAAATTAGCTCCGAAATAAGGGTAGCCAGTGTTGTAATCTGGTGGACCTAATACATAAATACCAGTATTTGTATCATATAAATTAAGTGAATCTGTTGAAACTGATATTACAGGTAGCCCAACATAAGCTTCATTTATTATAAACGTATTTTTTTCCGTAGCACTTGCAAGTGAGTTGTTCGAAGGGTCGAAACATCTAGCAGCTAAAACTTTCGTTGTAGGAATAGTTATTGGCCCAGTATATAGGGGAGAAGTGCTCGTTGGAATACTACCATTCAATGTGTATCGAATTTCAACACCAACTTGGATTGTTAGAAGTTCAACTGTTTGACCTGTTGCGTATATTCCAGCAGGAACAGTTACAATTGGTTTTTGTAACATCACAGCGAAGCAATTGGTGGAATTTTGTGTATTTGGGGTTGGATTTGGACTGATACACCATGCAGCGCCATTATGATTATAAGAATGGTCAACAGGGATAGGAACTAAGGTAACTTGGTCCCCAATTATTCCTAAAGGATCAGTAAGTGTTAAAATATCACCTGAATTTATTGTGAAATTTGTGTGCCAAGCAGTACTTGCTATTAAATTCATCCAAGGAAGTGTAGGTGAGAAATAAGTTGTTGCAGTAGTAATTCCTGCAGCTAAGAATGCATTACCAGTTAAATCTGCAGATGTTGCAAGAACATTATGAGTTTGAATTGAAAGAACATTTTCTCCTGTTTGCAACAACCCTGTAAAAGCAGCTAAATTAATTTGGTAGGAATTTATTGGCATAGATTGATATCCATTCGCTTCGTGACCAGCTGAAGCAAGCGTATTAAAAGAAGGAGGAGTTCCGACTACACCAACATTTGCTCGTGCAACTTCAACACCATTGATGAAAGCAACAAATCCATCATCATAATCCATAAAAAGAATTAATTTTTCTATTTCTGAAGGATTTGTAACATTGAAGGTTTTTCTTGAGTAAACGCTCGTTGTTGTGGCGATTGTTGTTCCGTCATCAGCATCTCCAAATCCAATTCCACCAGGACCACTCAACCAACCTAAGGTTACTCCAGGTAATCTCCAACTCGATGCTGGTTCTGAAGATGGCACAAGGTATTCCCATGTATCACTAGCTACAAGCACTGTTTCATAATGATTGATGGTTGGAATTCTATTTTTCCCACTTGCATAAATTAATTTATGTTCGCCTGGTGCTAAACTATAACTTGGTAAAATCCATTGGTAAGGAAGTGTTGGGTCTTCGGATACACCGTAACCTGATAAATCAATTACTGAAGCACCGTTGTTTCGAATCTCAAACCAATCATTGTATTCATTGTCTTCATCAGCGATAATACTAATGTTTGTTTGAGAAACTTCATTTAATTCAATTTGTGAAAACACAAAAGATGAACAGAAAAAAGTGGAAATAATGAAAAAATGTAAACGAACAATCATAATTTTAATTTTTAATTTTTAAATTATTTTTTTTCGTGGTTTCAGGTCGTAATATTAATTAAAATGAATCTAAATAACAAAATAAAAACACCATATTAAAAACTAAATATTAATTCATGGATAATTTTTATAATTGATATAAATTATTCAAAACAGAATCTACGTCAAAAATAAATTTGTTTTTTTTTTGATTTCTGAAAGTGAATGGATCAAATAATCTATTTCTGAACTTTCATTAAATGCTTGAAAAGAAAATCGAATATAACAATCCTTCCCATGACGCATCACAGGAATTTCAATTTTATATTTTTCGAATAACAAGCGTTGCAATTTTTCAGGTTCGGTCGTATGAATTTTAGTACTGCAAATTTGACCAAAGAAATGTTTGTTTAAAGGAGCTAAAGCTGTTGTTTTTAGAAAATCAAATAACTTCGGAGCATTTTCTAAAACTTGCTTTTTGCAGTTCATTGAAACCGATTTCCAATCATATTTATTCATGAATTCGATGGCTTTGGGAACCGTTAAATACGCTGAAAAATCACGTGTACCATTAAATTGGTGGTAATCGAAAAATTTCGAATCAGAAGGATTGATACTCTTGAATCCCCAACTAATGATTAAAGGATCCAAATTTTCTTGAAATTCTTTTTTGACGTATAAAAAGGAACACCCTTTTGGAGTCATCATCCATTTATGACAAGCACCAGAGTAATAATCGGCTTGTAATTCGGATAGATTTAATTCAATGTGACCTGGAACATGTGCACCGTCAACAATTGTTATTAAACCACGTTTTTTTGCTTCATCACAAATCTCCTTTACGGGCAAAATCAACGCAGTACTGCTTGTTATTTGACTGATAAAAATATATTTTGTTTTATCTGAATAGCCTTTCCAAAATTCATGAATAAAATCTTCTTTTGATTGAATGGGCAATGAAATGGCCTGACGAACATATTTTGCTCCCGCTTTTTCACTGTAATATTCCCATGTTTTATCCATTGCACCGTATTCTAAATTAGTGGTCAAAATCTCATCGCCCGGATTTAGAAATAGATTTTTTGCTAGAATATTGAATGCATGCGTTGGATTTGGAACAAATACTAAATCTTTAGCATTACAATTAATAGATGTAGCCAAAGCTTCTCTAGATTTTTTCAAATAAGCATATCCATCAACAGTGATATACTGAACAGGTTCTTTTTCTAGTAGGTATTGCCAGTTGATATAATCATCAAAAATTTCTTTTGGACAAGCACCGAAAGAGCCGAAGTTGAGAAAGGTGATTTCTTTGTCAAGTAAAAAAAGATTTTTCATTTTAATATATTTCTTTTGCTAAAATAAAGGATTACATGTAAATAATAAGACTTTCATTGTTCAATTTTATTTCAAATTTTTGTCAATCGTGATTTTAAATTTCTTTTGGCACGATATTGTAAACTAAAAAAAAGCTTATCTTCGCAACGCGATTACCAAACCAATAGAAGTTTTAATTATTAATTAAATTTACTAGTACGCATGGCAATGAAATTTTTTATCATTACTGTATTTATGGGGGTCGCTGGATTCTCTTCAGTAAAAGCCCAAGACTCAATTGTAAAAGCCAAAATTTTAGACGATGGCTCCCAAAACGCAGAGAAATTCTACAACAGTGGAATTCATTATTTTCAAGAAAAGAATTACAACGCTGCATTATTGGAATTTGATCAAGCCATTACTTTAAAAGCTGATTTTGACAAAGCTTATTACAATAGAGGAAACACGAAGTTTGAGTTAGCAGATTATAAAGGTTCAATGGAAGATTATTCCATGGCATTGAATATAAGTCAACAAAGTGAATATTACTTTGGTAGAGCACAAGCCAAAGTTGCAACTTCAGATAAACCTGGTGCATTGGAAGATTATTCTTCTGCAATTCAAATGAATACAGGCTATTCTCAAGCATTTTATTACAGAGGTGTCATCCAATTTGAAAAAGAAGATTATCAAGGTGCAATTAATGATTTTACGGAAGCAATCAAATTCAATAACGAATATGCATATGCTTTCAACGATAGAGGTAGTGCAAAACTTCAACTTAAAGATTTGGATGGTGCAATTTTCGATTACAAAAAAGCACTTGCAATAAATCCAAACATGCCATTCACGTTGAATAATATGGCGAGTGCTAAGCGCAAAAAAGCCGATTATAAAGGTGCAATTGAAGATTATTCTTCTGCAATCAAATTAAAAGGAGATTATTATGTTGCCTACACAAATCGCGGAAGTGCAAAGATTGATGCTGGAGATTTTAAAAGTGCAATTGATGATTTTACAAAAGCATTACAATTAAAGAGTGATTATGCTTTTGCAATGAATAATCGTGCAACTGCTAAATATAAATTGAAAGATTACCAAGGTAGTATCGACGATTGTACGAAAGCAATTCAAATTGACGCGAATTATGGTTATGCTTATTTGAACCGTGGAATAGCGAAGGAAATGTTGAAAGACTTTTCTGGTGCTTGTTCTGATTGGAAAAAAGCAATTGAATTAGGCGTTGAGACAGCGAAAAATTACTCGTCAGATTGTAAATAAGCATTTTAAGAATTTTTGAAGAAAAACGATTATGAAAAACATCATATATACATCAAAAAATACATTTTTAGTCGCATTGTTTCTTGTGATTTCAAATGTGCTATTAGCTCAAAACATTGAATTCACAAAGGAGTTTTTTAAGGAAGATAAAGATGGTTTGAAAGTAGCCAAAGACAATATTGAAAAAGGAGATGCATTTTTTAACGAAGGAGATATCTACTTTAAACAAGCAATAGAACCTTATTTAGCTGCGAATAAATTCAATCCGAATAATGCGCTTTTGAATTACAAATTGGGAAGGTGTTACTTAGCTTCAAGTTTTAAATTAAAAGCAATTCCCTTTTTGGAAAAAGCTCAGCAGCTGAACCCAACCGTAGATTCGTATTTGAATTACTATTTAGGAAAAGCGTATCATTTAAATATGCAATGGGACAAGGCCGTGAAAGAATTTTCTGTTTTTCAAAAAAGTGTTAATGCAAATGATAATCCTGAAGCAATCATTGAAACAACTAAATTCATCAAAGAATGTTATGTTGGTAAGGAACTTTCTCAAAAACCTATTCGTGTGTTTATAGACAATCTGGGCAAAGAAGTTAATTCACAATATACTGATTATGGTCCGGTTATTTCTGCTGACGAATCTGTTTTATTGTTCACTTCTCGTCGTCCAAACACAGTTGGAGGTGGAATTGATCCTGGAATTAATGAGTATTTTGAAGATATTTATATTTCGTACAATCAAGGCGGTGGTAAATGGTCAAGTGCAACGAATATGGGCCAACCAGTTAATACAAATGACCATGATGCTAATTCTGGTTTATCTGCTGATGGAACAAAATTTCTTATTTATATCGGTAAAAACAACGGAGATTTATATGAGTCTGAATTGATTGGTACCGCATGGAGTAAGCCTGAAGCAATGAATAAAAACATTAACGGTGATAAAAGTCACGAATCTTCTGCTTGTTATTCCCCAGATGGAAAAGCGGTCTATTTTGTTTCTGATAAACCAGGTGGAATTGGTGATAGAGATATTTATATTTCATACAAAGATGAAAAAGGAAAGTGGGGAGAAGCTAAAAATCTTGGAACTACTGTAAATACAAAATATGGTGAAGAAGGTGTTTTTATTCACCCTGATGGGAAGACACTTTATTTTAGTTCTCAAGGACACAAAGGAATGGGTGGATACGACATTTACAAAACTATTTACAATGACAGTTTGAAGAAATGGTCAACACCTGAAAATATCGGATATCCCGTAAATACGCCTGATGATGATGTATTCTTTGTTGTTTCAGCAAGTGGTCGACATGGTTATTACACGTCGTTCAATCCAAATGGTTTTGGTGAGAAAGATTTGTACCTAGTTACCTTTTTAGGAGCTGAAAAACCAATGGTTCAGAACAATGAAGATAATTTGATTGCAAGTCAAGCAGCGCCAGTTAAGGAAATTGTCGTTGCACCAGTAATGGACATCCAAGAAGCAAAATTAACAATTTTAAAAGGTGTAATAACAGATGAATTGTCAGGAAAACCATTAGCGGCAACAATTGAAATCATTGACAATCAAATGAATCAAGTAATTGCAACATTTGCGTCAAACAGTTCAACAGGTAAGTATTTGGTTTCATTACCAGCCGGAAAAAACTACGGCATTGCTGTTAAAAAAGAAGGTTACTTATTTCATTCAGAAAACTTTGATATCCCAAACACAGCAGCATTCCAAGAAGTAACGAAAGATGTTCAATTGAAAAATATCGCAGTTGGAAGTAAAATTATTCTTAAAAACATCTTCTTCGACTTTGATAAAGCGACTCTGCGTCCGGAATCAACAAATGAATTGCAACGATTAACAAAACTGTTAATTGATGTTCCAACATTGAAAATCGAAATTTCTGGTCACACCGATTCGAAAGGAGCTAACGATTACAACCTTGCACTGTCTGACAATAGAGCCAAAGCAGTTGTTAACTATCTGGTAAAGGCTGGAATTGCTGCAAATAGATTGACTTCAAAAGGATATGGTGAAGAACAACCAATTTCAACAAATGACACAGATGAGGGGTGTCAATTAAACAGACGAACTGAATTTAAGATTATAAGCATGTAACTATTTTGATGCTGTTATTAAAGGCTTTCGTTCGTCATCTGACGAATGGAGGCCTTTTTTTATTACCTTAGCTCAACAAAAAAACAGTGTAACATTGGTAACTTTTTAGTTAAAACAAAAGTACCAACTTTGCAATTTTATATAATAAGTTGAATTTATAGATGGATATTTTAGCATACGTTTTAGCTGTTTTTGTAGGAATTTCTTTAGGGTTAGTTGGGAGTGGCGGTTCAATTTTGACAGTTCCAATTCTTGTGATGATTATGGGGATTGATGCAACGCTTGCAACAGCTTATTCTCTTTTTATTGTTGGAACAACAGCTTTGGTGGGTGGAATTAAAAGTGCGTTAGAAAAACGAGTTGAATTAAAAACTACACTGATTTTTGGTGTTCCCTCGATCATTGCAGTTTATTTCACAAGGGGATTTATTTTACCACAAATTCCAGATTCAGTGATGACAATTGGTGGTTTGGAAATTACAAAGTCAATATTATTAATGTTGATTTTTGCAATAGTAATGATTAGCGCTTCCTATTCCATGATTAGACCTCTCAAAAAAGATTTAGATTTAGGATTTATTCCGCCAGTCAATTACACGCTGATTTTTGTTCAAAGTATTTTCATCGGATTTATAACTGGTTTGGTTGGAGCAGGAGGAGGATTTCTAATAATCCCAGCATTGATTCTATTTGCACATATCCCAATGAAAAAAGCAATTGGAACTTCATTATTAATTATAACTACCAATTCTGCAATTGGCTTTATGAGCGTTTTGAAATCAGACTACATAATTGATTGGACTTTACTGAGTATTTTTACCACTGCTTCAGTTATCGGGATTTTCATCGGATTTAAATTGTCAAAAAAGATTGCTGGAGAAAAATTAAAAAAGGGATTTGGATATTTTATCCTTCTCATGGGAATTTTTATTATTCTAAATGAAATTTTTATAAAAGGATAATTAAATTTTTTATTAGAACTTTGAAATGACATATTTGAAAAACATACAAACAACTGACATGAAAATAGAACAAATATATACAGGATGCTTGGCGCAAGGAGCGTATTATATTACTTCAAATGGTGAAGCGATTATTATTGATCCTTTAAGGGAAATTGATCCGTACATTGAACGAGCGAAAAAAGATAATGTTAAAATCAAATATATTCTTGAAACGCACTTTCATGCTGATTTTGTAAGTGGTCACGTCGATTTAGCTAAAGCAACAGGAGCAACAATTGTTTTCGGTCCAAATGCGCAAACAACCTATGAATCACATATAGCAAAAGATGGTGAGTTTTTAAAATTTGGGAACATTTCAATGAAAGTCTTACACACTCCAGGACATACAATGGAAAGTACTTGTTTTTTATTGCAAGATGAAAAAGGGTTGGATCAAGCGTTATTTTCTGGGGACACCTTGTTTATTGGAGATGTTGGAAGACCTGATCTTGCGCAAAAAGCAGCATCAATGACACAGGAACAATTAGCTGGGACGTTATTCCATTCGTTGAGAAATAAAGTAATGACATTAGCTGATGATGTTGTCGTATACCCAGCTCATGGAGCAGGAAGTTCTTGTGGTAAAAACATGAGTAAAGAAACTGTTAGTACGATTGGTGAACAGAAAAAGCTGAATTATGCTTTGCGCGCTGATATGACTGAATCAGAATTTGTAAAAGAAGTTACTGATGGATTATTGCCTCCTCCAGGATATTTTGGAATGAACGTCATGATGAATAAATCTGGGTATGAAAATATTGATATTGTCATGAAAAGAGGAATGCAAGCATTAGATCCAGATTCCTTTGAAGCAGCAGCAAATGAAACAGATTCGATTGTCTTAGACACAAGAAATGCGCAAGTATTTTCTGAAGGATTTGTACCTAATAGTATTAATATTGGATTAGATGGGCAATTCGCTCCGTGGGTTGGAGCGTTGTTGCCAACTATCAAACAAGAAATACTTATTATTTGTGAAGTTGGTCACGAAAAAGAAACGGTTAAACGTCTAGCTCGTGTGGGATATGAAAATGTAATTGGTTATTTAAATGGTGGCTTTGAGGCATGGAAATCAACAGGAAAAGAGATTGATACTGTAATTCGAATTTCAGCTGATGAATTTGCATTAAAATTTAATGATAAACCAAAAATTATTGACGTTAGAAAACCTGGTGAATTTGCTGCTGAACATGTAGACGGAGCAGATAGTATTCCTTTGGATTTTATCAATGAAGATATGGCACAATTCCCGAAGGATAGTGCTTTCATCATCCATTGCGCCGGTGGATATAGAAGTATGATCGCTGCTTCGATACTAAAATCAAGAGGCTATGATAATTTCATTGAAGTAGCTGGCGGATATAGTGCAATTGCTAAAACAAATGTACCTAAAACAGATTATGTTTGTCCAAGTACGTTGCGCAAAGCTTAATTGAAATTTGTAAATTAGTCAAGTACGATCTCTTCCTTTTCTTTCATCAGAATCTTGTCAATTCGCAATCCATCCACATCGACAATTTCAAAATAGTATTTTTCAAATTCGAAATTTCCTCCAGCTACTGGAATTGCTTTTAGGTTTTCTAATACAAAACCTGCAATAGTAGTGTATTTTGAGATATTATCTTCAATCACCTCTCGTTGGAAATATTGATTCAATTCATAAATCAAGGTTTTTCCGTTAATCAAATAACTTCCATCTTTTCGCTGAACAATATCCAATTCATCCATTTCATCTTCATCTGGTAAGTCACCAACTATTGCTTCTATTAAATCGTGTAACGTGATGATTCCCACAACGCTGCCATATTCATCTATAACTGCTCCAATATATTGTTTTTTACTTTTAAATAAGCTTAAAATATTAAAAGCAGGTGTGTTTTGGATAATGTAAATTGGCGCTTCAAAAATATCAGAGATCTTAAAATCTGGACGTTTATAGTTTTCTAAAAAGTCTTTAATATTTATAACACCTTTAATATTGCTTATTTGATCCTCACAAACAATAAATTTTGAATGTGCACTTTTTAGTAATTGACTAAAAATAGCTTCAATTGTATTAGAAGTATCAATCCATTCTACTTCAGAATTGTGCGTCATTAAAGATTTTGCCGTTTGATCAGTAAAGTAGAATAAATTTTGGTGAACTTGACTTTCATCTGTTTCCAGAACACCTTGTTTCCCGGCATTGAACAACATGAATTTCAATTCTTCTTCACTCATGTGTTCAGTGTCATTTTCTTTGACTCCAAAAATCTTAAGAATTACTTTAGTCGAAATAGAAAGTAGTTTGACAAAAGGGAAGGTTGCTAAGGTGAAATACTTAACAATTGGAGCACAAATCAAGGCGATTTTTTCAGCGCTATTCATTGCGATGGACTTCGGTACTAATTCTCCAATTACAATCGTGAAATACGTAATACTTCCAATCACAATAACTAAAGAAACAGAATGAACATAAGATCCAAGAAATGAATTTACGCCAAATGTTGCTTCTAAATCGTCAGTCAATGTTGCGCCACCATAAGCACCTGCAATAATTCCAATTAAGGTAATTCCAACTTGAACAGATGATAAAAAATTCTCTGGTTTATCTAGTAGTTCTAATATTATTTTTGCGCGAGAATTTCCTTGGTCTGCGAGGTGCTGAATACGAGATTTTTTTACCGATACTAATGCTATTTCTGATAAAGCGAAGAAACCATTTAAAAGTGTAAGAAAGAAAATGACAATTATTTCCATAGATACAAAGCTACTAATTTCTAGTGGTTGATTGTTTTATTTTTAATAACATTTAAATAAAAAAAGCCTTAAAACAGGAAGTTTCAAGGCTTAAAATTATTTTTTAAAGACAAATGAAGAATTAATCCTCGTCTTCGTCATCTTCATCATCTTCTTCGTCATCATAAGACGAACCAATTTTATAATCATCATCATCAAAATCATCATCGTCTTCTCCAAAAAAGCGGTTGTTTTTACTGCTCTTTTTGTGCGCATTCATTTTGGGCTTTTTGGAATTGTCATCCGCTCCCCAATCTTTTGCTTTTTTCTCAACTTTCTTTCTTTGCTCCGTTTTCAATGCATCAGTTCCAGGAGGAATAAATGCTGGTGCATCATCGCTACTCGGAGGTCTAAAACTTGGTCTTGGTTGATCTGAATTTTCCCTCGGTTTAAAAGGAGGTCTTGGTGCGTTAGGGTCTCTAGGAGCGCGCGTATCAGGTCGCTGTTCTGCTTCCTTAACAGCAATTGGTCGACCATTCATTAAAGATTCATCTAATCCACTAATGGCATTCAATGCTTCTTCGCGATCAGCCATTTCTACAAAACCAAATCCTCGAGATTTACCTGTTTCTCTATCAGTTGCTACTGTTGCCTTAAGCACAGTTCCATAATCCTCAAAAGCTTGCTTTAGTTGCTCGCTTGTAATACCAAAATCCAATTTGGCGACAAAAATACTAGTCATAAAGTGAATAAACTGTAATTGTTTTTATTCGTTAATAATAGTCGAAATTAGGACTTTTTTACCAATCCTAATACTTTTGATTTGTATTTTTAGAAAAAAAATAAAAATGACAGCGTTAATTTTAGGAGGAACAGGTTTAGTGGGGAGCCAATTAGTGCAATTATTGATTGAAGATAAGCGCTTTGAAACGGTTGAATTACTTACTAGGAGAGAGTTGAATGAAAGAGAATTAAAGGTATTGACCCATGTTGTAGATTTTAATAATCTTGAAATTTTACCATTAATTTCAAAAGTTGATATATTGTTTATTGCCTTTGGTTCGACAATGAAAAAAGCAGGATCAAAGGCTAAACAAATTGAAATAGATGTCAATATTCCAACGAAAGTGATGCAATTAGCAAAAAAATATGGTATTGAGAAGTGTGTTTTAATTTCGTCTTTGGGCGTGAGTGCAAAATCACCTTTCTTTTATTCACGAATGAAAGCCCAACTTGACGAAAACGCACGCAAAATTGGTTTTGAGGAACTAATAATTATCAAACCATCCAT
>CANITF010000026.1 GCA_947470515.1 Flavobacteriales bacterium
CACACTAAGAAATAGAAGAGAAATTACTAGAATTTTTTTCATTGAATGGTGAATAAGTAAATGTTTATTAAATAGTTATTATGGAATAAAGATACAAAAGAATATAAGTTTGTATCTAAGAAATGAATCTGTTTTTTATTTCACTGAATTAACCTATCAAACAAGCAATCCCAATTATAAAAAAAAACCGTCCTTTTAAAAAGACGGTTTCAACAGTTTGCAATCAATACTATTTTGCGACCAATGTATCTTCTGTTGAAGTTGCAATTGCACTTTTATCAAAGCGTAATTTTGTTCCTTCTGACGAAATCAATACGGTAGAATCTGCAACTTCCAAAAGTTTACCATGGATACCACCAATCGTTACAACTTTATCTCCTGCTTTTAAATTCTCTCTGAATTTTTTCATTTCTTTTTGTTTCTTCATTTGTGGTCTGATCATAAAAAAGTAAAATACTATTAGGATCAATACAAGCATTATAATTTGTTGTGGCATTTTATTTTGATTTTAATTTAGTTACTTAATTGATTTTACAGTTGCTTTGATTGCAACTTCTGTTACTGAAGGCTCTGTATTGGCTACAATTCGAACCGACTTTGAAATCATACCTGTTGCTGTTCTATCTGTATCAACAATGGCTTTGATTATTCCTGTTTTTCCCGGAAGAATTGGCTCATTAGGCTTTTCTGCAACTGTGCACGTGCAAGAACCTTTAACTTCAGAAATTGAAAGTGGGTATTTCCCAGTATTTTCAACCACAAATTTGGCTGTTATTAATTCTCCTTTAACAACTGTTCCTCCATCATAAACTGGATTTACCACCATGGTTGTTTTATTTCCAATTTCTACTTTATCTGAACCAGAACAAGCTGAAAATAGAAACAATACACTTGATATAAAAAGTATTTTTCTCATAATTTAATTCATTAATCCTCTACCTATTTTAACTATTTTTTTCTCTTTTTGCAATCGATCAATCGCTTTGTCTAAAACACCATTGATAAAGCCATTACTTTTTGGCGTACTATAAAATTTAGAAATTTCAATGTATTCATTCAACGTAACTTTCGTGGGGATATTATTAAAAATCTGCAATTCTGTAATGGCCATTTTCATTAAGATAACATCCATTTTAGCAATTCGATCTAATTCCCAATTTTTAGTCAATTCATCAATTAATAATTCGTTTTCCTTATCTAAAGAAATTGTTTTTCTCAACAAATCTCTAATAAATTCTTGTTCATCGTCACCTTCTTTATACAATGGTAAAATTGTTAAAACTTCACCTTTTTCAGCCGTCTTTAAAGTTTTTAAAGCCATCGAACAAGCTAAATCAATATCGTCCATCCAATGAATACTTTTTTCTTCGAAGAAATTATATAAAATCTCAGAATTAGCAATTTCCATTTTGAATAATTCCAATGAAAACGATTTATCTTCTTCAAATCCTTTTGCTTCACTGTTTATATATTCAATATAAGTTTCACTGTCTTTAATTTGAATAAACATTTTACGAAACATTTCTTGATTTTCATCTCCAATCCAGTTCACTTTTCTTGCTTCAGAATAACGTCGCAACTCTTTACTGCTCTCTAAAATTTGGATTAATTCATTGTTAATGAACATCAAATTTGGATTCAAATCAGCTTCGGTAGGACGAATTTTCTTTTTAAGATCCTCGATTCTATTTTCAGCAACAACTTTAAGTTCAGAAAACGTCAACAACAAATAAATATACAAATCATGGATTCTTTCAACCGACTCCATCAATTCTTTTTCTGTTCGACGAAAATCTTCCTCATTCGATTGAAAATAGGCATACAGCACCTGTAAAACTTTAATTCTTAAATGTCTTCTATTCAGCATTTTTTATAACGGCAATTTTACTTTTCCAATCGATTCGATTCTTTCCTCTGCCATTTTATTAGCAATCTGATAGGTTGGTATATTCTCAGATTTAGATCGTTTAACGATGTTTCCTATAGTAGTGTATATTTCTTCTGCTTTACCCATCGCCCACTCAGAAGAAAGTCCTTTAACTTCTGAATAACAATTGATAACACCTCCAGCATTCAACGCGAAATCAGGAGCATAAATGATTCCTTTTTCCATCACTAATTTTCCGTGAATATCTTCTTGTTGCAATTGGTTATTTGCTGCACCGGCAATAATTGAACATTTCAAGCGAGAAAGTGTGTCATCATTTATTGTTGCACCTAAAGCACATGGAGCATAAATATCCATGTCAATGTCATAAATATCATTTAATCCAACAACATGGGCACCAGATTCGTGTGCAATGCGTTGAAGCGTTGGTTCGTGAATATCTGATATATAAACTTCAGCATGCTCCGCGACTAACGCTTTCACCAAATATTCGCCTACGTGTCCTACACCTTGTACAACAATTTTCTTTCCAGTCAATGAATCTGAACCAAATTGCTCTTTCGCACATGCTTTCATTCCGACATATACCCCATGAGCTGTGACAGGTGATGGATCACCGCTTTTACCTGGTAAACCAACAACGTGATTTGTTTCCATGTTCACATAAACCATATCAGAAGTACTTATTCCAACATCTTCAGCAGTAATATATTTACCAGCCAAACTGTTCACAAATTTCCCAAAACGTCTCATCAACGCTTCTGATTTCATTGTTCGAGCATCACCAATAATAACAGCTTTCCCTCCTCCTAAATTCAATCCTGAAATTGAATTTTTGTAAGTCATTCCGCGAGATAAACGCAAAACATCTGTTAATGCATCCATTTCATTGGCATAAGCCCACATGCGCGTTCCACCAAGAGCAGGACCTAATACAGTATTATGAACAGCTATAATAGCTTTTAATCCAGTTGCATTATCGTTACAAAACAATAACTGTTCGTGACTATATTGACTCATTTGAGCAATCACCGGATTTTCCATGAGGTTCGTGTCCTCAATTTTTTTAACATCAAACATATTTAAACGACAAATGTTATAATTTTAATTCAAGCTGAATGTCTATTTTTGCATTCCGTAATTACATCGTTATGCATACTTGGGCACAAAAATAGGAAATTAATCGTATGAAGTCACTGAGCTATCTCAACAAATATTTTATAAAATATAAATGGCGGTTCCTGTTGGGGATTTTATTCATCGTAATCTCAAATTATTTTGGCGTTCAAATGCCTCTTTATGTGAAAACTACAATCGATAATTTACTCCTTGAGAATCCGATTAATGGATTACAAGACGCCCTTTTCCTTTCCTTAAAAATAGGTGGCATATATATGCTTCTTTCACTTGGAAGTGGTTTTTTCCTGTTTTTAACGCGTCAAACTATTATTATCATGTCGCGTTTGATTGAATTTGACTTGAAAAATGAAATCTATTCACATTACCAGCAACTAGACGCTTCATTTTATAAAAAGAATACAACTGGAGATTTAATGAACCGAATATCTGAAGATGTTGGTCAAGTTCGGATGTATCTTGGACCGGGATTGATGTATACAATTAACCTTGTCGCTCTTTTTGGTTTGGTGATTTTTCAAATGATTGATATCAGTCCAAGTTTAACATTATTCGTCCTTATGCCCCTACCAATAATGTCTTTTTTGATTTATAAAGTATCATCGAAAATGAATCAATTAAGCACAGAAGTTCAAAAAGAACAATCAATGATGTCCACAATTGTCCAAGAGACTTTTTCTGGACTTCGTGTAATTAAAGCGTATAGCAAAGAAAAAGAAACGCATGATAAATTCAATGAATCGGCTTCATTCTATAAAAACAAAAGCATGAAATTAGTAATTGTCAATGCTTTTTTCATGCCAACTATTGTCTTTTTAATTGGGTTAAGCACGATTTTAACAATTTATTTAGGAGGATTAAAATCATACGATCAAAGTATTACACTTGGAGGAATTTTAGCATTTATACTATTTGTCAATAAACTTACTTGGCCATTTGCAAGTGTTGGTTGGGTTACATCCATTATCCAAAGAGCCGCTGCATCACAAACTCGTATCAATGAATTTTTGCAAACAGAACCTTCAATTACAAACCCAACTGAAGCACCATTTAACGTTAATGGTAAAGTTGAATTTAAAAATGTTTCTTTCACGTATGAAAATTCTGGAATTCAAGCTATAAAAAACCTAAGTTTCACTATCAATCCAGGAGAAACACTCGCTATTATTGGAAGAACAGGAAGTGGCAAATCGACAGTAATCAATTTATTAATGCGGCAATTTGACATCGATTCAGGAGAAATATTAATTGATGGACAAGAACTCAGAGAAATCAATCTTTCAGATTTTAGAAATCAAACGGGCATTGTTCCTCAGGATGTATTTTTGTTCTCAGAAACCATTGCAGACAATATCAGATTTGGATCAACGAATGAAAACATAACACTGGATCAAATTGAAGAAAGTGCTAAAAAAGCTGTTGTTTATGAAAATATTATAGCCTTTCCAGATAAATTCGACACGTTGTTAGGTGAACGTGGTGTAAACCTAAGTGGAGGACAAAAACAACGCGTTAGCATTGCTCGAGCCTTGATTCGTAACCCAAAATTATTAGTACTAGATGATTGTCTATCAGCCGTTGACACTGAAACGGAAGAGAAAATTTTGTCAAATTTAAAAAATGAGCAAAATTTAAGAAGCTCGTTAATCGTGAGTCATCGAATATCGTCCTTGCGAAATGCCGATAAAATCATTGTTATTCATGATGGAACCAAAGTAGAAGAAGGAACGCACAATGAACTTTTAGCTTTAAAGGGACATTATTCAGAAATATATATTAAACAACTGACTGAAGAATCTTCTGAAGCGAATGATTTAGATACAGACTCAATATAATAAGTGAAAAGTTACCTGAGCTTGTCGAAGGGCCTTTTTACTTTTTACTTTTTACTTTTTACTTTTATAGCAGTTAACACCTTCGGTTTGTTTATATAAAAAATAAAACCCATATTTGTTTGTACTTAATTGTTCAGTGAAAATGGAAAATGACAAAAACAGTGAAATCTATTCTAAAGTCGTTAGAGCGGGGAAAAGAACTTATTTTTTTGATGTAAAGGCTACCAAAGGCAACGATTTATACATCACACTTACCGAAAGTAAAAAAACGTTTAGTGAAGATGGAAGAGAAGGTTTCCAGAAACATAAAATATTTCTTTACAAGGAGGATTTTGAGAAATTCAAAGAAGGATTAGATGATGTTTTATTGAAAATCGAATCTATGAGAAATTCAGGGGAACTCATTTCAGAAGAATCTTCATCTATTGAAGCATATTCGTCGGTATCATTTGACGATTTATAATTCCTAACACTAAATCAAAGTACCTGATTATTTCAACATAGTCATGGTTGATAATTCGGGATAAATATTTTCATTTATCCTGTTTGGTTATATTATCTTTATGCTTCAAACGAATCGAATGGGAAAAATTATTGCAATAGCAAATCAAAAAGGAGGGGTTGGAAAAACAACAACGGCTATTAATTTGGGCGGATGTTTAGGTGTACTGGAGTATAAAACGCTAATTGTAGATGCTGATCCTCAAGCAAATGCTACATCTGGCGTTGGATTAGACACCAAACATTCTAGAAATATTTATGATTGTTTAATTAACGATGTTCATCCATCAGAATTAATCATTAAAACTCAAAATCCAAATTTAGATATCTTACCTTCTCATATTGATTTGGTTGGTGCTGAATTAGAAATGATTAATCTCCCAAACAGAGAGCATTTGATGAAAGCTGTTTTGGAGAAAATAAAAGATCAATACGACTTTATTATCATTGATTGTTCTCCTTCACTTGGATTAATTACTGTAAACGCGCTCACTGCAGCCGATTCTGTTATGATTCCAGTTCAATGTGAATATTTTGCACTAGAAGGATTGGGTAAATTACTAAATACCATTAAAATTGTTCAAGGTCGCCTGAACCAAGATTTAGAGATTGAAGGAATTTTACTGACCATGTATGACACCCGATTGCGTTTAGCTAATCAAGTAGTTGATGAAGTGAAAACACATTTCCAAGAGTTGGTATTTGATACTGTAATACATAGAAATACCAAATTAGGAGAAGCACCTAGCTTTGGTGAAACCATTGTAATGCATGATGCAGCGTGTAAAGGTTCAATTAATTATCTTAATTTTGCACGCGAAGTATTACAACGAAACAATCTAACAAAAATCGGCAACGAGGATAAAATAATTGAATTCAACGATGAGCTCTAATGTAAAAAAGCGATCTGCACTTGGCAAAGGTTTAAGTGCATTATTAGAAAATTCTGAAACTGATATTACAACAAAATCAGCAAACACAAATTCTGGTCTTGTTGGCTCCGTTTCGATGTTGCCTATTAATAGTATTGAAGCAAATCCTTTTAATCCAAGAACAAATTTCGAAAAAGCTGCTTTAGAAGAATTGAGTCAATCAATTGCAATTCACGGTATTATCCAACCGTTAACCGTTAGAAAACTTGGGAGAGATAATTATCAATTGATTTCTGGAGAACGTCGTTTTAGAGCATCTCAATTGGCTGGTTTGACAGAAGTTCCAGTTTATATTCGTGTTGCAAATGACCAAACAATGCTTGAAATGGCGTTGGTTGAGAACATACAACGAGAAGATTTAAATTCAATTGAAGTTGCTATTTCTTACCAACGATTGATTGAAGAATGCAGTTTAACACAAGATCAATTGAGCCAAAAAGTGGCGAAATCACGGTCAAGTATTACGAATCATTTGAGATTATTGAAATTACCAGTTGATATTCAAGCGAGTGTTCGCGATAATGTGATTTCAATGGGTCATGCTAGAGCACTTGTTTCTGCAGGTGATGAATCATTGCAAATGGCGATTTTTAATCGAATTGTAGAAGATGGACTTTCTGTTCGTGATGCTGAAGCATTGATTCGAGAAGGTTATGTTGAACCTAGAATTAACGAAGGAAATGTTAAGAAATCTTCTTCAGCAATTAAAATATCTGAAACTCAATTCACGTTCAAAGAGCATTTAGGCGATAAATTATCTACGAAAATTGAGATTAAAAAATCTACTTCAGGAACTGGTAAATTAATTGTCAATTTCAATTCAGAAGTTGATTTGAATAGAATTATAGAAATTCTAAACCGTTAATGAGACTTTTTCTTTTTGGTGTTTTTGTTTTAGGGTATACATGTGTGTTTTCGCAAGATAGTCTCGTTACTCTTGTTGTAAAAGACACGATAAAGGTTCATTCACCAAAGAAAGCGGTAATTTTTTCGGCAGTTATTCCAGGAGCAGGACAAGTTTACAATCACATTGCTATGCCGAAAGGGAAAAAGAAAGCTTTTTGGAAAGTCCCACTTATTTATGGAGCGCTAGGAACAACAGGATTCTTCTTGGTCAAAAATCAGTTAACTCAACAATCGTTAAAACAAGAATATACCAATAGGTCAAAGGGAAATATTTTAAATGATAAATGGAGCGCTTATGATGATCAAGGTGTTTTGACGCTCTACGATCAGTATCTAAATTGGAGAGATTTATCAATTCTCGGAGTTGGAGCAGTTTATTTAATACAACTGATTGATGCAGGAATTGAAGCTCATTTTGTTCATTTTGATATCTCACAAGATTTGAGCTTGGCAATTGAACCTGCTTATTTTGGTCAAAATACCGTTGGATTAAAATTTAACTTTAATTTTCACTAATTCTATTGCTCAATAACCTTAAAAATCTAAATTTGTTTAACTAGAAAATCATGAAAATCGCACTAATTGGTTATGGGAAAATGGGAAAAGCAATCGAAGAGATAGCTTTAGAACGTGGACATACAATTGTTGCGAAAGTTTCAAGTGATAAACTTCTTTCTGATACCGATTTATCAAATGTTGATGTTGCAATAGAATTTACTAAACCTGATTTAGCCGCAGGACACATACAATATTGCATTGATCATCAAACTCCAGTTGTAGTTGGAACTACTGCTTGGAACAATCAATTATACGCTGTAAAACAAGCAGTCGAAAGTCAAAATGGAAGTGTTTTATATTCTTCTAACTTTAGTATTGGAGTCAACATATTTTTTGAGATCAATAAGCGACTTGCTCAATTAATTTCTGGTCAAACAGGTTACAAAGCGGGTCTTGAAGAAATTCATCACCTTCAAAAACTTGATTCTCCTAGCGGAACTGCCATAACTTTGGCTAATGGAATTTTAGAAAATAATCAAGATTATGTTTCTTGGGTTTTAGGTGAAGGACATGTTCCTCATACAAATGACAGACAATTAGGAGTTACTTCTTACAGAAAGCCTGATGTTGCCGGTACACATATAATAAAATACACATCACCAGTAGATACAATTACAATTACTCACGAAGCTCATAATAGAAAAGGGTTTGCTTTAGGTGCTGTTATTGCCGCTGAATGGCTACAGGACAAAAAAGGACTTTTTACAATGGCTGACGTATTAAATTTGAATATATAATGAACGTACTTTATTTTTACCTATTTCTTTTAGTTCACCCATATTTAGCGATGTGGATGAAAAGTTTTGAGCAAGCTGGGCGCCAATCTTGGGAAGCATTAGTTCCTGGTTACAATTATTATGTTGCTTTTAAAATTGGCTGTAGAAAACCTTTTTGGTCTTTGTTGTTGATTTTTCCAGGCGTCCATATTGTAATGTGGTCTTCAGTAAACGTGTCATATATTCGTCGTTTTGGATATTACTCTTTGGCTGACACTTTTCAGGGAATCTTTTTTCCGTATGTTATTATGGCAAAAATTGCAAATTCTAAACAAGACATTTTACCTGAAACAAATTGGGCAAATAGCAAAGAAATTGGAGATAGAGCTTGGGGAGATCATTTAGCATTATTGTTGGCATTGCCAATTATTGGTCACGTTATCGCTTTAGGATTAAATGCAATCTCAAGAGAAAAACCAGGAAATAAGTCGAAAGTAAAAGAATGGGGAGATTCAATTCTTTTTGCATTGGTTGCTGCAAGTATTATTAGAACATACGTTTTTGAGCCTTTTCAAATTCCAACTGGCTCGATGGAAAAAACGTTGTTAGTGGGTGATTTCTTATTCGTGAATAAATTAGCATATGGACCAAAAGTTCCAGTTACGCCTTTATCTTTTCCATTGGTGCATAATACGGTGCCTTGGGTGAATATAAAATCTTATTCTACTTTAGAAACAGGAAATTATACACGAATTCCAGGTTTTGGAAGAATCAACAGAAATGACGTGGTAGTTTTCAATTACCCTTCAGGTGATACAGCCGTTTATGATCCTCGTATGCCTGATGGTTTGATGGGACATGATTATCATGGAATAGTTAATAATGAAGCTTTTTATTTATTTCAAAACGATCCTGAAACTGGCAGACAATACCAAATCGCCAAACAATTTTATACAGATAGTTTGACAAAAAAAGGAGGAAATGTAGTTCTGGCAGATAGTCTTGCAAATTTGTTTTTAAATAAGCGAATGATTCAAAACCTTGAGAAATACAAACAAAAAGCACGGAAAATGCTTGCTGAAGAGAAAATAGCACACCAGAATGGTCAAACAATTAGCACTTATGGAGTGATATATCGTCCGGTTGATAAAAGAGAGAATTATATCAAAAGATGTGTTGGATTGCCAGGCGATTGGATGGAAATTAAAAGTTCTGTTCTTTATGTGAATGGGAAACCAGCATTTGTTCCTGAATTTCAAAATCTTCAATATACAGTTACGAACTTCATAGATCCTGACAAAAAGAAGATGAGGGAACGTTATGGATTGGAAGATAGTAGAAATGATTATGATACACAAGACGGAGGAAAAACATACACAATGAATTTGACCAAGAAGCAAAAAGCTGAACTTTCAAAAAACAATCCCGATGCGTTGTTTCAACTTGTTTTATCTCCTCAGTATTCAGATACAAAATCATATATACCTTTAGCTTCGGATTTATTGAGCAATTTAGGTCAATTTCCTAAAGATTTATACATCAACAATACAATAACAGATTTCACGAAATTTCAGATTCCTAAGAAAGGTCAAACAATTTCTATTTCAGCAAAGAACATTGCTTGGTACCGTAGAATTATTACGGCATATGAAGGCCATCAATTAGAAGAGAAAAAGGATGGGATTTACATTGATAAAAAGAAGGTTACAAACTATACTTTTGCGCTGAACTATTATTGGTTGATGGGAGATAATCGCTATAATTCAGCGGATTCTAGAATTTGGGGTTTTGTACCAGAAGATCACATTGTTGGTAGAGCTTCTTTGGTTTGGTTCTCAAAAAGTGCTGACCCAAGTATCGGAATTCGTTGGGATAGATTGTTCAAATTGATTGAATAATGTTGACTGTATTTCCAATTGCTTTTTTTGGGAATGTTGAATACTTTAAAGAATTAGCGAATTCATCGAATCCAATTTTCGAGATGAAAGAGCATATTTTAAAAGGAACAATTCGATCTCGATGCGAAATACTTTCTCCAAATGGCATTCAGCAATTGAATGTTCCATTGTATCGTCCGAATGGTTCAAAAACGTTGATTGATCAAGTTGAATTAAGCACTGAAACCGATTGGAAAGTAAAATTATGGCGTTCCATAAAAACGGCGTACTCCTCTGCCCCATTTTTTGATCATTATGGAATGGAAGTTGAAGAGTTGATTTTCAATAAAGAAAAGAATTTGTGTCTTTACACATCAACTATAACTGAACGAATTGTAGAATGGTTGTCAATTCCAATCACCCTGAATTATTCAACTGAATATGTAGAAGGTTCAATTCTCAAAGACTATAGATTGTATGATTTTAATTCCTTAAACGAAATTCCTTTTTATCAGCAAGTATTTTCAACGGGTGAAGAATTTCATCCAAATTTATCTATTCTTGACTTAATTTTCTGCGAAGGTCCCATGGCAAGGAATTGGGTATTAAATTCACATTAAATTAATAACCATTCAAAATCAATTTGAGATTGTTATACCTATATTTATCAAAATATTAAACATATGAAATTTATCATCTTAATCTTATTTTCAATTACATTCAGTTTTGTATCTAGTTCACAAACTGTTAGAAATATCGTCTTCTATAATGTTGATAATTTGTTCGACACCATCGATGGTGTAAATGATGATGCTGAATTTCTACCTGCTGGTAAAAACGAATGGAATTCAGCTAAATATTTTGAAAAATTGAAGCACATTAATCAAGTATTGGATGAAATGAAAAATCCATTGATGATAGGAATGTGTGAAATTGAAAATGAAACTGTTGTTCGTGACGTTTTGAAACATTCTACAAACATGCAAAAGTTTGGTGTTGTTCATTATGAAAGTATGGATGCAAGGGGAATAGATGTTGCCTTAGCATACGATAGTTCAACACTAAAACTAGCACAATCAGGAATCTTGAGATTTGTTCTACCAGGTCAAAATGCCCCAACATCTCGTGATATTTTATGGGCGAAATTTTCAATGAAAAAAGATACTATCATTGGAATGGTGAACCATTGGCCAAGCAGAAGGGCTGGACAAGATGAAAGTGAAGCAAATAGATTGCAAGCAGCAAATACTGCTCGTCACTTCATTGATTCTTTGTTGAAAATCAATTGTAATTACAAGATTGTATTTATGGGCGATTTGAATGATTATCCAATTGATAAAGCTCCTCAACTGATTCAAGAAAAATTAACACCAATGATTTGTGCAACCTCTGGGAAATTTGGAGGAAGTTACAACTACAAAGAACAATGGGATATTTTAGATCATATTTTTGTCTCGCAAGGAATGACAAAGAAAAAAGGAATCAAAATAGTTCTAGCATCTGGTGTTATTCATTCATTTGATTACCTTTTAACAGAATACAAAGGAATTATTGTTCCATTTAGAACGTATGGTGGAGCGAAATATCTAGGTGGTTATTCCGATCATTTACCTGTTTCAATTGAAGTTTCTGTTCCATAAGGAACTTTAGCAAAACCAAAATTATACGGTAATCTTTCTTTGTATAAGAATTTTTTCTGAGCTGTTTCAAACGGACGATAAACATAATACACGAAATTATCGTGGATTGAAATTTTATCAACGTATCGAAATTCCAATCGAACTTGTTCTTTAATTTCGCCTGTTTTAGGATCAATCAATCCAATATAGGAATATCCTGAGCGGTCATAAACAGCATAAATTTCTCCCGTTCCTTTGTCTTGAAGTAATTGTTTTTTCCAACCTGTAGATTTAGGTTGATAATGGTGGTAAATAGCAACACTGTCAATTGGATGTCCTACTCTATCAAAGGAAAACAACTTATCTTTATAGTAATCAAATACGTAGATTGTATCGTTTTTTGAAAACAAAGGAGCATATAATTCTTTGTAATAAATGGATTGCGTGAAGTAATTGGCACCAACCCAAATTTCAGCCTCAATCCCTGTTTCGTTTTCTTTTGCCTTCGCCCAAAGCTTCGTGCGAACATCAACCCATTTATATTCTGACTTATACAATTCCATCATTAAATCATCCTTAATATTGATGATTTTAGAATAAGTTGAATCCAATTGATCAAACGTATAATATTCAAATGCAGGATAATCTTTGTTGAAATTAGAAAAGAACATTTTATTTCTATTTGTATCTAAAATTGGTGCTAAATATTTTAAATAATACTCTTTTTCTAATGAGGAAATTTCAATGTTTTGTCCATTGATGTGCAGTCCATAAACATTCTCATCACAGACAACATGCGCATTTCCTCTGTAATCTCTTACTAATTCTTGTGCAACACCAGGAACACTGAATGTATTAAGAACTTCTATTCCATCGTACAGAAGCAATTCACTGCCTTTTCTTAATTGTTTTGGATACGTTAATAGTACTAAACGACCATTTTGCTGCACTTCAAAATCAGCAACGCTTAAACGTTTGGATTCAAAAACAGTATCAGGAACGCCTGGTGCTTTAATAACTATTTCTTTTAAGGATTTTATTTTGGAAGCAACCATTTCAATTGAAATTGTAAGCGTATCGGTTAGCTCTTTTAAATAAACTTTTTTAACGCCAGTTACTGATTCATAAATTGCATGATTGCATTTATAGGATACTAATACGTTATTAGGAACATATATTTCAATTTTTCCCTTTGAACTGGATGTTCGGTATTTTGTTTTTGAAGAAAATGTAAATGTCGCATTCACATTTTGGATACTTTCTTTAAATGTGTCATCAGAAAATTCAAAAACAACCAATACTGAATCAGCTTGACTGAAACCAACTATTAATTTGCAAAAAACAAAAACAAAAAATAATAGAATTGAACGCATATCTTTTTTTCAAGAAGATGAAAAAACAATTTATTTCCATAAAAAAAGGCCTCCATCAATTGAAAGAAGCCTTTATGATATTTTAAACATTAAACTTTCAAACACCAACCGAATGTATCTTCGATTTTTCCAACCTTCAAATCATCTAAATAATTTTTGATTTTCGTTGATATAACAAAAGTATCAACCGGTGGTAATTCTAAAATCTCATCACGGTAACCAATTTTTGCTATTGGAGCAATCGTTGCAGCTGTTCCAGCACCGAAAGCCTCTTGCATTGTGCCGTTTTTAATAGCAGCTACAACCTCTTCAACAGAAACTCTTCTCTCTTCCACCGGAATTCCCCAGCTTTTTGCAATTTCGATAACAGACCTCTTCGTAACTCCTCTTAAAATAGTATCCGCATCTTCCGAAGGTGAAATAATTGTTCCATTAATGATAAAAACAATATTCATTGTTCCAGATTCCTCAATATATTTATGTTCCTTTCCGTCGGTCCAAACTAATTGGTGAAACCCCTGATTTTGGCCAAGTTTAGCAGGATACAAGCCAGCACCGTAATTTCCAGCAGTTTTGGCTCTTCCCACTCCACCGACTGATGCACGCGTATAAAACTCTTCAATTTTCACGTTAACAGGTTCAGAATAATATGCTCCAACTGGGCACGTAAAAATGACAAATTTATATGTTTCAGAAGGACGAATTCCTAAAAACTCATCTGTTGCAAACATGAAAGGGCGAATATAAAGGGAATAACCTTCTTTGTTTGGAATCCAATTACTGTCTATTTCAACTGTTTTACGAACCAATTCAGTGAAAACATCTTCTGGAATTGTAGGCATACACATGCGCTCACATGATTCCTTGAAACGACTCGCATTCATTCCTGGACGAAAAATAGATACATCTCCATTTTCAGCTTTATTAGCTTTCATTCCTTCAAAAATCGATTGCCCATAATGGATTGCCGAAGTTGCAGGATGAAGGGAAAGATTGGCAAATGGAAGAATCTCAGGTTGATGCCATTCACCATCTGAATAATCCATGACCAACATGTGATCCGAAAAAACTCGGCCAAAAGGCAAATTATCCCAATCTACATCTCCAATATGAGAATTTGCAGTCTTTGTGATTTTTACTGAAATGGTTTCTTGTAACATAGTATATATTTCGTTTCGCGAAGATAAGTAGAATGATTGAGCAATCAAATAGATTTAAGTTCATTGATAGAAATTAAATTTCTCTATTTTTGACTTCTGATTACGCACATGGAAAAAAGTCGTGAAATATTAAAAAAATTCTGGGGATTCGACCAATTTCGTTCTATTCAAGAAGAAATTGTCGACGATGTAATTTATGGTCATGATACGCTTGCCCTGCTTCCAACTGGCGGAGGAAAATCAATTTGTTTTCAAATACCAGGTATTGCACGGGAAGGAATTACGCTTGTTGTTTCACCTTTAATTGCATTAATTCAAGATCAAGTTACCAATTTACAAGCAAAAGGAATTCGTGCAAAGTCCATAATTAGCGGTATGAGTTACCGAGAAATTGACATTACGCTCGATAATGCGCGCTTTGGAGGATTAGATTTTTTATATACTTCACCTGAAAGATTGCAGTCAAAACTGTTTATTGAACGCTTCAAATTAATGAATATTGGGCTCATTGTTGTTGATGAAGCGCATTGTATTTCTGAATGGGGACATGATTTCCGTCCATCCTTTAAAGCGATTTATAAATTACGAGAGATTCACCCAGAAGTGCCAATTATTGCACTCACAGCAACGGCAACATCAAAAGTAAGAGAAGATATAATTCAACAATTACGACTAAAAAATCCTATAATTCACGAAGCCTCTTTTGAAAGATCAAATTTGAGTTATGAGGCATATAAAACAGAAAATAAACTCTCGAAAATAGTAGAATATTGCACAAAAAACCTTTCGCTCTGTGGAATTGTATATTGTCAGACACGAAAGAGCGTTAAGGAGATAGCAAAGATTTTGCAAATGAACAAAGTAAGCGTCGGAGTCTATCATGGAGGCATGAACAAAGACGACAGAAATCTAATGCTGACCAATTGGTTGGAGGGAAAAATCAACGTAATGGTTTCAACGAATGCTTTTGGAATGGGAATCGACAAACCTGATGTGCGTTTTGTTTTACATTATGAATTTCCGCCATCACTTGAGGCCTATTTTCAAGAAGCAGGAAGAGCTGGGCGAGATGGAAAAGAATCTAGAGCGATTGTTTTTTGGGAGCAAGGAGATCTTGATAAACTCATTGAACGAAATGAGAATCAATTTCCACCTGCAGAAACGGTAAAAATGACCTATCGTGCGCTGTGCAATCATTTAAAAATTGCTATTGGTTCAGGACTTGATGAAACATACTTTTTTGAAATTCAAAAGTTTTGTACTTCGTTCAATTTAAATCCATTAATCACATACAATTCATTGAAAATATTGGAATTAAACGGCGATTTAGTTTTTTCAGAAGGAGTTTTTAATCCTACGAAAGTAAAGTTCGCAGTTGGGAATAAGGAACTGTACAATTTTCAAATTCAACACTCAAAATTGGTTGGTTTAACAACACTTTTATCGAGAAGTTATCCGGGAGTCTTTGATTCTTACTTCGAAATTCATGAAAAAGAATTTATTAAACGTCTAAATATCTCAACTGCTGAATTAAATATTCAATTAAAACAATTGGAAAAAAATGGAATTCTAGATGTTACTTGGAGTAGTTCACTCCCTTCCGTAACGTTAACGCATGAGCGATTACCAGATAATTATTTGAATCTTTCGGAAGAAGTATATTTCTCACGTAAAGAAAATGCGCGTAAAAAATTAGATGCAGCAATTAGTTATCTTACAAAAAATGAATGTCGCTCGGCACAATTGATTCAATATTTTGGACAAGAAATACAACCATGCGGAAAATGTGATGTGTGTAAAAATCAGAATGTTGCAGACTATTCGATAAAAGAACTAAAGGTAATTCTTCTAGAAATACTGAAAGTTGAAGCTACAATTGAAGAGTGTGTGAATAAGACAAATGCCTCCACTGAAATGATTCTAGTTTGTTTAAAAGAACTCATTCTTGATGGGAAAATTGAAAATAGAAACGATTTTTTTTTAAAAACAGGAAGGATTGTTTTGGATTAAGAAAGCTAAACAAAATAAAAAACACATAGCGATGCATTGAGTTTATCGAAGTGGAACATAGGTATTTCATTTGATATTCGAAATAAACCACATAGGCACATAGGGCACATAGCGATGCACTGAGTTTATCGCAGTGAAACATTGTTATTTCATTTGTTATTCAAAATAAACCACTTTGTTATTCGAAATAAACCACATAGCGATGCACTGAGTTTATCGAAGTGACACATAGGTATTTCATTTGCTATTAGAAATAAACCACATAGCGATGCACTTAGTTTATCGAAGTGAAACATAGGTATTTCATTTGTTATTCGAAATAAACCACATAGCGATGCACTGAGTTTATCGAAGTGACACATAGAAAACATAGTGGGTTCATGGGAGTGAAAACATAGTGAGTTTATCGAAGTGAAAACATAGTGGTTTTTAGGAGCTCAACTAGTAACTCGCAACTAGTAACTCGCAACTAGTAACTCGCAACTAACAACTCGCAACTATTTCACCAACGCCACTTTCAAATCATGAATTTCCTTTTGTAACTCTTGAATTGACTTACTGATATCATTATCATCCATTCGTACTTCGGGTAATTCTGGGGAAATATAATTCACAAATTTCCAAATTTCTATGATATCATTGGCGTGCACCAAATACGGCTTATAAAATGTATTTGTTGAACACAATTGAAATGACTGACTTGTGTCTAATAGATTATGAACGACTTTAAAAACTATTCCCTCCTCTTTTGTCACAACGATGCACGGTGTGCCAGAGCGAATTGTCATCCAATTTTGGATGTATTCTGCAACGACCTGTGAACCTTCTACTACTGGAGGCATTGAATCCCCAATGATTGGGAAGGATCTATATTTTTTATTCTTTGAAAGGAAAGGCAGAAAAAAAGTTGGTAATACTTTAAGATAATCAGGATCAGCATAACCAGAAGTATATCCTGCACTTGCTTTCATTGGAATCATTTCAATTAATTCTTCTTCATTCTGATCTACGACAGAAGTTAAAACACGTAATTTTTGTCCCTTCACATCAGCGTATAAGCCTTTATCTAGTCGCTCCCATTCACTTTCGGAGTATGATTCAAAATTCTTTTTAACTAGTTCATCAATTGGAACTTTGTAATAATCGCTGAACGCAATTAAACTTTCCAAATTAGGCTGAGCTACACCATTTTCATAACCGCTATAGGTTGAACGCGTAAGATTCAAATCTTGTGCAACTTCTTCTTGCGATTTCTTAAGTCGTTTTCTTAAAAGTTTTAAATTATTTCCGATTTCCATTGCTTCAATATTTGAAATATAAAATCAAAGATAATTTTTATTCTTATATAATAATCATTTAACTGACAATTATTTAATCAATATTCAAAAAGCAACAATTTTATGAAATTACATTATTCTTTAAAATGAATTGGCCTTCCAACTTTTCTGGCATAAATAGCAGTGAATTTGGCACCAAAGAAAATAATTTGAGAGCTGTAATAAATCCAAGCTAAAATAATAAAAAGGGATCCTGCTATTCCTGCACTTGCGCCAAAAAAATAATTAAATAAATAATATTTTATTAAAAGTTGACCAATATACAGCATGATTGCGGTAATAACAGCTCCTCCAATTGCAATTTTCCATTGCACAAAACCATCGTGGACATATTTAAAAACAATCGTAAAAATTACAGCATTGCTAAAGATTGCAAGACCATGTTTTGTGATTCCAGATAAAATAAAATTCAATAGTTCGTTTCCTTCAAAAAAGGAATTATTCAGGGACAATAAGATAGATTGAGCGAAATAAAGAATAATTATAAATACGGTAATCGCGGCAATTAAAAGCATTGAAAGCAAGCGAAAAAGAATTCCTTTTACGATTTTTTTTCTTTTCGAAGAAAATTTGATTTCCAAGTCAAAAAACTCGTTGATACTCTTTTTTAAGCAAACGATTACTGCAGAACTGGCTACTAAAAGTGCAATAATACTAGCCATTTCCATTAGGAAATTTCCTTTTTCAAAATTGAGCTTGTTTAGGAAGTCCATAACTCCTGAAATATCTTGAACACCAATCTTGTTCTTTAGTAAATCACTGATAATTTCAAGCATCACTTCTTGACCAATGATGCGTCCAAATAAAGAGATACTCAGATAAAAGAGCGGAACCATTGCAAACAGCGTGTAATAAGCCAATGCAGCTCCATGAAACAAGCCCTGTTCTTTAAAAAAATCAATAAAAGATTCTTTAATTAAAGATGGAACTTCAACAAGTGGAAGGCGTTTATGCTTTTTTGTAGATGCTGATTTTTCGGACATGTTCCATTTTATTTAAACTATATAAAACTATTTTTTCGTTCTTTTTTGTTGAGAAGTAATTTTCGTAAATCGGTCCGGTGAATAAGGAATGACTAAATTCTACTTCAAAACCATTTTCATCGATTTCAAGAATATATTCATCTGGACGAAAAAGAATTCTTTTCCCATTAATATTTACCGAATTAATGGCACCAAATAATTTTGCTTCTTCACCACTTTTCGGTTTGTAATAAAAATCGAATGGTTTTCCCTTTCGTGTGAAAACTCCTTTTTTCATACAAAAAATTCGATCTGCCAAACTCAACATTTCTGAACCGTCGTGCGAAACTAAAATAAAGCTCGTTTTCCGAACATTTCTCAATTCCAACAAATAATTGATCATTTTGCTTCTCAATCTTCCATCTAAATGAACAAAAGGTTCGTCTAACAACACTATTTTTGGTTCACACGCCAGCGCTTTTGCGATTACTAAACGTTGCAATTCACCACCAGAAAGTGTATTAACTTTTTGTGTCTTAATTGGTGTTAATTCAATTAATTCCAATAATTCTTCAACAAAAGCATCACGCTGTTTTCTTGGTAAATAAAGAATTTGTTCCCGAATATTTTCTTCAACAGTGAAATAGGAATCCAAATGAAAATCTTGATTAACCAATTGAATTTCCGGATGACCAGGAACCAATTTCACCGATGGTCCGATTACTTTTTTCCCTTCAAATAAAACGTGTCCGTTTGTTGCATCAAGTAATCCAGCGATAATTTTGAGTAATGATGTTTTTCCTGCGCCACTCTTCCCTACTATGCCGATAATTTCTCCTTCACCAACCGAAAAATTGATGTTTTGAAGAATTGTTCTATCAAAATTGAGTTGAAGATCTTGAACTTTTAACATTAAAAAACCAAGGCTTGAGGAAACTCTTTTGACGCAACATAAATTCCAGGAACTGGGTTCGACATTGGTTCAAAATCTTTTAAAAATATTTTTATCGTAAAACCATTTTCATCTTTTATTAACTCATGCGTTTCCACAATACTGGCAGACGCTCCCACATATGAAACAGGCGCATCAGAAGACTTGATTTCAAACAAAAACATGTTCAATACATCGTGTGAAAATTCTTCACCATTCGGCAATTGACCTTGAAGCGGAAAGGATGCTTTTTCATGTTCAACAATACTTTCTACAGTAGAAGTTATTGCAAATTCATCCTCCCACTCATATTTCAAATTATTTTCAGATTCCTCCCCATTGTAGTGAGCATCAGCATGTTCTTGGGAAAAATGCTCGTTTAAAAGGTAAACATGGATTTTACAATTCATTCTTTTTGGTTTTATTGCTGTAAAAATACATACTTTCCTTCGAGCAATAACACGATTGAAATGAGAGAATCCACATCCTTTTGTTATTTTTGCGTTTTGATATTAATCGCAATAACGTATTTCCAATTGAGTACACTTCAAATACACAAACATAAAATCGATTCTATTCTGCGTCGTCACCCTTGGATTTTTTCAGGTGCAATCGCAAGTGAAACAGATAAATTAAAAGATGGAGAAACTGTCACAGTGGTTGATCACAAAGGTCAATTCTTAGCACGAGGACATTTTCAACATGCCACAATTGCGGTTCGGGTGCTTACTTTTGAAGACCGACCAACGGATGATAAATTTTTCATTGAGCGCATTTCAAACGCTGTTCAATTAAGAAAAAACCTGCAATTGCTAACAGATAATAATACCATTTGCAGATTGGTGCATGGAGAAGGTGATTCCTTACCAGGTTTAATTATTGATTATTACCAAGGTGTTGCAGTAATCCAATGTCACAGTATTGGAATGTATGTTTCTATTAAAGCGATTACAAAAGGGTTAAAACAAGCATTTGGGAATAAATTAATCGCTGTTTATTCAAAATCGAGCGAAACACTTCCACAAAGAACGGATGTTGAAGACGGTTATATTTTTGGTGATTGTGTCACTCCACACATTTGTTTGGAGCATGGTGTGAAATTAAATATTGATTGGGTTACAGGTCAAAAGACAGGATTTTACATTGACCAACGAGAAAATCGTAATCTTTTAGGAAAATATGCTTTGGGTAAAAAAGTGTTGAATACATTTTGTTATTCAGGTGGTTTCAGTCTTTTAGCATTGAAAAATGGAGCTGAGTTAGTTCATTCTTTAGACAGTTCAAAAAAAGCGATTGTTTTGACAGAAGAAAATGTTGATTTAAATAATTTCCAAGATAAACACAAGTCAATCGTTGCTGATGCGATGGAATACATGAAAGACTTGCCAGAAGAATATGACATTATCGTTTTGGATCCTCCGGCATTCGCAAAGCACAGAGAGAAAAGACACAAAGCAATTCAAGGATATAAACGTTTAAATGCGAACGCAATTAGACAAATCAAACCGGGAGGATTAATTTTTACGTTCTCTTGTTCTCAAGTAGTCGATAAATATTTGTTTAATAATACGGTAATCGCTGCGGCAATTGAAGCAGGTCGTAATGTTCGAATTTTAGAGCAATTACACCAACCTGCGGATCATCCAATCAATGCTTTTCATCCGGAAGGAGAATATTTGAAAGGATTGGTAATTCAAGTGGACTAGTTAGAACCGAGAGCAGAGAGCAGAGAGCAGAGATTTGATTTTTTAAAAGAATCGGATTTTAAGTCAAAGCACTCATAACTCATAACTCATAACTCATAACTCATAACTTGTAATTAATAACTAGTAACTAAAAAAGTGTTAGATCTAAAATACAAAACGATATTAAGTGTAGCTGTGCCATTGATGGTTTCCAGTTTCATTCAGTCTATTGTATTAATTACGGATGCGGCATTTTTGAGTCGGTATAGTACCTTGGCTTTTGATGCTGTTGGAAATGCTGGATTGATTTACATTACCGTTTACATGGCGTTAGCAGGAATGGGAGATGGAGCGCAAATATTGATTGCACGAAGAATTGGACAGGAAAATACAAATGCGATTGGAAGAATCTTTGGTTCTTCAATTGTTTCAAACTTTATGATTGCTTTCGTCTTATTTTTAATAATTCAATTGGTAATGCCAGATTTGTTGAATTATTACTCAAAGCACAAGGATTTAGCGCATTTGCAAGTTGAATTTATTCATATTCGCGGGTTTGCACTTTTCTTTGCAATGATTACGTTATCTATTCAAGCTTTCTTTTTAGCGATCGGAAAAACATGGGTGGTATTAATTGCGGCATTAATCACAGCGAGTTCCAACATTTTATTGGATTACGTCTTGATCTTTGGAGAATGGGGATTCCCATCATTGGGATTAAAAGGAGCAGCGTGGGCTAATACGATTGCTGACGCATGTGGAATGTTATTTTTAGTAATCTTCTTGATTTTTTCAAAAGAACGAAAAAAATTAAAACTCTTTGCCCATTTTTCTATTAATCTTCCTTCCTTAAAAGAATTGTTTAAAATTGGCAGTCCGATAATGTTCCAAGGAATTATCGCTTTGGCTACATGGACAATCTTCTTTACGTGGATTGAGCAAATAGGTAAATTTGAATTAACTGTATCTCAAAATATTCGAGCGATTTATTTCTTGGCTTTTGTTCCAATTTGGGGATTTGCAGGAACAACGAAAACCTATATTTCCCAATATTTAGGAAAAGGTGACCTTGATTCGTTAAAAATAATTCAACGTAGGATTCAATTAATGACCGTTATATCTTTGTTCATCTTTTTTCACGGAGCACTATTTTATCCGAAGCAATTAATAGGATTTATTAATCCTGCCGAACAATATATTGATAAGAGTGCAGAAATAATGCGCTTCATAGCAGGTTCAATAATGATGTATGGTCTATTCAGTGTTTATTTTCAAACGATTAATGGTAGTGGAAACACAATGGTTTCATTTACTATTGAAGCAATATGTGTGGCGGTTTATACCTTAACGGGTTATTTATTGATCAAAGTTTTTCAAGTAGATATTTTTTGGATTTGGTCCGTTGAATACGTTTATTTCGGTTGCATGGGATTCTTATCCATTTTATATTTACGGTTTTTTGATTGGAAGAAAAAGATAGTATGATGAAAAAAGAAGATTTTCGAATTGTTTTCATGGGTACACCGGAATTTGCCGTTTGTATATTGGATAAACTTGTGCAAGACAACTATTCGATTGTTGGAGTAATAACTACATCGGATAAACCAGCAGGACGTGGACAACAACTAAATGAAAGTGCAGTAAAAAAATATGCTGTAGAAAAACAATTAAACATTTTTCAACCGACGAATCTAAAAGATGAGACATTTATTCATCAACTGGAAGATTTGCGTGCGGATTTATTTGTAGTTGTAGCTTTTCGTATGTTGCCTGAAGTTGTTTGGTCTATGCCTCCAAAAGGAACAATCAACCTTCATGCTTCGTTACTGCCAAATTACCGCGGTGCAGCTCCTATTAATTGGGCTGTTATGAATGGAGATGAAGAAACTGGAGTAACGAGCTTTTTTATTGAAAAAGAAATTGACACAGGAAAAATAATTGAACGTTCCAAATTACCAATAGGCGAAAATGAAACCGTTGGAGAATTACATGACCGTTTGATGAATTTAGGAGCAATCGTAATTGAGTCAACCGTTCAAAAAATAATGAAAGGAGAAGCAATTGGTATTGAACAATTAAAACTTGCAGAAGGTGAATTGAAACTTGCACCAAAAATCTTCAAACAAGATTGTAATATTGATTGGAATCAGAAAATTGATCGTGTGCATGATTTTATCCGAGGACTCTCACCTTATCCTGCAGCTTGGTGTTCTTTGAAAAATTCAGTTAAAGGTGAAGAAAAAACATTTAAAATCTTTCAATCTGAAAAAACGACTACTCCTTCAAATGGTCACGCTTCATTAAGAGAAGAAATTGATGGCATTTACTTTCCTTGCAGCGATTATTATTTAAAAGTCACCGAAATTCAAATGGAAGGCAAACGAAAAATGCATTTCAAAGAGTTTTCTGCAGGAAATAATGTATCCGATTGGCAAATAAAACACTAATTCATTCACCGACAAAATACGTTTACTGGTCGAAATAGCCTTGAAAAATGGGCGTTTCAGCCATGGTTATCAACAAAAAGGTGCTTTTTTCAACAAAAAAGCACTTTTTTTTACTAAAATGCTTGTGTGGGTGGGATATTCAGATATATTTGCTTTGGTAATTAAATAACAAACATTATAAAAAACCAAAAACTATGAACAAAGCGGAATTAATTGATGCAATCGCATCAGAGTCTGGATTAACAAAAGCTGATGCTAAAAAAGCGTTAGACGGATTTGTAACAGCTACAGCAAGTGCATTGAAAACTGGAGACAGAATTTCTCTAGTAGGATTCGGATCTTTCTCAGTTTCTAACAGAGCTGCAAGAACTGGACGTAACCCACAAACTGGAAAAGAAATCAAAATCGCTGCTAAGAACGTTGTACGTTTCAAAGCTGGTGCTGAACTTTCTGGAAAGGTTAATTAATCCTATTTCTGTAAAGAAGTTAAAAAGGGGAATCGAAAGATTCTCCTTTTTTTTTTGTGGCAATTTTTCGGTTTGATCCATTAAAAAATCAAATCTCTATATTTGCAATCAACTTTCAAGCATGTATTCAGAAAATCAAGCAGTACTAAACGAATTTTACGAAATCATTTCACTGAGTAAACAAGAGATGTATAATCGCATTGCTGCAGAGAGAACCAAACATATAACGGTAGTATTAGAAAATATTCACCAAGAGCACAATGCTTCCGCAGTTTTACGTTCATGTGACTGTTTTGGTATTCAAGACCTTCATGTAATAGAAAAAAACAATCAATACAAAGTGCAGCGTGATATTGCATTAGGAGCAGGAAGATGGGTGGATTTATATAATTATGATAAAGGTTCACAGCCTTCAATTGATTGCATTCAGAAATTAAAAGCACAAGGTTATAAAATTGTTGCAACAACACCTCATACGAAAGATGTTACTATCAATGATTTAAATTTAGACCAGCCAATTGCATTAGTCTTTGGAACTGAACATTTAGGTATTTCACCTGAAATCATTGAGATGGCTGATGAATTTGTAAAAATTCCTATGTACGGTTTTAGTGAAAGTTTCAATATATCTGTTTCTGTGGCAATTACTTTGAATACGATTCGTCACAGATTAGAGAACAGCGAAATCATTTGGAAATTAAGTGAAGAAGAACAAACGTTACTTAAATTAAAATGGTGTAAAAAAATACTTCGAAGTGGACAAGAGATGGAAGATGAATTTAGACGTCGATTATTTCAAAAAGAATAATATCTTTGTGGTGTCGTATTAAAATACTTTTAGAATATTATGGGAAGAGGAGATATTAAAACAGCAAAAGGTAAAAGAACAAGAGGTTCTTATGGTAACACTCGTAAGAGAAAAGTTATGCCTACAGCAGCACATCCAGCTGCAAAGAAAGTAGCTGATAAAGAAGAAACTGTAGCTGTTAAGAAAGTTGCAGTGAAAAAAGTTGCTGCACCTAAAGCAGTAGCAGAAAAAAAGGTAGCTGTACCTAAAGTTGCTGCAGAGAAAAAACCTGCAGTGAAAAAAGCTCCAGCAGCCAAAGCAACAACAGAAAAAAAACCAGCAAAAAAAGCTGAAAAATAATAGTTGAAAGCTGTCAGATTTGACAGCTTTTTTTTTATCTCTTTTTTTTAAGAAAATTATTTCTTTTTAAATTGAGATATCTTTTATTTTAATGAACTTTGCAACTAGAAAAAACAAATAAAAAGAACACCATGAAACACAATTTCGGAGCTGGACCTTGTATTTTACCTCAAGATGTTTTCAAACAAGCTGCTGCTGCAGTTTTAGATTTTAATGGATTATCAATTCTAGAAGTTTCTCACCGTCATAAAGATTTTGTTGCGGTAATGGATGAAGCAATAGATTTAGTTAAAAAGGCATTAAATGTTCCTGAAGGATATTCTGTAGCATATCTTCAAGGTGGAGCTACACTTGGTTTTGCTATTTCAGCATTGAACATGATGCGCAACACAAAAAAAGCGGGCTACATCAATACAGGTACATGGGCTTCGGGCGCAATCAAAGAAGCGAAAAAGCTTGGAATTGATGTGAATGTGTTTGCCTCATCTGAGAATAAAAAATTCTCTTATATACCGAAAGGTTATGTCGCACCAAATGATGTTGATTTCATTCATTATACTTCGAACAATACAATATACGGAACGCAATTTAAAGCTATTCCAAAAACAGATCGTCCATTAATTTGCGACATGTCTTCAGATATTTTTTCTCAGGAAATTAATGTTGGTGATTTTGATTTAATCTATGCTGGTGCTCAAAAAAATCTTGGTCCAGCTGGAGCTACTTTATACATTGTAAAAGATGAAGCTCTTGGAAAATCCACTTCGCCCTTTATGCCAACTTATTTTGATTTGAAGCAACAAATTGAAAAGGAATCAATGTTAAATACTCCTCCCGTATTTTCAGTTTATGTAGCGATGTTAAACCTTCGTAATTTATTAGCAAACGGCGGTGTTAAAGCTATGGAAGCTAAAAATAATGCAAAAGCCGATTTGTTATACTCAGAGATTGATGCTAACCCATTATTTATTGGAAGTGTAGAAACTGAAGACCGTTCAAACATGAATGCAACATTTTTATTAAAAGAAGATGCTCATCAAGAGCTTTTTGATAAAATGTGGAAAGAAGCGGGAATTGTTGGATTACCAGGTCATCGTTCGACAGGGGGATATAGAGCATCGATGTACAATGCGCTTCCTCTTGAAAGTGTGCAAGTTTTGGTTGATGTGATGAAAGAATTTACAAGGAAAAACGGCTGACTTCGACTGCTTCGACTGCTTCGACAAGCTCAGCAACCTCAGCAACCTCAGTCACCGTTTGAGAAGCTCATAAGCCAAAGTCACAGTTTGTTAAGCTCACATAGCTTTTAATCTATAACGAATCACAAATAACGAATTACGAATTACGAATAACGAATAACGAATAACGAATCTATTTAGTATGAAAATTTTAGCAAACGACGGAATATCAGATTTAGGAAAATCATTGTTAGAAAAAGCTGGTTTTACAGTTATTACAGAAAAAGTTGACCAAGAAAATCTTGCATCTGAAGTCAATGCACAAGGAATTGAAATGATTCTTGTTAGAAGTGCAACAACGGTTAGAAAAGAAGTTATTGACGCCTGCAGTGGATTGAAATTGATTGGTCGTGGAGGTGTTGGAATGGATAATATAGATGTTCAATATGCAAGAGATAAAGGAATTACTGTAATAAACACTCCTGCTTCTTCATCTCAATCTGTTGCAGAATTAGTAATGGGGCATTTATTTGCTATTTCACGTTCGTTGAATGATTCATATAAAAACATTGAAACAGGTGATTTTTCTGCACTTAAGAAAAAATATGCCAAAGGAGTTGAGTTACGTGGTAAAACATTAGGAATCATTGGTTTTGGTCGCATTGGTCAAAGTTTAGCTTCATATGCTTTAGGCTGTGGGATGGATGTTATTGCAATTGATCAATTCAGTACTCCAGTTTCAATTAACGTTCCAATTGGTAACGGAAATCAAGCTACAGTTAGCATCACTCCTAGCCTATCATTAACTGACGAACTTGGGAAATTGGATTATATTTCAATCCACGTTCCAAAACAAGCTGATGGAAGTGCTGTTATAACAGCAAAAGAATTTGCCATAATGAAAAAAGGTGTTCGTTTGGTTAATGCTGCTCGCGGTGGTGTTATCAATGAAGATGATTTACTTGTAGCTTTAAATAGTGGACAAGTTGCTGCGATAGCATTGGATGTTTTTGAAAATGAGCCAAATCCAATAAAGGAATTATTAAGTCATCCTAACATTGCATGCACTCCACATATTGGTGCTGCAACAATGGAAGCTCAAGATCGAATTGGTGAAGAATTGGCAACTTTGATAATCGATCAATTTGCGAACGCTTAATTTTATTTCGCCTTTTTAAATGACAAAAATAGCACCTTTTAAAGCATTGCGTCCAGTGCGTGACAAAGTTCAACTTGTCGCTACGCGTCCGTATTATTCCTATAAAAAAAATGTGCTTTTCGCTAAATTGGAATCAAATCCTTTTACTTTTTTACATATTATCAATCCAGAATTTGGTAGTGCTTCACATACAAAAGCAAACACAAAAGAAAGGTTTGATCATGTGAGTGAAAAATACAATGAGTTTTTGGAGGATGGGATATTGATTCAAGATAAAACACCGCATATTTACATTTATCGTCAAACGAAAGAAGGTCATGAATTTACTGGTATTATAGCTGGAGCGAGCGTTGAAGAATATGAAAGTGATCTCATCAAAAAACATGAGGCAACTTTAACTACGAGAGAAGCAATGTTTACGAATTATTTAGACATCGTTGGTTATAATGCTGAACCTGTGCTCCTTTCCTACCCGCATGAACAAACAATTGATGATTTGTTGGTTCGTTATACAAGTGCACGACCTGAATACGAATTCACTACAACAGATACGATAAAACATGAATTGTGGGTGTTGAATGAAGAGGAAACACTTAAAATGGCTGCGGCTTTTGAATCGTTAAAAGCGACGTATATTGCTGACGGTCATCATCGATCGGCCTCTTCATCAGGACTTAAAAAATATAGAAATTCAAAAGGAAAAGTACCATTTCCAAATGAAGATTATTTTTTGGCATTTTTCATTGATGAAAACAAAATGAAGATTTTGGAATTTAATCGTTTGGTAAAAACCCTAAATAACCATACAAATGATGCATTCTTAGAATTGCTTTCACACAGCTTTACCATTGAATCAATCAAACATGCATCTAAGCCATATCAAGAACATCAATTAACCATGTGCCTTGAAGGAAAATGGTATATATTAGAATGTAAACCGGAGATTATAGACAATAATCATCCAGTTAATTGTTTAGACGCAGAAATTCTTACTCAGGCTGTGTTAAAGCCAATTTTAGGTATTTCAGATTTAAAAACTGACGAAAACATTGATTTTATAAGTGGCGCAGAAAGCATTGAAAAGATTGAAAGTCAAATAACCGAAGGAAAATTTAAAGTTGGATTTATTCTCTTCCCAATTACGATGGAACAAGTAAAAAAAGTTGCTGATCACCAGATGATTATGCCTCCAAAATCAACTTGGGTGGAGCCAAAACTGAGAAGTGGATTGACAATTTACAATATCAATGAATAATGGTAAAAGATAAATTAGCTTTCATTCAAAACCAAATCCCAGGAACGGTGACCCTTGTTGCTGTTTCTAAAACGCAAACAGTTAGTGCGATTCAAGACGCGTATGATTTCGGTCAACGTGTTTTTGGAGAGAATAAAGTTCAAGAACTAGCTGATAAATATACTCTTTTACCCAAAGATATTAAATGGCATGTAATTGGACATTTACAAACAAATAAAGTCAAATATATTGCGCCTTTTGTTACGTTAATTCATTCAGTTGACAGCTTAAAATTGCTACAAGAAATCAATAAACAAGCATTAAATAATGAACGAATTATAGATTGCCTCTTGCAATTTCATATTGCTCAAGAAGAAACTAAATTTGGTCTAAGCATTGAAGAAGCACAAGAATTTCTCGATTCAATTGATTTTGCACTTTTGAAAAATGTTCGTATTGTTGGAATCATGGGAATGGCTTCATTTACAAGTGATTCTAATCAAGTGAGAGGTGAATTTAAAACCCTAAAAAGCATTTACGATCAATTAAAATCGGATTATTTTTCTGCTGAAAATTCATTTAAGGAAATATCTATGGGAATGAGTGGTGATTTTCAACTTGCAATTGAAGAAGGAAGTACGATAGTTCGTGTTGGCAGCTCAATCTTTAATTAGCCTATGAAAACAATTCTTCTTTTCACAATTTGCTTTTCAACTGGTGTATTTTCACAAACCTACAAAGATTCAATTATTGAATTGCGGATAATACATACTGGCGAACTAATTGATACTTCAACCCACATTTTAAATCTAGAAGAAATCATAGCATTTCAAGGACTTGCCTATTTCGATGTAGATTCAAATTTCAGAATCACTGCAAATTTCACGAAATCCATTGGTAAGAAATTCAAAATGCCAACATCAACGTCAAGAACGCCTATTTATAGAAGATTTGGGTATGTTGATTTTTTAATAAATGGTGAATTACAAAAACTCACAGTGTATCAAAACATGGCATTGCGTAAACAAAAGGAATATAAAAATTATTTATTCATTCCATTTCGAGATGCTACGAGCAACCATGAAACGTATGGAGGTGGCAGATATCTGGACCTTCAGATTCCGAGTACTGACAAAACTATTTTGGATTTGAACACTGTTTATAATCCATACTGCGTATATTCACATAGATATTCTTGTCCTATTCCACCAGCAGAAAACACCTTAAAAGTGCCAATATTAGCAGGAGAAAAGGTGCCAGTTGGATATTCAAAAGATTAAAAACCTTAACATGAAAACAAAAAAAGAAATAGTAGATAACTGGCTTCCCCGTTATACTGGTCAAGAACTAGAAAATTTTGGAGAGTATATTTTATTGTGTAATTTCCTGAATTATGTAGAGAAATTTGCTGAAATGCACAATGTTCCAATTATTGGTGTGGGCAAACCAATGCAATGTGCTACGGCGAATGGTATTACAATTATCAATTTTGGAATGGGAAGTGCTTCAGCTGCGACGTGTATGGATTTACTTTCAGCCATCGAGCCTAAAGGTGTTTTATTCCTGGGGAAATGTGGTGGATTGAAACGTAAAAACGAAGTTGGAGATTTAGTATTACCCATCGCAGCAATTCGAGGCGAAGGAACAAGTAATGATTATTTCCCACCAGAAGTTCCAGCGTTACCTTCTTTCGCATTACAGAAAGCTATTTCAACTACAATAAGAGATTTTAACGAAGATTATTGGACAGGAACTGTTTACACAACAAACAGACGTGTTTGGGAGCACGACGAAGAGTTTAAGGACTATCTGAAGAAAATTCGAGCAATGGCGATTGATATGGAAACTGCTACCATCTTTACTGTTGGTTTTGCGAATCATATTCCAACAGGTGCATTGTTGTTAGTTTCGGATCAACCAATGACACCAGAAGGCGTTAAAACGGATAAAAGCGATACAGTTGTGACATCAAAATTCGTAGATAATCATTTAAAAATTGGAATTGAGTCATTGAAGCAGTTAATCAATAACGGAAATACGGTAAAGCATTTACTTTATTAATGATAAGTAAATTCAAATTACACCTATTAGGCTGGGTTACATTAATTGTTTTTCCTATTCCTGCTTATTTTGCTGTACATTATTTCAAAGATGTGCACTGGGAAACATTTATTCAACTTGATAAAATAGCACCAATTCCACTATTGTATGGGTTGGAATTCGGAATAATTTATGCGTTTTTTGCTTCTGTTATTCTTAAATCCCCTGTTTTCAAATCCATTCCATTAGGAATAGAACAATTGATAAAAGGTTTAAAAATCAATTTTATTGATGCGATATTTCTTTCACTTTGTGCAGGGATTGGAGAAGAATTATTGTTTAGATCTGGGATGCAAACCTTTTTTGGTGTTTGGATCACATCCTTTGTTTTTGTCGCAATTCACGGTTATTTCAGTATAAAAAACTTCAAGAAATCGTTGTATGGATTGGTTGTATTGCCGTTTATCATTTTGATTTCATTTGGTTATGAACATTTTGGTTTGTGGTTTAGTGTTGCAGCACATTTTTCATATGACTTGGTGTTGTTTGTAGCGATGATTGCAGAGAAAGACGATTGATTTTTAGCAAATTTTCAACACTCAATATAGCAAAATTGTAAAATAGTAATATTACGTAGAACGTCCATTTTTACTGTCTTCAAAGAGCATTAAGTTAGACTCACAATATCCATTAAACCACAATTGACGATAATAATGAATGATTAAAATATAAAGCATTGCCACAGATGCACAGATTATATTCTCTCAACAGAAGCTGTTCTATAAAGAAACAAATTAGTCATCCGCAAATAGCACAAAAATAATCAGTGAATCTGTGGCTGATATTTTTAGATATACAAGGTAAATACACTATTTACCTACCTTTAACCTTTTGTTGAGAACCAAAAAATTACTTCTGAATAACAGTCAATCGATTCGTTTGTTTCACATATAGGCACATCGGAACAACTGTTCGCATATCGATTTCTAATACTTCTAATAACCTCAAATCACAAAAAGATTCAGGAATTAAAACCAATTGCCCAGCACCAGCGACGTAAACTTCTTTTAAACCAGCAATGTTTCCAAGACTTTCTGGTAATTCAGATAAATTATTCCTATTCAAGTATAAAAATTTCAGTTGAACACAATTTCCTAGTGAATCTGGCAGACTATCCAACCAATTATATTTCAATTGTAGCATTTCTAGGTTTTTCAAATTTCCTATTTCATTTGGGAGAAATTTCAATTCATTTTGATTTAATATAAGTTGATCTAAGTTCTCCAAAAGTCCAATTTCAGTAGGTAATTCAGATATTTCATTGTATTGAACGGAAAGAATTTTTAAATTTTTTAAAAGACCAATTTCTTTAGGAAGTGTTTTCAAATTGTTCTTTCCTATGTATAATTCCTCCAAATTCTCAAGTTCCCCTATTCTACAAGAAATAGAATCCAAGGAATTGCCATACAATTTTAACGTTGTTAAATTCTTTAGTTCGTATACATATTCAGGAATTTCGGTTAGGTTTTTTCTGCTCAGATTCAATACCATAGCGGAATCGACAGCTGAAGTTATTGTACCACAAGAAGTAACGGTCATCAATAAAAAAGCGAGCAAACCTATCATTTGTATATTCATCTTCTAAAAATACAACAATCCTCGTTTTAAAAAAGGTTAAATTGTGTAATTTCTAATGCGATTTTCCTTACTTTAGCATGATTATAAATTAGGCATGTTTGTTGTAAAAGAACAAGTCAATCAAAAAATAAGAACTATGAAAATGTTAAATGTATTATTTGTTGGGATCGCTTTAATGATCGGTACAACAGCTGTTTCGGCACAAGAAACTATTAAAAAAACTGCTCAAGAACGTGCTAATGCTCACACAAAGCACATGACAAAAGCACTTTTATTAAATCCAGATCAAGTTTCTAAAGTTGCTGAGTTAAATCTTGGCGTTGCGAATAAAAATGAAGCAATTCGCAATGATGTTAACATGACTCAAGAAATGAAAAAAACTTATATTCAAGGCAATCTTGAGGGACGTAAAACGCAATTGAAGATGATTCTCAATGCTGAGCAATTTGCAAAATTTGAAGCACAAGAAGCGAAAAAAATGGAAAATAAAGCAGCAAAAAAATCCAGAAAACTAAATACAGTTAATCCTTCTGTTGAGATAATGGAGGAATTATAAAAATTCAGTAAATAGTATACTATTTAAAAAGTCCGCTCTCGCGGATTTTTTTTTTGATTCATATTTTCACTTCAACTTTTCTCCAAAGACTTTTCTAAATTTCTCCACCTTTGGTCGCACCACCGCTTGACAATACATGTTTTCGGGGTTTGATTTAAAATAATTCTGGTGATAGGCTTCTGCCTTATAGAAATTAGCAATCGGAACAATTTCTGTTACAATTTGTTGATCCCAAACTTCTTCTTTTGTTAAGCGTGCTTTATATTCTTCCGTTATTTTTTTTTGCTCCTCATCATGGTAAAAAACAACTGAACGGTATTGCGTGCCAATGTCATTTCCCTGTCGGTTTAATTGTGTTGGATTATGAACAAACCAAAATACCTCTAACAATTGTTCAAAGCTTATTTCAGCGTCATTAAAAACTATCCGAGCAACTTCAGCATGTCCAGTTTTACCTTCACACACTTGATTATATGTTGGGTTTATCGTTTGTCCTCCAGCATAGCCAGGATATACTTCCACTATCCCCTTCATTTCGGCATAACACGCTTCAATACACCAAAAACATCCTGCGCCAAATGTTGCTTCTTTTATCATACTCTAATTAATTCGTGATTCGTAATTCGTGATTTGGAATTCGTAATTCATCGTTACATAAAAACATAAACTATATATTATTGCAGCTCCATACTAACTTGTAACTTGTAACATGTAATTTGCAACTAACAACTCCCTTGCAAATTTAAACGAGTTTCAAGAATAAAACGAGTTATAAACAAATTATTCAACGATTAAGCTTTCGACTGCAAAGAATAGGAGTACTTTTGCACCAATGAAAAGAAAATACAGTAAGAATTTTTGGGTTTTGTCTTTTGCAATGTTTCTATTTATGACAAGTTTCAATTTGATTTTGCCAGAATTGAATCAATTCATTACAGATTTAGGTGGAGCAAATCACAAAGGCTTAATCATTACTTTATTTACAATTTCAGCAGCTTTATCGCGCCCTTTTTCGGGGAAACTTTCCGATACTATTGGCAGAAAAAAAGTAATGATTTGCGGTTTAATCATTTGTTTCATTGTTTCCCTTTTATACCCACTTTCTGTTTCTGTTTGGTTTTTCCTTGTACTCAGATTTCTGCACGGATTTAGTGCCGGCTTCCTACCAACTGGCGCGACAGCAATGGTAACAGATTTACTTCCAGCCGAAAGTCGTGGACAAGGCATGGGAATTTGGGGAACTTTTATTTCTCTTGGAATAGGCGTTGGTCAATGGCTAGGTTCATTTATTTATAACGAATGGGGAATGAACAGCCTGTTCTTCTTTTCTAGTTTTATCGCAGTGATTGCAGGAATTTTAATCCTTTTTGTAAAAGAAACACTCGAAAAAACAGAAAAATTCAAACCACAATTACTTCAAATAACCTTAAAAGATGTTTTTGAGCCTAGTGTTCTTCCTGCAGCCACTGTCATGTTTTTGACGGCAACATGTTCTGGAATAATCTTCGTTTTAACACCAGACATGTCAACTTTCCTAGGAATAGAAAACAAAGGTTGGTTTTTTGGAATTTATGTCCTATCGACAATTCTTGTCCGATTATTAACCAGCTCTGTATCCGATAAAATTGGTAGAAGAAAAACCTTAATTATAGGAATACTTTTCTTGATCTTTAGTATGATTTTAATTGGGTACTCAAAAGATTGGAAAGCATACACGGCAGCTGCAGTAGTCTTCGGAATTGCAACTGGAATTTCAAGTCCAACATTATTTGCCTGGACAGCAGATTTATCGCATCCTGAAAGACGTGGTGTTGGAACAGGAACATTGTTTATTGCTTTAGAAATCGGAATTATGGTTGGATCTTTTTCAACTCTTTTAACCTATAACAATACATTAGAATCGATTACCAACGGGTTTTTACTAGGAGCATTAATTGCATTTTTTGCTTTAGTTTATTTGTTTTGGCATTTAAAAAAACGCATTTCTCACACGTGAGTTTTTTCAATCTTCAAGTACCTTTTAACTAAATAATGTCCCAAGTAAATTAGAGGCGTTAATGCAATTGCAATTAATAATTTCAAAAAATAATTCGTTGGGGCAATTTTCAAGAAGTCATTGAAGGAAAGCGAACCAGGCAAAACAAACCCTACATATAAAACAACAATTGTATCTACTAATTGAGAAATTACTGTGCTACCAGTACTTCTTAACCAAATAAATCGATTCCCAGTTTTGTTCTTTATCCAATGAAAAATCGTTGCATCCATCAATTGAGAAAATAAAAAAGCAGCAATACTTCCAACTATTACCATTTGAGCCTGACCAAAAACTTTGGTGAATTCAGCGTCTGTCGCTAGAGAAGAACCCGGAATTTCTTTTGCGGGAAGGTGCAATGCTAATGTGACAATTAAAAAGCAATATGCAATTAAGATGGCGGTGATCCAAGAGATTCTTCTTACTGCCTTTTCACCATAGAATTCATTCAATAAATCCGTCAGAATAAAAACAACAGGCCACGGTAAAACACCCACGATTGTGACAAAAGGACCAAAATTTGAATCACCAACTGAAAATGTTAATGGTATTTCGATAAGTTTATTACTGATTAATTCGGCGGTAATTGCATTGGTTACGAATAATCCAACTAAAAAGACAAAAAGCCATTGTCTTCGGTTATTCCATTTCGATTCTTCTAAAGTGTTTTCCATTAAGTAAACTTTAATAAAAGATAAAAATAAGACAATAAAAATAAATTTTGATTTAATCTAAAATTTAAGAATCAACTCGATTTAATTTATTTAATTGATGAAAATTCGCGAATTCGCAATATGTCGAACCTTTTTTAAATAACTAATAATTTGAGAATCAAAAAAAATAAGACCCATTCAAAAAACTCAGGAACAAAGAAAAAGAAGCAAAAACGAAAAATAAATATGAAAAGTCAATTTTTTACACCGTAATCCAATCGTTTTGCTTTGATAAAACGTGGAATGTAATATTTGCTTGTGTTAAACGTATTAATCGCAACACCTCCAGATGCAGAATGAATAAACTTTATTGCTCCTGGAGAAACCTCTACAACCATCGCAACATGGCCAACTTGTGTTGATTGAACATTACTTCCTTTAAAAAACATTAAATCTCCAGGTTGGATATCCGCCAATTTTACTGTTTGACCAAATTCTGCTAATCCATAACTTGTGCGCGTTAATTCAAAACCAAAATTTCCAAAAATATAATTTATAAAACCCGAACAATCAAAACCTGATGGTGTCATTCCTCCATAGCGATAAGGTGTTCCTAAGAATTTCTTTGCATAGGATATTAGATCATCAACCTGCTGGCTGTTCTTATGGACGATTGTATCTGCTTTGGCTATTGTATCAGATACTACTGCAAGAACACTGTCTTTACCAACAGTTTGACTAAAGGAACTTAAAGAGATAAAACACCCTAAAAGCAACAAATATTTTAATATGAATGTATAACCTTGCATTGCGATTGCAAAAATATAACTATTTTCGGGATTCAATCATATTTACATTTTGGAAGAAATCGATATAAAGCAGCTATCAAAACTTTACTACACCATAGGTGAGTTGTCTGATATGTTTAAGGTAAACGCTTCGCTAATAAGGTTTTGGGAGAAAGAATTCAACTTAATTCAGCCTAAAAAAAGTAAAAAGGGAAACCGAATGTTTACCCCAAAAGACATTGAAAATTTTAACAAGATTTATAATTTGGTTAAAACAAATGGCTATACGCTAGAAGGTGCCAAAAAAGCTCTAACAAAAAATAATATTTCGGTTAAAACAGTTTCCATACCGCTTGATAATGAAGATCTCATCTCTAAATTGGAAGAAATCAAAAAGAAATTAATTAATCTAAAAAGCAATTAATTCAAAGAAATTGCAAACTTGTTTAAATAAAATAGAGCATCAGCAATCTCATTTTCTTGAATTTCATTGTCAATTGAACAGTTGCCAATTCGATTCAATAAAGCACAAAAAATCTTTCCAGATTCATTCTTTTTATCGTTTTTCGCTATTTGTATGATTTCTTTAATTGCCTCTTCATCCAATTGAATCATAGTAAATCTACTCGTTATCAATTCCTCAATTTCGTAATACTCATCTGAAATTAAGCGTTGTTGTTTCATTGAAATAAATGTCTCAGCAAGCATACCAATCGCTACGGCATGACCATGAGCAATGGGCGAAGTATCTATGAAATAGCCTTCAATTGCATGACCTATTGTATGACCAAAATTCAATTTTTTTCGTTCATTTTTTTCCAAAGGATCTTTTTCAACAATATCAAATTTCACTTTAACAGAATCATGAATCATTGTTTCATTCTTCAATTGATCAATAGTGGTAATTTTTTTCAATTTTTCCCATTGACTTTTATCATTTACAAGGGCATGTTTCAACATTTCAGCATAACCATTCAATAATTCTTCTTCTGGCAAAGTTTCTAGAAATATTTTATCAATGTAAATATTCTTCGGATGAGAGAAAACACCTAATTGATTTTTATAAGGACCTAAATCGATCCCTACTTTCCCTCCTATTGAAGCATCTACCATTCCTAACAAAGAAGTAGGGATGTGTATAAAATCAATACCTCTTTTATAGATAGATGCGATAAATCCGCCCATATCAGTTACGACTCCTCCACCAAGATTAATAATCAAATCTTTTCTCCCTACTTGATAATCGGTCAAAGCTTGCCAAACTTGGAAACATACTTCCATTACCTTATTTTCTTCTCCAACCGGTAAAAGCATCACTTCAGCCTCTTTTAATGAATCAAAAGAAGTTAAAAGATATTCTAAACAATAGTCATGGGTATTCTCATCCACAATAATTACAACTTTAGATTGCGAGTAGGCTTTCAATAATAAGTCGTTCAATGAAGAGTCTAAAATTGACCCAATCTCAATTACAAAGTCTTTTGATGTGAATAAATTCATATATAGGAATTCATTAATTTTCAACAAAAATAAATAAAGCTAGGTCATATTTAGCCATTATGAAATAAAACCAATTAATTTTACAGTATGATTTCTTTTGACGATACAGAAATAGCATTCAAAATCAAATCGAATGCTGATTTAAAAAGAGCCTATTGGTTGTTTAAAATTATTGGTAGTCCAACAATGGTTAAGGTTGGTAAATGGTCAACAAACACAGCTCTAAAGATTGGTTTACCAATAAAAGGCATAATTAAAAAAACTATTTTTAGTCAATTTTGTGGCGGTGAAACAATTGCTGATTGTACGAAAACGATTAAGATACTTGGAGACTTTGGTGTAGGCACAATTTTAGATTATTCTGTTGAAGGAAAAACAAGTGAAGAAGATTTTGATGCTACTGTTGACGAAATTATTTCAACCATCCATGCAGCTAAAGGAAATCCAAATATTCCGTTTGCTGTTTTCAAAGTAACAGGAATTTCACGTTTTTCAATTTTAGAAAAGGCAAATGACTTAAATGCCATTTTAACTGAAGAAGAAAAATTAGCACTTGATACAACTATTTCTAGGATTGATAAAATTTGTTCAGAAGCTTTTAAAAATGATGTTTCTGTTTTCATTGATGCAGAAGAAACTTGGATTCAAGACACTATTGATCGTATCACTTTAGAAATGATGCGTAAATACAACAAAGAAAGAGCAATAGTATTCAATACTTTGCAGATGTACCGCCATGACAGAATTGACTATTTGGAGCAAGAAATAAGCATTGCAAGAAAAGAAGGATTTCATTATGGAATAAAGTTAGTTCGAGGTGCCTACATGGAGAAGGAACGTGAACGCGCAAAACAAAAAGGTTATCCTTCTCCAATACAACCAGACAAAAAAGCATGCGACACTGATTTTGACAAAGCATTAGAAATTATTGTTAAAAATATTGACTGTTTGGCACTTTGCGCAGGTTCGCACAATGAACAAAGCGCGTTAGCATTAATTGATCTTCTTGAAAAGAATGGAATTGCAAAAAATGATAGTCGAATTTATTTTGCACAACTTTTAGGGATGAGTGATCATATTTCTTATAACTTGTCACATGGAGGATATAATGTTGCTAAATACGTTCCTTATGGACCAATCAAAGAAGTGATGCCTTATTTGCTGAGACGAGCTGATGAAAACACATCTGTTGCAGGTCAAACTAGTAGAGAGTTATCCTTAATTATGAAGGAAAGAAACAGAAGAGCTACGCAAAAATAAATTTAAGATTAACCATTAATTTTTTTTTAATAAAAAAGGGAAGTGAAAACTTCCCTTTTTTATTCTAATTAATCTTTTAACTTTTATCTTATCACATTCACACTACCCAAAATGATTTTACGTTCCTCATTAAGAGATGTTTTAAATTCTATTTTCCAAGTATATGTGCCATCCTGAGCCATTTGATCATTACTTCTATAAGTTCCATCCCATCCTATTGTAGCATCATGTGATTCAAATATAATTTCACCCCATCGATTGAAAATCAACAAAGTGAAATCAAACGGATCAAAGCCTGAAGTAAATACAGGTTGGAAAGTTGGATTGAAATTATCGTCATCTGGTGTAAATGTATTTGGTACATAGAACAACAATTCTTCATTTATTTGAATTGTTGCATATGCCGTATCAGCGCATCCAAATGGTGAACTTGCAATCAACATAACTTCATATACTCCTTCCTCTTCCGGGTAAACATGAAGCGGTGAATTAATAGAACTTACTGGAGAGTTATCTCCAAAATCCCACGAGTAGTTTGTTGCGCCGATACTATTATTATCGAATAGCACTTCAGTATTTAGTATTGTTAATTCATTCTCTGAAACATTAAAAGCTGCAATTGGATAAGCCTCAACACAAATTAAATCCGTTAATATTAACGAATTCTCACAGCCATTTGTTCCTGTGATCGTCAATGTCACATCAAAACAACCTGGCTGCGTAATGGTCGAAGAAACTATTCCTACCCCATTCATTATATTTCCATTACTAATTGACCAAACACCACTTACTGAGTTAGGTGTTAGGTTAGTGAAATTAACTGTTAACGGTGCACAGCCTATAGTCACATCTGGTGTAAAAGATACTAATGGTAATGAATTAACTTGCACCACAGCCTGATCTGTGTTGATACAACCTAAATTATCTGCGGTCACCGTGAATGTTGTTGTTGAACCTAAACTAAAAGGAACACCATCTATTCCTCCATTATCCCATGCAATTGGAACAGCCATTGGATTAACTGCATTCATACTAGTAATGTCTCCTAGGCAAATTGATTGATCTGGCCCAGCATTAATCGGCGGGTAAACAGCAAGAATAGTAATAACTTGTGTTACTAATATTTGATTTCCACAAGCATCAGTTACAGAATAGGTACGAGTGATTTTTTCTAAATTACAAACATTACCATCTGAAATATCACTCACCCATGCAACAATTGGAACTGAACAATTATCAGCCTCATTGATGACATCAGCAATGTTCGGAGCAGGAACATCCATGGATCCTGGAACCGAAATATTGGCAGGATTTGATGCTGTAGGATTTGTAACATCATTTACAACAATTGTTTGAATGACATTAATGGAATTCCCACAATCATCAGCAACAGAATATGTTCTAGTAATTGTTTCAGGACACGTATTACCATCTGATACATCGGACACAAAAGTGACTATTGGAAAGAATGTACTATTATCAGCTTCATTGGTTACAACTGCAACATTTGGAACAGGAACATCTCCAATACATTCAACATTTATTCCAATTGGATTGGAAGCTGTTGGATTAGTAATATCATCAACTGTAATTGTTTGTGTTACGTTAGTATTGTTACCACATGCATCTGTAACAGTGTAAGTCCGAGTAATTATTTCTGGACAGGTATTACCATCTGAAACATCACTTAACCAAGCTACTGTTGGAACCGAACAATTATCTAATTCATCTGTGACTGCTAAAACATCAATTGGGATAGCTATTGAAGATAATAATCCTCCAAGAGTTTGAATATTTATAGGTGCAGGATTCGATGCCGTTGGTGCTGTATCATCATTTACTGTTATTGTTTGTGAAACTGAAATTATATTGTTGCAATTATCCGAAATAGAATACGTTCGTATAATAATTTCAGGACATGTATTTCCATTTGAAACATCTGAAACAAATGCAACAATTGCCGTTCCGCTATTATCAGCTTCATCAATCACATCTAATATATTTGGTAAAGGAACATCACCAATACATTGAACATTCACTGTAACTGGGTTAGAAGCAGTTGGAAATATCAAATCACTCACAATAATTGTTTGCGTTACGTTAATTGTATTTCCACAGTTATCAGATACAGAATAAGTACGAGTAATTGTTTCTGGACAATTTAAACCGTCTGATACATCACTTACAAATGCAACTATAGGATTATTTGTACAGTTATCCGCTTCATTTGTTACAACATTAACATCTGGAACTGGAACTAACGAAATTAACTGAACACTCACTCCTACTATATTAGATGCAGTTGGATTAGTAATATCGTTTACAATTATCAATTGAGTTACATTAATAGAATTACCGCAATCATCAGTTACAGAATATGTTCTTGTAATTGTCTCAGGACACGTATTTCCATCTGAAAGATCTGAAACAAATGCAACGATTGGAGTAATTGTACAGTTATCCGCCTCATTTATAACCACCAATATATTAGGTAATGGAACATCTCCAATACATTCAACATTTACTGCTGTAGGATTGGATGCCGTTGGTAAAGTGTTATCGTCAATTGTAATTGTTTGAGTTACAGTTGCATTGTTTCCACAAGCATCTGTATAGGTCCAAGTACGAGTGATTGTTCCGCCACATGTTCCTCCTACTAATACGCCATCTGTCCCTGTTACTGTTCCTGCTCCTGTGCAGTTGTCTGTCCAACCAAGATTGGTCATAGCTGGCACATCTGTAGCACATTGTACTGAAACAGCAGCTGGTGGTGCGGCAAAAACTGGAACTTGCGTGTCTAAAACTGTTATTGTTTGAGTCACTGTAATCGCATTATTACAAATATC
>CANITF010000027.1 GCA_947470515.1 Flavobacteriales bacterium
CAATAAGAATTAAGCTAAACCAAAACCAGTGGAGATCTATAAGGAATTTATAAAAATCTTTTATCCCTGAAACACCACCTTTTCTAATAATGTTGTAGGAACCGTCTTCATTCACCATGCGCTTGACTGGTTTGATGAATTTACTTCTTAGACCAGGATCTTTCGTGTTTTTCATTCAACGAAAGTAATACGTTTTAATTATTTTCGACTATTCTCCAATTATTTTTTAAACGATTATATTCTGTTAAAAAATTGGTTAATGAAACTTGCTTATTGGTAATAAGATCTTCTTTAATAATATTGGAATAGCAATCTCTAATTAAATCTAAAATAGTTGATTCTATTAAAAGTTCTGACGTATTCGTTTCAAAATTATATGTTCGAAATACGGTTAAAATCTTTTCTTTGTTATGAATGTCTTCTATTGAAGGTGTTATTTTTTGATCTAATTTGTACAAAAGCGGCAATAGTCGTGCACTTAAGTCTATGAAATGGCGAAGAATGAAAACTGCCTCATTCATCTCTTGTATGTTTTTAACTTTCATGGCAGTGAATTATTAAAGATTGTTCTAAACCCAAGACGAATTAATTCTTGAATTAGTTGGTTTAGAGTATCATTAAAATTTTAGAGGCTAGTTTTCTGTGCATAAAATTATTTGTGCATTGAACAAATGGTTTTTTATATTTGCAAGAAACAAATTAACCAAACATGAAAAAATCATTACTTATTATCAACGGATTGCTATTTTCATTTGTATCATTTTCTCAACAGCAGATTGGGAATTCTAATTTTGAAACGTGGGAAACTAGTTCACCTGAATTACATGAACCAACGAATTGGAACAGTTTTATGACTGCTTCTGGAACATGGAATTCTTTTGCTGGTCAACAATTGAATTGGTCAACAAGCATCAGGCCTGGTTCTTCTGGCGCAAAATCTGCAGTGATATGGTCTAGAAATGCTGGTTTCGGTGTAGTGGCTAATGGAAATTTAACGATAGGGAAGATAGAAATGGGTGCGACATCTGCATCAAGTGCATTGAATTTTAATAAATCAGTGACAACAGATGTTAATTTTTCTGAGACTTTATCCAACTCTCCTGATTCACTTGTGTTTTGGGTGAAATACAAGCCTGTAACTGCAGGTGCTAATTTAGCACGAGTTAGCACGGTAATCCATAATAATACTAATGGATATAGGGATCCAAATGATGTTGGAAGTGTAAATACTTTTGCGTCTGCAATTTTGAATTTTTCATCGACGGCTAATCAATGGGTTAGAAAGTCTATTCCTTTTGCATACACTGGAAATGGATCAACAGCGGTCTATGTTATATCAACGTTTACTACGAATAGTATTCCAGGTGGAGGTTCTGCAAATGATTCACTTTGGATTGATGATATTGAATTAATTTACAACCCAGTAAATCAACCTGTTGTTGCAAATGATGATGCTGTTACAACTTTTCAAGATGTAGCCGTGGATGTTTCAGTATTGTTAAATGATACTGATCCTGAAAATGATTTAAACTTAAGTTCATTGGTTATTTTAACACCACCTGCAAATGGAACAGTAAGTGTGAATAATTTGACTGGAGTTACAACTTATACGCCAAATGCAGGATGGTTTGGTGTTGATTCATATACGTATACGATTTGTGATAATGGTTTGCCAGTTTTGTGCGATAATGCTACTGTGACGGTAACAGTAACGGAAGTTATTGTGGGGAACAACCAAATAATCGCAAATGATGATATTGAGTCTACATGGATAGATAATGCTGTCGTTACCAATGTTGTCGCAAATGATGTGGATGTTGAAAATCAAATTAATTTAACTTCTTTAACCGTAACGGTGGCTCCAATAAACGGTACAACATCGGTAAACAATACGACTGGAGAAATTACATATACACCAAATGCAAGTTATTTTGGATTAGATAGTTACACGTATTCCATTTGTGATGCAGGTACACCAGCAATTACATGTGATGAAGCTGTTGTTTCAATGACTGTAAATATAAATTTTGGAATAGAAGATGTTAGTTTAACTTCGTTTAAAGCTTTTGTTTCTGATCAACAATTGTATATTACATCGAATTCAGAATTGGTTGGGAATTATAAAATATATGCTACTAATGGCCAATTAATTCAATCTGGTCAAATTCAAAATAAAGTTGCATTCAATAATCCAACTGGAATTTATTTTATTCATGTTCAAACATCAAAAGGGAATTTGATTCAAAAGATTTCCAATTTATAATTAAATTTCATTCTAAGAAACCATCTCATTTGTGAGATGGTTTTTATTTTTTAATAAAATTAATATGAGTTGTTTCAGATTCTTGTTACATTTTGTGCTATTATTTATTTCATTTTCGGCATTTACCCAAAACGGGAAGGTAGTTGGTAAGGTAAGAGATCATAAAGGTGATGTTATTATGGGCGCTTCAATTATCTTTAAAAAAGATGTTACAATTGGAGCCGTTTCAGATGAGTCAGGTAATTACATGTTGGAAATACCTGTTGGTGAAAATACGCTATTATGTAGATATTCTGGAATGACGCCTGATACGTTGGATGTTTTTGTGTTTGAAAATCAAACAGTTAATTTAGATATTGTGCTTTCTCCAGTTTATCAAGAAATTCAGGTTGTAGAAGTGAAGGTTGGAAAATTTGATAAACCATTAGAAGATCAAACTGTTTCATTACATGTTATTAAACCTGCTTTAATTGAAAATAAAAATACAAGAAGTATTGAAACAGCATTAGATCAAACACCTGGATTGAATATTTTGGATGGTGAACCTCAAATTCGAGGAGGTAGTGGATTTACTTTTGGTGTGGGTTCAAAAGTTGCTGTTTTAGTAGATGATATGCCTATGTTGTCTGGCGATGCTGGAAGACCAGAATGGGGATTTATTCCAGTTGAGAACATACACCAAGTTGAAGTTGTTAAAGGAGCTGCTTCTGTCTTATCTGGAAGTTCCGCTTTATCTGGGTCGATTAATATTAGAACAGCCTATCCAACAAGTAAACCATTAACGAAAGTAAATGTCTATTCAGGTGCTTATTCTCAGCCTGGAATAGAAAATACTACCTGGTGGGAAAATTATCCTGGAATACATGGTATGAATTTTCTGCATTCAAGGATCATAAAAAACAACCTTGATTTCGTAATCGGAGGAAACATAAATTACGATCATGGATATATTGGCCCGCCAATTACAGATTCTATTGTTGCGACTATGTTTCCAGATACCCTTACAAATTTTACTGAAAAGGATCTGATTTCTAAAAGGGCACGATTGAATTTTAATATTCGTTATCGCTCCAAAAAAATCAAAGGTTTGAATTACGGAATGAATGGTAATTTCATGATAGCACATTCGAATATGGTTTTTGCTTGGTTGAATGATACTTCAGGTCTTTATAGAGCATATCCGGGAGCAGTTTTTTTACAAGATCAATTTATTTTTAATGTTGATCCATTTGTGAATTTATATACCCAGACAAATGGTAAGCATAGTCTTCGAACAAGAATCTTGCATGTTGACAATGAAATGTCTGCAAATCAATCTAATAAGGCTACAACATTATATGGAGATTATATGTTCCAAAAAACATATCCTCAATTGAAAAATCTAGATTTTATAGGTGGTTTAACTACAACATTTACTGATTCGTATTCAAATATTTACTCAGGTTCAGGTACTCCGAATAATCAAATGTTGAATGTTTCAGCATATACACAATTAGAAAATAAAATTAATAAAACAATAAATTTATCAATTGGTGGAAGATTAGAATATTTTCAATTGAACAATAATGTAACGGCTTTGAAACCAATATTTAGAGCTGGAACTAGTATTAAGCTGTATCAAGAAACCTATTTAAGAGCATCTTATGGACAGGGTTATCGTTTTCCAACAATTACAGAACGGTTCATTAAAACAGGCGTTGGAAATTTTGGTGTTTTCCCTAATCCTGAATTGAAACCAGAAAGTAGTTGGAATGCAGAAGTCGGAATTAAACAAGGATTGAAATTTGGTAAATTACAAGGTTATTTGGATTTAGCAGGTTTTTGGCAGGAATATCAAAATACGATTGAATACATGTTTGGTATTTGGCATCCCTTAACAACTCCTCAAGCGCTGGGTTCAAGTGCTGGGTTCAAGTTTTTAAATACTGGAAATTCTAGAGTATTAGGTTTAGATTTGTCCTTTACGGGATTAGCGAAAATTTCTAAGAAGTCTGAAGTTGTTTTTATGGCAGGATACAATTATATCGTCCCAAAAACACTAACACCTGATTATGTATATGCCATTGATTCTTTGAATCGTGTTTTTAGTTATAATACCACATCTTTAGATTCAACACAAGGGATACTAAAATACCGCTTTTTACACAACGTAAAAGCAGACATTGAATTTACTTTCTTCAAAAAACTTGGAATAGGTTTAAGTGCAAAATACTTCAGTAAAATAATCAACATGGATGCGATTATCAAAGATTTTGAGCAATTAACAAAAGATGTAGCTGTATTACAAGATTTACGCTACATGGATTATTACGATGCGCATCGTTTTGGTAACTGGATTTTTGATGCTCGACTTTCCTTTAAAATAACTGATCAACATAAATTGGCAATTATTGGAACGAATATTTTGAATAGAAGTTATTCGTTGAGACCATTGAAAATAGAACCTCCTAGAACGATTATGGTTCAATATACGTGGAGATTGGAAGGTAAGGATGAAAAAGTAAAAAGGTAAAAGTAAAAATGAAAAAGTAAAAAGCGATGTACTGAGCTTGCCGAAGGGTAAAAAGGTTGATTCCATTGAGTCACATTACTTTTACCTTCTTCCTTTTACCTTTTTTCCGAATCTAAAATCCTATATCCCAAAGTAATTTGGTCACTGAGTTTATCGAAGTGCCGAATTACAAATTTTTCAGTATCTTCGCAAAGATTTTGGTACCACTTAGTGGAATAAAAAGGAATCCGGTTTGAATCCGGAACTGTATCTGCAGCTGTAATCACTGTAAGATCCCCTCAAAATGTCACTGTTTGCAAAGCGAATGGGAAGACGAGAAGGATTGGTGAAAGTCAGAATACTTGCCCAAATCATTTTTTAATGAAGACTTCAGATAAAAGTCCGATTTAGTGTTCGCTGTTTTAAACAAGCGAGTGTTATTTCTCTTACCTGATTTTTTCTTTTTTTATTAACTATTTTATATAAAAAATGAAGAAGATTTATGTTTTTGTGGCTACAGCCCTTGTGTGTAGCAATTTGACCGCTCAAACAGTTATTGATTTTGAAAACGTAGTTCTAAATCCAGAAACCTACGACAATGGTTATGCGGGTTCAAGTAATTTTTCAATGGCGGGATTTACGTTCTCAAATGTTTATGATGCAGCTTGGGGCTCTTGGAATGGCTTTTCCATTTCAAACGTGACAGATAATACAACAGCTGGTTGGGGAAATCAATATAGTGCTTTTACGGGTTCAGGAAGAAATTCAGAAAATTATGGGGTTTATTATCCTGAAGGAACAATTCAAGGAAATTCTTCTTTAGCAATAGATTCTTTTTTTATCACTAATACTTCCTTTTCAGCCATTTCAATGAGAGATGGAGATGCATATGGCAAACAATTTGGTTCTATTTATGCAGCAGATGGAATAACCCTTGATGGCACAAATGGTGAAGATTTTTATAGAGTTTGGGTGATAGCTGAAGGATACAGTGGAATTAAAGATTCTGTTGAAGTGTATTTAGCCGATTATAGGTTTACTGATAATTCACAAGATTATATTATTGATAGTTGGATCAAAGTAGATTTATCAACTTTTGGGATTTTACCTTATTCAATAACTTTTAGAATTGAATCATCGGATATAGGAGCTTTTGGAATTAATACACCAACCTATTTTGCAATTGATGATGTGTATAAATCTTCCATTCAAGGAATTGAAGAAAACACGAATTTGTCCATTGATGTATATCCAAATCCAGTTCAAGATTTATTAACTGTTAAAGGAGAAAACGGTATCTTAACTTTAAAAGATATAAATGGTAAAACGATGCTTTCTGAAAATCATTTCGGTATTTCTATCTTGAATTTAGAAGATTTAGCTGCTGGTATTTACTTTCTAGAATTGGTCAATTCAAAAGGTAAAGCAGTACAGAAAATAATTAAATAAGAAATAATGGGCAATCTACGGATTGCCCACTTTCATGTTGAAAAAATTCTTTTATATATTAATTCTGCTGATTCCTCAACTGACATTTGCGCAGTTGATTGAAAAAGATTTGCGAGAAATTAGCGTTTCCGATAGTCTAAGAAAGTCGGTTAATAGAATTCCTTCGCTGAAAAGAGCAACGATTTTAGAATTGAATTTTGAAGATGTTGGACAATTGTTGCAGAAATTTGCTGGAATTAATGTAAAATCTTATGGCGGTTTAGGTGGATTGAAGACGATTTCTGTTCGTGGTTTGGGAAGTCAGCACACCAGTATTGTTGTGGACGGTTTTACAAACAGCAATACTCAAACGGGTCAAGTTAATCTTGGTCAAATTCAAAGTGATAATATTGAATCAATCAGTTTGGTGGCAGGTGGTCAAAAAAGCGTTTTGGTTCCAACCTCAGCGCAAGTTGCTGGAAGTGTTGTATACATCGAAACATTTGAAAACACCTTTTCCGCTGAAAAACACAAAGTTCGATTTGCCTCAAAACTAGGTTCTTTTGGGCAATATGATAATTATTTGTCATACAAATTTAGCCTCAAGAAAATATTTGTCAGTGCTTTTGGAAAATACCGATTTGCGGATGGAGTTTATCCTTATTCTTTTCAAAATGGACAAACAACATATTCTGGAACACGCTATAACAATCATTTTCAAGATGCTTATGGCGGTTTATCCTTTGGATGTAGAATAGCCGATAATGGACTTCTTTCATTCAGTTATCGTTCAGATTGGAGCAATCAAGAATTACCTGGAGCAGTTATTTTGTATAGTGATAACAGTTTTCAAACCTTACAAACAGCAAATAATCGTTTGCAAATAGGTTATTCTCACTTTCATGATAAATGGAGCTTAAGAATTTTCTCAAATGCTTCAATTGGAAAATTAAATTACACAGACTCTTCTTTTCTCAATTCTGCAGGAGGATTGTTCTCAAATTATGAAAATGATCAAATCCAATTTGGAATAAATACGCAATATTCAATTTCAAAAAAGATCAGTTTGTTTTTTGGAACAGAAGAACAAATAAGTAAGTTGCGATCGAATAATTCTGTTTTTGGAGCGCCAATTAGATGGCATAATTTCTCACTTTTGGGAACGAAATTGAATTTAAAACCGTTAAGTATTACTGGTCAATTGTCATCTCAATTCGTTCAAGATATGAATGATACATTGAGTATTCCAAGTATGTTCAAAGTGAACCCTTTTATTCAAATTGAGTCGAAAGAATTGATTCAGAAATTGAACTTAAGCACTTTTGCTTTTTATCGAAATTCATTTAGAATGCCCTCTTTTAATGAACTATATTACAATTCCGTTGGAAATAGTAAGTTGAAACCAGAAGAATCGAATCAATTAACTTTAGGCATAGTATTAAGTCCGAATTTAGGGAAATTATCACTTGTAAATAGAACGAATTTTTATTTCAATCAGATTAATAATAAAATAGTAGCTATTCCAACCAAGAATTTATTTGTTTGGTCGATGCAAAATGTTGGAAAAGTGAATATTTTAGGGGCAGAATCGACTTTTGAATTGAGTTATAAATTCACTGATAAATGGAACATCAATAGTTTATTTAACTACACCTTGCAATTAGCAACGGATATTACGGATAGAAATAACCCAACTTTTGGACATCAAATCGCTTATCTTCCAAAACATACATTCAATGCAGACATTTCTCTCAAATGGAAAAATACTGGTTTTAGGTGGAGTACTTTCGGAAATTCATTGCGCTATTCCTTGAATGAAAATAATAGTTCAAATGAAGTTGCAGGGTTTGTGGTTTCAGATTTTTCTATTTTTTCGACAATTAAAGTAAAAAAACATGATATAAGAATTCAGTTTTCTTGTAAAAACATTTTCAATTTTTCTTATGCAATTGTCCGTTACTATGTGATGCCGGGAAGAAATTTTTTAATCTCATTCAATTATGCGTTTAATTAGTCTTATAGGAATTGTACTCTTGTTTTTCTCTTGTAAAAAGGAAAAACCAGATCCTGAAGTAGTTTCAACTTTGGATAACGGAATGCTTGTGCTTTGTGAAGGACTTTTTCAGCAAAATAACGCCTCTTTATCATGGTTGAATTTTTCGACAGATGAGGTAGATATTGATTTTTTCAATTCAAAAAATGGACGATTATTGGGTGATACTGGAAACGATATGCAAATTTATGGTGGTAAAATTTATATCGTTGTAAATAATTCAAATACCATTGAAATACTTTCAAAATCAACAGGAACAAGTATCAAACAAATTTCAATGATGAACGGAAGTGTTGGGAAACAACCACGATCAATTGCCTTTTCTGGTTCGAAGGCGTTTATCACATGTTATGATGGGTTTGTAGATGTATTGGATACTACAAGTTTGACTATTACTCAGCGAATTCAAGTTGGTTCAAATCCAGAAGATGTTACTGTTTCTAATGGAAAATTATTTGTTTCCAATTCTGGCGGTTTAAATTCACCCAATCTTGATTCCACCGTTTCAATTATCAATCTTACAACTTTTCAAGAAATTACACGGATTACAGTCGGCAAGAATCCCGGTTTTATAGAAGTTGATAGTCAAGGCGATGTGTATGTAATTGCTCGTGGAAATTATGGAACGATTCCTTCTCGAATGGTGAAAATTAATCCTGTTTCCAATACGGTTGAAGAAACATTTTCCTTTGATGCTTCTGGAATGGAACGCATGAACGATTATTTCTTAGTATCGTTTTACAATTATTCGAATCAAACAAGCGAAATACGTTTATTCAATACGCTAACAGAAACAATTGAAAACAATTCATTCATTAACACAAGTTCAATTACAACTCTTTATGGTGTGAAATACAATCCGATTTCAGATAAAATCTATTGTTTGGATGCCATGAGTTTTACGAATACGGGATATGTTAAACAATTCAGTTCAACAGGAATTTTAGAAAAGAGCTTTCATGTTGGATTGAATCCAAGTAAAATCATTTTTTATGAATAAAGTGCTAAGTCTAATAACACTTATCTTTTCTTCAATTTTATTTGGACAAACTTTTGATGCACCTGCAGGTCAAAATGGATCATTAGCCATTCATAAAGATTCGTCTGTGATTGTTAATTGGGCAACTGGAATTCAAGTTTCAAGAGGTTATTTGAATGTTGCCAATCCAAGCTTGGGAGTTGTAGGATTTGGATTAGAACAAGAAGCATTAGGAATTGCTGAAGGCGATGGAATCAGCGTCGTTTCTCTAGGAGATGGGGGAGAAGCTGTTTTAACATTTTCAAATGCGATAATGAATTTAGCGGGACCGGATTTTGCAGTTTTCGAAAATGGATTTGCAGATGATTATATGGAATTTGCACATGTTGAAGTAAGTTCTGATGGTGTCAATTATTTTCGATTTCCATCGATTAGTGAAATTCCATTAACTATTCAAACAGATAATTTCTCATTTGTCGATTGCCGTTATGTTTATAATCTCGCTGGAAAATATCGTCAAGGTTATGGTGTTCCGTTTGATTTGGAAGAGCTAGTTGGAATTCCAAATTTAGATATACATGCAATTACGCATGTGAAATTAATTGATGTATTAGGAAGTATTGATGCGCAATTTGGTTCAATGGACGATTCAGGCGATTTAATCAATGATCCTTATCCTACAGAGTTTGAATCCGGCGGATTTGATTTGGATGCGTTAGCAGTGATCAATGAGGCACCAGCAGGAATTAATGAATCATTAATGCGTTTTTCTGTTTCGCCTAATCCAACTACTGGAATTATTCAAATTCATTCAATCGAACAAGGAGTAATTAGATTTTATAATGTGATAGGTGAATTATTGGGTGAACACGAAACCACTGGTTTTTTAGAAACAGATTTAAGAAGTTTGAATGAAAAAATCATTTTCGTGCAATTCACTTCAAAAAATAGTAGTTCAAGTCAACGGGTTATTCTTCTAGATTAATATCATTAGCTTTAAACTATGAACGATTTTTTATCACCTGAATTTTGGAGTAAACGCTACCAAGAAAACCAAACTGGTTGGGATTTGAAACAAGTTTCGCCTCCAATTAAAGAGTATGTTGATCAACTGACCGATAAAGAAATACAGCTTTTAATTCCTGGTTGCGGTTTAGGTTATGAAGGAGAATATTTGTTTAAAAAAGGCTTTACCAATGTGCATTTATTGGATTTTTCTGAAGAACCGATTTTGGATTTTCAACAGCGCAATCCAATTTTTCCTGCAAATCAATTACATACAGGTGATTTTTTCGCGCACGAAGGAAGTTATGATTTAATTCTTGAGCAAACACTTTTTTGTGCAATTGATCCAATGCTCAGGGCAAAATATGCGCAACATGCTAGTTCACTTTTAAAACCAGGAGGTAAATTGGTCGGCGTATTGTTTAACCGTGATTTTGAAGGAGGCCCGCCATTCGGAGGAAACACGGCTGAATACTTTAATTATTTCAAAAAATATTTTTCGGAAATAGCAATAGAACCCTGTCACAATTCAATTGAACCACGCAAAGGCACAGAGGTTTTTGTGAAGTTTGTTAAATAATTTTATTTCTCCGAAATTCGTTTAAACTTGATATTCAGTGCTTGTTCAATTTGACGAATTCTTCTCGTTTCTTTTGCATCAATAATACTCAATGAAACTCCTTTTTTACCTGCACGAGCTGTTCTACCACTCCGGTGTGTGTAGTATTCTAGTTTTTCAGGTAAATTGTAATGCACAACAAAACACAAATCATCAACGTCAATACCACGAGCAGATACATCCGTTGTAACCAACAATTGAATCTTATGTTTTTTGAAAGCTCTCATCGCTTTTTCACGCTCACGTTGCTGCAAATCACCGTGAATTGCATCAGCAACAAAGTTTTTGCTTAGTAATTTATTTACCAAATCTTGCGTGTCTGTTTTTGTGCGACAGAAAATAATTCCACTATCGCCACCTTGAACATTTAGAAATTGAACTAGACTTTCAAATTTGTGGCGTGGATCACACGTAAGAAATTGATGTTCAATTGAAGAATTTACGATATTGCGTTTGTTGATTTCAACTTTGTAAGCCTCGGTATCCATGTATTTTCCAATGATTGCTTTCAAATTTTCAGGAATTGTAGCTGAAAATAACCAGGTGTTTCGGCTTCCAGTTGTGTGTTTTAAGATGTTTTCCAATTCATCTTTAAATCCCATACTCAACATTTCGTCCGCTTCGTCAAGTACAATCGTTTCAACTTGACTTAAATCAATTGCTTTTCGATCTAGTAAATCAATCAAACGACCAGGTGTGGCAACAACAATATGTGTTGGTCGGCTCAAAGCGCGAATTTGATCTTCAATTTTCTCACCACCATAAACTGATTCGATGAAAATTTTATTGGAGAATTTCGTCAATTTAAAAAGCTGTTTAGCAATTTGTTGACATAATTCTCTTGTAGGTGAAAGAATCAATGCTTGAATACGGCTGTCATTGTTATCAATAGCTTGTAAAAGTGGAATTCCAAAAGCTATTGTTTTACCAGTTCCCGTTTGAGCTTGGCCAATAAAATCTGTTCGATCTTCAATCAAAAATGGAATTGCTTTTTCTTGAATTTCTGTTGGTGTTTCAATATTTATTTCTTTAAGTGCTTTAATGAATTCATCTTTAACACCTAATTCTTTGTACGTTTTCAAAATTGGAAATTTTATTTAAAAAACAAAGGTACTTCATTAAATGTTAATTGGTTTTATATTTTTTCAAAGTGGTGTTCGATATATTGCGAATTCGAAAATTCTTGAATTCGGAAATTTGAAAAGATATAATATGGGAAACAAACAGATTTTTGTGAGACTGCATTTTTTCAAACCAAGAGCTAAACAATGTTTTTAATGAATAGAGGATTCATAACAATTAACAAATAAAAAGCGTTTAAGAAAAGGATATTCTCATCAAAGGCTTTACTTTTGACCGTGTTGAAAATCTATCTTTTTTTATATTGTTGTTTGATCTTACCAATCCAATTGGTTTTTCCATTATACGGGCAATTAAAGAAAGTTACACCGGTGAATTCCAAGAATCAGTCTGCTCACATTTTATTCAAAAAGAGTGAGATTCAACAATTTGGTTTTGACGAATATATGCATCCTGAATGGTCTAAATTTTATGAATCATTCGAAACAGATGAATTTAATGATTATAAAATTTGTTACAAGTCAGTAGGTTATAATATTCCAGATAACGTTGATGCGCTTCTTCAAAATATAACTGATTTCGACATCAGACAGCTTGATTTTAAAATCAAAGGGAAACCTGAAAAAATTCGTTTTGCACAAAAGAATGACAGTACATTCACCTTGTTTCTTCCTAAAAAAACCTATAAATATAGTGTCGTAGCTAAATATCAAGGAAAAAGTTTAGGACTATTAAACGTAGAGGTTTACGATTTAAAGTCAGAAGAAGTAATCATCATACCACTGATGGATATTGATTTAAACAGAGATAGCCTCGAGCAATATCTAAACGCTATTTATTCGCAGGCCAATCTTAATTTTAACGTTCGAATTAATTCAGTTTTTAAATCAAATGATATTGATCTTAAAGCTCTATTTGATAATCCGAGTCCAACAAATGATCGATTTACAAATCAAATGCAAGAATTTCGTGATGCGTATTTTGAAAGTTTTCCAAATGCTGATAAAAACGCATACTATATCTTCATAATTCCAGGTTTTGTTAATCCGAAAATCAATGGATTCATGGTTCAAAATAAAGCTGTTGGTTTTGTTAAAGTGAATGAATTAGATAAAATGCATTTGTCCATTGCTCGTCAGCTGGGATATGGAGTTGGCGCATTGCAAAATAGTTGGCTAAATGAAGGTCCAAAACTCAATACTACGGCCAATTTAATGGATGAAAAAGGAGGAGTTGAACTTCAGTTCTTTCAATGGGAAAACATTCGTCATAGCTGTCACAGTTTTTCTTATTTTGATAATTATGAGGACGTAAAAACAAATAGTGGATTGGTGGCATATTACTTTTGGGAAGAAGATAAAGAAGGAAACATTATTCTACAGAATAACGATCTACTACTTTCATTAAAACGACCATATAAGAAGAATTTTGAGTCATACCATTTGAATATTAATGATTTCTTTTTTCAAGTTCGCTTCAAATTGGCTGGATATTTTATCTGTTTCTGGCATATTGTTGCTTTTGTTTTTATTATGATCGGTACTTTTTTATTGCGTAAGCGTTTTAATAAATTTCTTATGCGAAAAATGAAATATCCTCGTTTTTGGAAGTTTTTAGCAAGGTTAGGATTTTTTGCTTCAGGCGTTTTAGTATATTTTCTAATTTTTCTATTGATCAATAAAGGTTACGAGCAATTTGAAGTAAAAGAGGGGATTCTTCAAGATTTGAAAGGTCAAAATTTCAAACAAGTAAAAAATACAATTCTAGCCAATCAAAATCTTAACTATTCTAATAGAAATGCATTATCATCTGAAATGTTGATCAAAAGAAAAGATGAATGGTTTGTAAAAAGAAAAAAGAAAGTCTTGTATTTTGATTTGAGACAAGATGAAGCCGGGAACTGGAGTAAATGTAAATATATTGAGGACAAAGATAGTTTGGTTTTGATAAATTTTGATTTTAGACAAATCGCTCAAAGTCATTACTTTGTTTTCAATTATATTAAAAGTGATGGAACAATTGTTGATCAAAAGGTCTTCAATCATTTAGGAAATGATCTAACGAATAAAATCCAACTTTCGGATCCAGCAGAACGAATATTACTTTTTGTGAATGGCTATAGACCAACATCGATTGGAAGTTCTTTTGAAGATAACTTTAAAGACATTTTAAACAAAGGATTAGAATTTCCAAATACGGGGAATATGATTTATAGTTTTGATCGTTATGATTATTGGAGGCCTTGGCAAGAAATGGACTTATTATTTCAGAAACGTATTAACCCAAGTGATACATATTACGCCGACGGACATTTTTCGGTGAGCACCTCCAATTATGAAAGTTTGATTAATTTCTCAACTACCTCTTCAATTTATCCAAAACGATGTGCCAATAAAAAGAAACATGTTTGTTATAATACCACGATTTCAAGCTCGGGTATTTTTGGATCCAAATCCATAAAAACAGTTGAATTACTGAAAATGAAATCGAATAAAAGTGGTTTTCAAGAACGTATAGAAAACGGAAGAATAGCCGGGAAAAATTTATTGCTTTTGTTCAATGAATTACCGAATAAATCTGCCAATGATACTTTGTATGTTGTTGCACATAGCATGGGGTTTGCCTATTCGTTGGGAATAATAGAAGTGTTAAGAGGACGTATCAATTTTGGTGGCTTTTACATTATGGCTCCAGAAAATGCAACTAGTGGAAAAGTAAAATTGAAAGAATGGAAAGAAATTTGGCAATATGGAAGTAAATTCGAATCGAAAGGTGGTGATGCTCCCTGTTTACTAGATGGTGTTGCCCCTCAAACAATAATTAAAGGTCTATCAGAAAAACATAGAGCATATATTCCTAAACAATTTTATAAAAAGAAAGGATTTTTCGATTCCCATTTTGTGGGATATTATACGTGGGTATTTGATATTAAAAAAGGAAAAATTGGAAGTATTACACAACGTTGATCTTGTACTTAATCATTTTCTTCCTCAGAAATAAATTCTTCGTTGCAATCTCTACACTTATTAACCATTTTATAATGAAGTGGGTACGATACTGTGAAAAGCGAAGTAAAGGCTGAAAGAAATCCTTTTAATCCTTTCATTGATTTATAATTAAGAATGATGTTTTGAGAAGCACAATTCGGACAAATAACTGTTTTAATAGCAGACAACAAAATACTTTTTGCTAGTTCTAAGTCCTTTTTCAGGATTTTTACTTTTATCCCACCAACAGCATTTGAATAAAGCGGAAATAAAGTTACCGTATGCTCATCATAGATGTAACATTCAATTCCTTCATTTTCCAATTCAATCCTCAGAAGATGAGCATCAATGGAATTGTCAAATGTTTTAATTGTTATTAATTCCATCGATATTCAAGTGTTTAAAGTAAACTTTCGATTATTTTATCCATAGAATAACCTTCTGCTTCTGCACGATAATTACGCACTAAACGGTGACGTAAAATAGGCTTAGCGACTGCTTTAACATCCTCAATATCTGGAGAAAAACGACCATTTAGCGCTGCATGACATTTTGCTCCAACAATTAGGTATTGAGAAGCACGAGGTCCAGCACCCCAAGTAATATAATCTTTGGTGATTTGTGGAGCGAATTCAGATCCAAAACGTGTTTTACCAACTAATTTCACTGCATACTCCATTACATTGTCTGCAACCGGAATACGACGAATCAACGCCTGATAATCCATTATTTGCTCGGCAGTAAGAATATGTTTTAATGTAACATTGATGTCATTTGTAGTTGCTTTAACTATTGCAAGTTCTTCAACATAACTTGGATAGTCAACCCAGATATTAAACATGAAACGGTCCAATTGTGCCTCAGGAAGGGGATATGTCCCTTCTTGTTCAATAGGATTTTGCGTTGCTAACACGAAAAATGGTGCAGGTAATACATAATTTACACCACCTGTTGTGACCGAACGTTCTTGCATTGCTTCTAACAAGGCTGATTGCGTTTTAGGAGGAGTTCTGTTTATCTCATCCGCCAAAATTATATTCGAAAAAAGTGGTCCTTTGATGAATTTGAAATTTCTATTTTCATCTAAAATTTCAGAGCCAATGATGTCCGATGGCATTAAATCTGGGGTAAATTGAATTCTATTAAAACTTAATCCCAACGTTTGTGCAATGGTGTTAACCAACAAGGTTTTTGCTAATCCAGGAACACCAACTAAAAGGCAATGACCTCTGGAGAAAACTGAAATTAAAACTTGGTCAACAACGTCGTCTTGACCTACTATTACTTTGTGAATTTCGTTTTTTAATTCTTTATAATGTTCAACGAGCTGATTAATGGCTGCTGTATCTGACATGTTCTTAATTTTTCTTTGTTAAATATAAATCTATTTCCCTAACCAGTTATTTTTGAATGCACAATTTTGATAGGATAAATCAATTCGAATGTATGCATTACTAATTTTCGCTTTCACCCAATTGTTTATTAAGCGTTGTTTCTTGTCATTTTCGGCAGCACGTTTTATCAAAGCATAATCTTCTTTCAAATTTGCAATGTGAGGTTCTGTGCGATTCATCAAACGAACTATTCTGATTCCTTGTTTACGGTCATAAATATTTACATACATATTAGGCGAAGAATAATCACCTTTTTCCAATGCATCGGTCAATAGAAAGATTTGTTGATCTACTTGATTTAAATCCTCCATATCCCAAGTTTGTTCTCCTGTAATTGGATTAGTTATGATTCCTTTGTTTTGTTTTGTCATTTCATCATTTGAAAAGCGAACAACAGCTTCCTCCCAAGTGATTTTTTTTGCTATCAGCAATGCATAACATGAGTCCATCCCGATGATAGATTTTTCTAATTCATTACCATTAAATTCAGGAACAATAAGGATATGCTGACAGATGTAATCATCACCTTTTCTGTCCAGAAGTTTAACAATGTGATAACCATAACTCGTTTCGAAAACATCAGAAATTTGACCAAGTGTTAAAGAGAAAACCGCTGCCTCAAAAGGTGGAACCATCATTCCTCTTGAACCTTCAATTTTACCTCCTTGAGGAGCACTTCCAGGGTCCATAGAGTGAATTCTGGCTTGCGTGTCAAAACTTTTACCACTCAAAATATTTTCTCTAATTCCCTCTAATTTCTCGAATGCTGCACTTTTGTCTGATTTTGTGATTTCAGGATAATTTACAATCTGTTGGAAACTTAATTGCGCATTGATAAATGGAATTGAATCCTTTGGAATTGTAGCATAAAAATCTTGAACTTCTTTCGGAGTAACGGATAGATCACTAGAAATTGTTCTTTCCATCTCTTCTGCCATCAATCTTTCCTTAATAATTGGACGAAACTCTTCTTTTATTTGTCCAACAGTTTTGCCGTAAAATGCTTCCATTTTTTCACGACTTCCAATTTGTTCTTCTAAAACACGTAAACGGTTTTCCATTTCTGAATCAACTTGTTCGTCAGTTATGACTAACGAATCCAATTTCGCTTGATTGATTAACAATTCCTGATACATTAATTCTTCTAGAACCTCACAATCCATGATTTTCCCCGAAGTAATTCCAGCTGCAATTGCCTGTTGTTTTTGAGCTTCAATATCAGATAAAAGAATAATATTGTCTCCAACCTGTGCAACTATTTTATCAACAATTTCGCCATTACTTTGACTAAACAATGAAGAACTGATAAAGAGTGAAAGACTACAAATTAATTTTAATGTCATGTTTTTTCTTAGTGTTAAGTATCAATTTCGATTCAATTTCTTCTTTAATTTTATTTATTCTTTTCGAAAGTATGATTTCCCTTATTTGAGGTTTTAAAAAATCAAATGGGGGAGCTGAATCTTTTAATTTATAATCTAAAATATTTATAAAATAAGTAAATTCTTCATCCGAAAAATAAGTTTTTGTTCTGTTTAAAACGATGTTGTCCCTGTTAAAGTTTTTCAAAGGAACATCTTTTGTTAAATCATTAAAATAAATCCATTGCTCATCATCGAAATAAAAGTTTTCCGCATAAAGTTTAGCATAAGAATTCATTTTCGAAAGATCTTTATCATTTTTTAACAGGTAATGATTACTAATTTCTTTTTCTATTGGAACTCCAACTGGAACCTTTAAATAGAGTGCCTTTACAAGATAATCTTGTAATTCGAATTCGTTTTTATGCTCATTATAATACTTCGTAAGCTCCTTTTCTGTAATAACAGTATCAACTTGTCTAGTGATAGCATCTTCTTCTAAATAGTATTTAGACAATTCTCCAGCAAATGCTTGTGCACGCATTTCTACTAATTTTGCTTGTGATGCATTATTATTGAGTAATTCTAGTCGCAATGCCTCTTGTTCTACCCATTGCTCTACAAATTGCTCCTTTGCTTTCTCACTCTTGATATCATAGCCTAAATGATCCATCAGAATCAAAGCTTCGCTTTCTAAAAGTTCAACATCATCTACTTGGGCAATAACTTTATCACCATTACTACAAGAAGAAAGTAGTGTAAAACAAAACAGGCTGACGACAAAGCCAGCCTGTTTCAAAAGATATGTGTTTTTATTTACCAACCGAGTATAATACTGCGTCGTAAATTTTCACTGCATGTTTTTTATTTAGTTCTTCCAACCACGTTTTTTCAAGATAATTCTGATAATCGGAAGTAGTAGCTCCTTTTGCTTCACTAAACTCTTTGTTTTTTGGTGCTAGTTTTTCATTCACTTTCACAACATAAACTTTTCCATCAAACATATACGATTTATTTATTCCAATAGTTAAATTTTGGTCTTTCAAAAATGAAGTTTGTTCAGTATCGAATTTATTTGTTCTGACACGTAAGTTTAATTCACTTTCCTTGTTGATCAAGTCTAATACATGTTTTGAATTGATTGTGTCGTTTTTAATCATTTTAGTCACTTGGTCAGCAATTTGTTGGTTAAGGCATTCATATACAATTGCATCTATACGATTTCCCCACATGTATTTAGAACGATTTTGTTCAAAATATTCTTTTAAACCAACAGTGTCTTTCATCGCTTTGTTCCAAACTTTATCTGACATCACTTCATAGAGTAATATACCATCATGATATTCAGTTATTAAAGCTTTAAAATCTGGATATTTACCTTCTAATTTTGTTTCCTCATAACCCAAAATCGCTTCTTTTTCCCAATTTTTAAATTGTGATTTAACCGTTGCACTATTTTCATCCTTTCTAACAGCACGGTAATTATTTTCTAGGAATGTAGCGAAGTCTTGTTGACCAAATTTTTGACCATCAAGCGTAAAAAGTGGTTTATCAGATTTTAATTCATCCGCATTCCATTTACCAACATAATAGTTTGTATCTAAATTTTGCACAAACCATTTTACATTTTTCTTTGATTTATCTTGATATTTGTAATCCTTTTTCAATTTAAGCACGAATGAATCTTGTGTTTTCTTAGATCTTTCGTCACGATTAACTTTGTTTGTTAATTCCTTTTTCATATCATCAAATGATTTCACATCATTCCATTCCAATTTTTTAATAATATGATAACCGTAGTCTGTTCTAACCGGCATGCTATATTCACCATTATTTTTTAAGCTAAACGCCGCATCTTCAAATGAAGGAACCATTCGTGTTGTTGAACCTGTACCAAATGGAGGAAGTTCACCACCTTTTTGATTTGAACTTGGATCATCAGAAAATTCTTTAGCCATTTCTTCAAACTTCGCTCCTGCGCTCAGTTTAGAATAGATTTCATTGATTTTTTTCTCAGCATTTTTAAATTCTTCTTCTGTAGCTGTTTTTGGAACTGCAACCATTATATGGGCAGCTTTTATTGTACCTCTTGCTGGACGTCTGTCCGTAACTTTGATGATATGATATCCAAATCGCGTTCTAAATGGCTCAGAAACCGTTCCTGTGCCTGTATTGTATGCTTTGTCTTCGAATGGATATACCATTTGAAAAGCGTTGAAGTAACCCAAGTCTCCACCATTATTAACAGCAGATGGATCTTCAGAACCATTTTTACCTTTTGCAACAGCTGCGAAATCTTCACCTTTCTCAATTCGTTTTTTTAAACCAATTATTCTGTTGTATGCTGCTAAAGTATCAGCTGGAGCTGCATTTGACTCTATTCTAATAAGAATATGTGAAGCTCTAACTTCAGTTTTTGTACGGTCATATGCTTCTTTTACCAATTCTTCATTTTTCGCAGCATCTACTAGATAAGGAAGAGCTAATTGCTTGCGATATCCTTCTAATTCTTTACTCAATTTTGGAATTGTATCGTATCCTAATGCCTCAGCTTCAGCAACCTTTAATTTGAATTTTACAAATAACTGCATATATTCATCTAAAGCGGCTTTATCGTATTTAGGTTCTGTATTGTTCTTTAAATAGATTTGTAAAAATTCAGATTTGGTAACAGGTTTACCATCTATTTCCATCAAGATAGGATCTTGTTGTGCTCTTACTCCTATGCTCAATAATATTCCAAATACAATTAATAAATTCTTTTTCATTTGAGTTTTTGATTTAATTAATAGGTCAAAAATAATTTTAACGGTTAATATACAATTTTATTTAACGTTTATTTAATACTATAGTTTGGTGCTTCTCTTGTAATGGTCACATCATGTGGGTGAGACTCTCTTACACCAGCAGAGGTAATACGGACAAATTTAGCTCCTTTTAATTTCTCAATCGTTGGAGCACCACAATATCCCATTCCGGCTCTTAATCCACCAATAATTTGATACATCACTTCCATCAAGTTTCCTTTATAAGGCACACGACCAGAAATTCCTTCAGGAACTAATTTTTTGATGTCATCTTCTGCATCTTGAAAATAACGGTCTTTAGATCCTTTTTGCATTGCTTCTAAAGAGCCCATTCCACGATACGACTTGAATTTTCTTCCTTCGTAAATGATTGTTTCACCTGGAGATTCTTCAACTCCAGCAAACATAGAACCTACCATTATGGTGTCCGCCCCAGCAGCAATAGCCTTTACAATATCACCAGTATAACGAATTCCTCCATCTGCAATAACCGGTACACCAGTTCCTTCTAATGCTTTCGCTACCTCGTTAACAGCAGACAATTGAGGAACACCGACTCCTGCAATGATACGTGTAGTGCAAATTGATCCAGGCCCAATTCCAACTTTAACACCATCAGCTCCAGCTTCAGCTAAATATTTTGCGGCTTCAGCTGTAGCAATATTCCCGACGATAACTTCTAATTTTGGATGAATTGATTTTACTTCTTTTAATTTTTCAACTACTCCTTTTGTATGTCCGTGAGCAGTGTCAATTACAATCGCATCAACCCCAGCTTCAACCAAAGCGTTAACACGTTCGATAGTATCTGGCGTAACACCAACTGCAGCTGCAACACGTAAACGACCGTATGAATCTTTACAAGAATTAGGGTACATTTTAACTTTTACAATATCTCTATATGTAATCAAACCAATCAATTTATTATTGGCATCAATAACAGGTAATTTTTCAATCTTTTTTTGTTGAAGGATATCTTCCGCTTTTTTCAGATCTGTTCCGTCAATAGTAGTAATGATGTTTTCAACTGTCATTACTTCACGAATTGGCCGATCAAAGTTTTTTTCAAAGCGCAAATCACGATTCGTTATAATTCCTTTTAATTGTCGATTCTCATCAATTACAGGTATTCCTCCAATGCCATTTTCTTTCATCAAATGCAAAGCGTCTTTAACAAATGCATTTTCTGAAAGTGTAACTGGATCTAAGATCATTCCACTTTCAGATCGCTTAACTTTTCGAACTTCTAATGCTTGTTCAGCAATCGACATGTTTTTGTGAATAACTCCAATTCCTCCTTGTTGTGCAATCGCAATAGCCAATTTTGCTTCTGTAACGGTATCCATTGCAGCAGAAAGGATTGGCGTATTTAATTCTATGTTTCGAGTAAGTTTGCTTTTTAACTGAACATCTCTTGGAAGAACCTCTGAATAAGCAGGAACTAAAAGTACGTCATCGTACGTTAAGCCTTCTTTAATTTGATCGATGTTTGAAAGTGACATGTGAACCTATTTTTTTAAATAAATTCTTGCAAATGTAGTGTTTTTTTTGTGAATTATAAAGCTTTGAGTTTTCGTTTTTTAGAGAAAATTATTTTGTTTTTGTTTTGTTAATTTATTCAAAAAGTTTTTGATGCTTCATGAATAAACACTACTCTTGTTTAACAAAGAAAGTTATGTGTAAATTGATATTTATTCTTTTATTCTCATTGACTATTGCTTCGATGAATTCATTTACTCAAAATTCAGAAGCTAAACAGGATGATTCTTTAAAATTAATTCAACTTTCAGGGGTAGTAATTTCGGAAGGAGATTTAACGCCATTATCCTATACTACTGTTTATGATAAAACATCTCAAAGAGGCGTTATAGCAGATTATTACGGATTTTTCTCAATGGTTACTTTTCCTGGAGATACTTTGTTGTTTTCTGGTTACAGCTTTAAAACATCTACTTATATTGTTCCTGATACGTTAAAAGAAAATCGCTATTCAATAATCCACATGTTGGTAAAAGATACCGTGAATCTGCCTGAAGTTACTGTTTATCCATGGCCATCCCGTGAAGATTTTGCACGTTCTTTTGTTGAAATGCAACCATATGAAGATGCTTTACGCAGGGCTCAGCGAGAATTATCTGGTGAAAGTTTGGCATTTGTTGCAGCTCGACTCGATAATGATGCTTCTTTAGCAATGGGGTATACAAATAATCAACGGTACACGAAATTGTATACGAATGGTCAGCTTCCTGCAAATAATTTATTGAATCCGTATTCTTGGGCAAAATTAATTCAAGATTGGAAAGCAGGGAAATTGTCGAAACAGTAAATTTAGTTGCGAGTTACTAATTGCAAGTTATTAGTTGCACAATTGGTTTCAGAATTCGATTAATTATATTGGTTCAAAAACTAGCAACTTGTAATTCGCAACTACTAACTTTTTAATTAACTGGATAACACAAAAAGTACTTCTCAACTGGATTCGCTAAAGCAGAAATATTCAAATTGTCAGAAGCTTTACTTAAATCAATGATTTCTCCATTTTTCATGAGCATATTGATGTTTTGCTTTTTCTCATTGTAAGCATTATTGCTCAAAACATCAGAGTATACGAAGAAATCAACTTCATCTTGACCTAGTTCGAATTGCTTAGAAACTATATCTTTTTCATGATTAATTCGTTCAGCAGTAAATGGCTTTTTAGAGATTTCAATTTTAAATAAATCACGATTCACTAATCTTTTTGCAAGTGTTGAAAGAACTTTATCAGAGTGATTTTGCCATACTTTTATCGCTCCAAGTATGTCGTAATCATCCAAATTAGCAAATTTATCAAGTACACTAGGGTCTGATTGAAAATCTTTTTGGGTAACGTCATTTTTCAAGAAAAACAAAAGTGTAGGACTAGCGAATAATTCTTCACCATTCTTTACTACTTGTTTAGCTCGTCTTAATGTGTGAATTAGCATGAATTCTGCAGCCACAACCGTTTTGTGTAAATACACCTGCCAATACATTAAACGGCGCGCAACAATGAATTTTTCTATTGAATAGATTCCTTTTTCTTCCAATACCAAATTTCCATTGTGAACATTAATCATTTCTATCAAACGATCACTACCAATAATTCCTTCACTAACGCCAGTATAAAAACTATCACGGTTCAAGTAATCCAACCTGTCCATGTCTAATTGACTTGAAACTAATTGGTGTAAAAAAGGCTTAGGATGTTCATTTTTGAAAATCAATAACGCTTGATCCATGTCACTTCCAAATTCCTTACTCAATCTTTCAATAAAAAAACTGGATATTTCTTCGTGACTCACTCCACTAACAATATCGTATTCTAAAGCATGACTAAATGGTCCATGACCAATATCGTGCAACAGGATTGCCGTTAAAACAGCTCTTTCTTCAATTTCTGTGATTTCATGACCTTTCCTGCGAATTGTTGCAATTGCTAATGTCATCAAGTGCATTGCTCCAAGTACGTGATGAAAACGGGTGTGCAAAGCGCCTGGATAAACAAGGTGGCTCATGCCTAATTGCATGATGCGTCGAAGTCGTTGCATGTATGGATGCTCGATCAAATCAAAAATAAACTCGTCTGGAATTGAAATAAAACCATAGACTGGGTCGTTAAAAATTTTCTTTTTGTTATTTCGGTTGAGAATCGGTCGCAATTGAATAATTTTAAAATCAAATTCAAAACTATAAAATAAAGCGCACATGCAAGGCAAAATACTTTGGGCAGATGATGAAATCGATTTGTTGAAACCACACATTCTATTTTTAGAATCAAAAGGTTATACGGTTGATTCAGTGAATAATGGTTCTGATGCCGTTGATAAGAGCAATGAAAACACCTATGATATTATTTTTCTGGATGAGAATATGCCTGGAATTTCGGGTATTGAAGCGTTGACGAGAATTAAAGAAACAAAGCCGTATGTGCCGGTTGTAATGATCACAAAAAGTGAAGAGGAACATATCATGGAGGAAGCAATCGGGAGTAAAATAGCCGATTATTTGATCAAACCTGTAAATCCAAATCAGATCCTACTGAGTTTAAAAAAGAATTTAGACCATAGTAAATTGATTTCTCAAAAGACAAATTCGAATTATCAGCAAGAGTTTCGTCAGCTAGGAACTCTATTAAATGGTCGTTTGGATTCAAAAGAATGGACTGAAGTGTATTCAAAATTGGTTTTTTGGGAACTTGAATTGGAGAAAATTGAAGATTCAGGAATGCGTGAAATTCTGAGCATGCAAAAGAAAGAAGCAAATGATTTATTTTCCCGTTACGTGCAGCGAAACTATGAAGATTGGTTACATGGAGATGATGATGCTCCTCAGATGCTTCATTCCTTAATCAAGGATAAAATTGCTCCTTTTATTGGAAAAGAAAAAACGTTTGTTTTGGTAATTGATAACCTGCGTTTTGACCAATGGAAAGTATTACAACCAATCTTTTCAAAATATTTTTCTTTGGAAACGGAAGAAATTATTTATTCGATTCTACCGACAGCTACACATTATGCTAGAAATGCATTTTTTGCTGGCTTGATGCCAAGTGAAATTGAGAAAAAATTTCCAACCCTTTGGAAAAATGAAGATGAAGAAGGCGGGAAAAATATGCACGAAAAAGATTTTCTCGATGCGAATTTGAAGCGTTTGGGCAAAAATGTAAAATGGTCGTACAATAAAATCACCAATCTAGACGCTGGAAAACGATTATTGGATAACATGAATCAATTGAAAGAAAATGATGTCAATTTTATCGTTTACAATTTTGTTGATATGCTTTCTCATGCGCGAACAGAAATGGAAGTTATCCGCGAATTAGCCGATGATGAAGCAGCTTATCGTTCGCTGACCTTGTCTTGGTTCGAACATTCAGCCTTGCACGATATCGTAAAGAAAATTGCTGAATTTGGAGCTAAATTGGTCATCACAACCGACCATGGAACAATTCGTGTGACAAATCCGGTGAAAATTGTCGGTGAACGAAATACGAATTCGAATTTGCGCTACAAAGTTGGTCGTGGATTATCGTACAATGAAAAAGAAGTGTTCAGAGTTGCAAATCCGGCAGATGCATTTCTACCAAAAGGGAAAATGTCAACAGAATTTGTTTTTGCGAAAGAGAGCGATTTCTTCGTTTATCCTAATAATTACAACCATTTCGTTAATTATTATGGTCAAACATTTCAGCATGGTGGAATTTCTTTAGAAGAAATGTTGATTCCTTTTGTTATTATGAATCCTAAAAAATAAAAATGAAATTATTCTTTCCTGCAGTTATTTGCGCTGTGTTTATAAGTATTTCAACTTCTTGTTCTACAAGTAAGGATTCAAATTCAATTACCTACATTAAACATGGTTCCAGTTTTGGAATGTGTCGCGGTTATTGTTACAGTGAATCAACTTATACTAAAACTGAAAAGATTGCCTTTAGCAAAGCATATGGCAGAACGAATCCTGAAGAATTTCCTGATAAATCGGATACAACAGATCTTGATGTTAAAATTTGGGATGAATTAGTAAGTTCATTTGTGGTAGATTCTTTTTTTAAGTTAGACGAAACTATTGGTTGTCCTGATTGCGCGGATAGAGGTTCTGAGTGGTTAGAGATTAAAACTAAGAAAAAAGTTTATAAAGTGACTTTTGACTTTGGAAAAGAACTCAATGGAATGAATGATTTGTTAAAATTGGTGAGGCAATAAAAACAGTGATTTGTTGAGAATTATTATTTTTGCGTTATAATAATTTGCTAGATAAAGCACTGACATGACTTATACAATTGACAATCTAGAAGATCTTCCGCGAACAGCACAACTCTTTTTAGAAGATTTTGGTCACACTAAAATTTTTGCGTTTGACGGAGAAATGGGAGTTGGAAAAACGACTTTTATTTCAGCCTTATTGACAGCAATGGGAATCAAAGAATTAGAAGGTTCACCAACTTATTCAATCGTAAATGTATATGAAAGTGCAATGTTTGGAAAAATCAATCATTTCGACATGTATCGTATAAAAAATGATGCCGAGGCATTCGATGCTGGAATTGAGGAGATGTTGTACAGTGGGGGAGTATGTTTGATTGAATGGCCAGAAAAAGTTATTAATTTGTTGCCAAATAACACGATTTGGGTGTATATTCGTAAATTAGACAACGATTCACGAATGATAACAGTCGAACAATGATTACAGATCCAGATATCCTTAAGAAATTGATCCAGCAAGGAAGCCTGCTTCCGAAAGAAGAAATGTTGGAAATTGCCCGTAAAAAAGGAAGTTTGTTTATCGGGATTCCAAAAGAAATTTCTTTCCAAGAAAGAAGAGTAGCGTTGGTTCCAGATGCTGTTTCTTTGCTCGTAGCAAATGGACATCGTGTGAAAATTGAGTCAAAAAGTGGTGAAGGATCTAATTTTACTGACAATGAATACAGCGAAGCTGGTGCAGAAATTTGTGCCAATCCAAAAGAAGTATTTGAATGTGATATCATCTTTAAAGTAGCTCCACCATCAGAAGAAGAAGTTGAAATGATGCCTGGAAATCAAACCTTGATATCGGCATTACAACTTTCCAATCAGCCAAAAGTTATTCTTCAAAAATTGATGAGTAAGAAAATCACTGCAATTGCATGGGATTATATCCGTGATGATGAAGGTGTTTTTCCGGTCGTTCGAACAATGGGCGAAATTGCAGGTACAACTTCTATTTTGGTTGCGGCCGAATTATTGTCCTCATTTTCGGATGGAAAAGGTATTATGCTTGGCGGTATTGCTGGTGTTACTCCAACTGAAGTTGTTGTAATTGGAGCTGGAACGGTTGGAGAATTTGCTATTCGTGCGGCGCTTGGATTAGGAGCTTCGGTAAAAGTTTTTGACAGCTCCTTGTCACGTTTACGTCGTTTACAAAATGATATTGGAACTAGAATATATACATCGATTTTAAATCCTAAAGTACTTTCAAAATCGCTCAAACGTGCCGATGTTGTGATTGGTGCATTGCGCGCTCCACTTGGAAGAACTCCTTGTGTTGTATCTGAGGAAATGATTCAAAGCATGAAAAGTGGTTCTGTTGTCATAGATGTGAGTATTGATCAAGGAGGTTGTTTTGAAACATCTCATGTTACGAATCACAAAGAGCCAACGTTTGTGAAGCACGGCGTAATTCATTACTGTGTTCCAAACATTGCTTCGCGTGTTGCAAGAACGGCTTCTTTTGCGCTTTCAAATATCTTTACACCGATATTGTTAGACATGGGAGATCAAGGTGGATGTCGAGATTTGATTCGTAACGATCAAGGTTTCCGTGGCGGAGTTTACATCTACAAAGGCACACTCACAAGCGAAGTTTTAGGCAAGGTCTTCAACCTGAAATACAAGGAAATCGAATTGTTGATTTTAGGAATCTAATTCCCAAACGGTTTTATGTTCAAAGCACTTTCGTTTCCGCAGGCTGAATTGAAACTTACCAGGAAAGAAGGTCAAGTGTTTGTTTGGTGTATCATTCGTAAAAAATCGTTGGTTTTAACACCTGAAGAGTGGGTGCGACAGCATTTGATTCATTTTTTAATTCAAGAAAAACAAATTCCAATAGGACTTATCGCTGCAGAAATGGCTATTGAAATCAATCAACTTTCAAGACGTTGCGATGTTGTTGTTTTTGGCAAAGATGGTAAACCAAGACTTATTGTAGAATGCAAAGCGCCAGAAATTAATCTAACCGAAAAAACATTTAATCAAATTGCACAATACAATGCTGCATTAAATGTCGATTTATTAATGGTCACAAATGGCTTGCAACACATTGTTTGTCAAATAGACCGAGAGAATACGCTATTGAATTATTTGGAGGAATTACCGGACTTAATTACAAGTTAATAGTTGCGAATTGTTGAATTACAAGTTATTAGTTACTAATTGCTAGTTGCTAGTTTTTGAACCAAGATGATTTGTAGTTTTTTTGATTAACCAGTAACTAATAACTCGCAATTGGCAACTTGCAACTCCAACTCAATTATCAAGCTTAAACTCCGATGTCTTATGAAATATCAAATCTGGATAATCTTTTTCAGCCATTGCTAATAAGAACGTTGTTTCAGCTAAGAAAACTAAGTTGTCGTCTTTGTCTTTTGCCAAATAGCTTGCTTTAGCGCGCATGAAATCTGCTAATTGTTCTTTGTTATCTGTTGTAATCCAGCAAGCTTTGTAATAGTTTTTAGGAACGAAACGGCAATTTGCTCCATATTCATTCAATAAACGGTGTGCTATCACTTCAAATTGTAATTGTCCAACTGTACCAACAATCTTACGTTTACCCGGTTGCATGATAAACATTTGCGCAACTCCTTCGTCGGTTAACTGGTGAATTCCTTTTTCTAATTGTTTTGATTTCATTGGATCCAAATTCTCTAATTCCATAAAGATTTCAGGAGAGAAAGAAGGAATTCCTTTGAACATCAATTTTTCTCCTTCTGTCAAGGTATCACCAATTTTGAAATTGCCGGTATCGTATAAACCGATTACATCACCTGGAAACGCTTCATCAATAACACTTTTGTCTTGTGCCATGAAAGAAGTTGGATTGGAGAATTTGAAATTTTTATTCAAGCGAACGTGGTTGTAAAAATGGTTGCGTTCAAATTTCCCTGAAACGATGCGCAAGAATGCAATTCTATCCCGGTGTTTTGGATCAAGGTTCGCATGAATTTTAAAGACAAAACCTGTGAATTTTGATTCACTTGGTTCTATAAAACGAGCATCTGTTTCACGTCCAATTGGTGAAGGAGAAATTTCAATAAATGAATCCAACAATTCTTGAACACCAAAATTGTTTACTGCTGAGCCGAAATAAACGGGTGCGATTTCTCCAGATAAATATTTTTCTCTGTCAAAAGTATCGTAAACACCATCTATGATTTCAATTTCTTCTCTTAATTCATTGGCAAAAGCTTCACCAACAAGCGTGTCTAATTGAGGGTCGTTCAAGTCTTTAATAGAAACAATTTCTTCTTCCCGTTTGGTTTTGTTGGCTTGAAATAGATTCAAATTATGATCATAAATGTTGTATACACCTTTAAAACGGTCACCCATTCCGATTGGCCATGTCAACGGTCGTACTTTAATGTCCAGTTTTTCTTCCAATTCATCCAAAAGTGTGAAAGCGTCTTTTCCCTCACGGTCCATTTTATTCACAAAGATGATAACTGGCGTTTTCCGCATGCGACAAACTTCCATTAACTTTTCAGTTTGCGATTCAACGCCATTTGCACAGTCAATAACAAGTATTACACTATCAACAGCTGTTAATGTTCTGTATGTGTCTTCAGCAAAATCCTTGTGTCCAGGCGTATCAAGAATGTTTATCTGTTTTCCTCCATATTCAAATGCCATAACAGAAGTTGCAACGGAGATTCCACGTTGTTTCTCAATTTCCATGAAGTCGGAAGTGGCAGTTTTCTTGATTTTATTATTTTTTACAGCACCAGCAGTTTGAATTGCACCACCAAACAGCAGTAATTTCTCTGTCAAGGTAGTTTTTCCAGCATCCGGGTGAGCGATGATGCCGAACGTTCTTCTTTTTTCTATTGCTGCTTGATTCTTCATGTTGCGTAATGGTGTAAATAAAAAAAAAAGGAATCCATTTCTGAACTCCTTTTTAGTTGGGAGGAAGATGGGGCTCGAACCCACGACCCTCGGTACCACAAACCGATGCTCTAACCAACTGAGCTACAACCTCCATTTTTGTAGGTGCAAATATAGTCAAATTCTGTTTTTAACAAACAAGGAAATGAGATTTTTTTTAATTCTTGATAATAGCATTACTGGTTAAGATGAACTATTTTCCGAAGAAACACGTTAGAGACCATATTTGATTGATAACATGATTCCAAATTATAAGGTTTTATTTGAAGTTAAGGAACAAATAAACAATGAGTTATATGGATTAATCCTTCAACCAACTATATCATCGCCCAAAACGTTCAGTAAATAAGTTGGAATTGTTGATAATTCTATATTATTAAAGGGAATAAGTAAATTGCTAGAATTACCTTTGTGAAAAATCGCGAATATGTTAAAAATTGGAGTTTTAGGCGCAGGACATTTAGGGAAAATCCACATTCGATTAATTTTAGAATTGAAAGAAGAATTTGAATTAGTTGGATTTTTTGATTCAAGTGATGCAACCGCTGAAGAAGTAAAAAATCAATTTAACATTAAACGATTTACAACTATTCAAGAGCTTTTGGACGAGGTAGATTGCGTAGATATTGTTACCCCTACTATTTCTCATTGTGAATTGGCTTCTCAGGTTTTGCGTAAGAGTAAGCATGTATTTATTGAGAAACCTGTAACTGAAACGGTTGAAGAAGCACGGATTTTGATGGAATTAGCGAGAGAAGCAAATGTGAAAGTACAAGTTGGACATGTTGAACGTTTTAATCCCGCTTTTCAAGCTGCATTGCCTTATTTCAATAAACCAATGTTCATCGAGACGCATCGTTTGGCGCAATTTAATCCAAGAGGAACAGATGTTCCAGTTGTTTTAGATTTGATGATCCATGATTTGGATATTATTCTTAGTGTTGTGAAGTCAGACATAAAGCGCGTTTCTGCATCTGGTGTTGCCGTTGTAAGTGATACGCCTGATATCACAAATGCGCGAATTGAATTTGATAATGGTTGTGTTGCCAATTTAACTGCTTCTCGGATTTCAATGAAAAACATGCGTAAGTCCCGTTTTTTCCAAAAGGATGCCTATATCAGTGTTGATTTCTTAACGAAGGAATTGGAAGTTGTAAGAATGGAAACAGTAGATGGAGAGCCAAATCCATTGGATATCATTTTTGACTTGGGAGAAGGTAAACCTGTGAAGAAAATCTATTTCGATAAACCGGATATTTCAGAAATCAATGCAATTAAAGAGGAGTTGAGAACTTTTGCTGTAGCAATAAATGAAGATTCTGTGCCTTTAGTTTCCCTGGAAGATGGATTCAGAGCTTTGGATGTAGCACATAAAATATTGGATAAATTAAAAATGTCCTCAACGATTTTAATGGACAATATCTAAAGAAATTCAACGTTTGATATTACGAAAACTAACTATGAGATATTTATTATTTTGTGCTTTTGGCTTATTTGTTCTTTCTTCTTGTGTAAAGAATAATCCCGATCCTGCTTGGTTGGAAGTTAGTCAATGGACTTTAGAAACAAATCCAAATTCCCAATATCCAACGGGAGAGTTAACACACAATTTTACGGATGCTTGGGTTTTTATCAATGGTAAAGTAATCGGTGTTTTTGAGGTTCCTTTTAAGATTCCTGTTCTAATGAGTGGAAACGTTAACATTAAAATTTATCCAACTGTTAGAAATAATGGTATATCTGCTACAAAAAATATATATCCTTTTGTAGAAGTATATGAAATAAATGCAGATTTAGTTGCAAATCAAACATTAACATTAAACCCAACTACGCGTTATTTTGATGCTGCTCAATTCTGGGTTGAAGATTTTGAGGACGCAGCTATTAAAATTGAAAATGACCCAAATTCTTTGTCTTCATTAGTTGCAGGCAATGATCCTGCAATTTTACAATGGGGCAATTTTTATGGCCAAGTAAATTTGAATTCAATTGATTCAACATGGGTTGGCTATACTGCAGGAGAAATGTATCTTCCAACCTTTGCCGATGTATATTTAGAAATAGATTATTACAATACAAATGCAGTTACAACAGGTTTACTTGCAATTTCTTCATCGTCAATTAAAAACAACGATAACATTCAATTAAATGCCCAAGACCCATCAACTGTTAAGTGGAAAAAAATGTATATCTATTTAAAAGAATTGGTTTCCGCCTCAACAACTGCTGAATATTTCAAACAATCATTTAAGGCTGGATTAGATAGTGGGGATAGTGATGGGTTAATAATTATGGATAATATCAAAGTTGTTTATTTCTAATTATGCAACAACGACTACTCGTCTTATTATTTGTGCTAATGGATTGGATAACTGCTGTTTTTGCTTGGGTTATCTTTTATTATTTTAGAAAAACATCAATAGAACAAGTTGAATTTACTGTAAATGATTCTTTTTATTTAGGAATATTTTTAATTCCAATTTTATGGTTGGTCTTATATTATTTGCAAGGAACCTATCATGACGTAAAACGATTATATAGGTTTAAGCTATTTAATCTTAGTTTTATTGGAACGCTTCTAGGTTCAGTTTTCATTTTTTTCACTTTGTTATTGGATGATGAAATATCAGGTTATCAGCAGTATTATAAATCTATGTTTTTGTTGTTTGGGATTCATTTTTCACTGGTATTTATTCCTAGATTAATTTTCATAAGTGTTATCGTTAGTCGAATTCACTCAGGTAAAAATGGTTTTAAAACACTTTTGATTGGTGGAAGTGATAAAGCAGTTGAAATTTATAATGAGATTGTTAATTTACCTCGCGGTATTAATCAATTTATTGGATTTGTAAATATAAATGGGGTTGATAGACAATTAGAAAATCAATTGAATTATTTGGGGCATGCGAAAGATTTGGAGAAAATCCTACGAGAACATGAAGTTGAAGAGGTGATAATTGCACTCGAAAGTGTTGAACATGACAAGTTAAAAGCAATAATTGGTCAAATTGAAGGTGGGAGCGTGACGATAAAAATACTTCCTGATATGTACGACATTCTCTCAGGATCAGTTAAAATGACCAATATTTTTGGTGCTTTGTTAATTGAAGTAAATGCGGAAACGATGCCAATTTTACAACAAGCAATTAAGCGATTCATGGATGTAGTTTTTTCTTTTTTTGCAATAATTTTTCTAATTCCAGTGTATATATTTTTAGCAATTGGAGTAAAAATGTCATCACCTGGACCTATATTCTTTCTGCAAGAACGAATTGGTTTAAAGGGAATTCCGTTTAAGATTATTAAGTTTAGAACGATGTATATTGACGCAGAAAAACATGGACCGCAATTATCATCTTCAAATGATCCGCGTATTACCAAGATTGGGAAGTTTATGCGTAAGTTAAGATTGGATGAATTTCCTCAGTTTTTTAATGTTTTGAAAGGCGAAATGTCTTTGGTTGGACCAAGACCAGAACGACAGTTTTTTATTGATCAAATAGTTCAAATTGAACCCCAATTTCTTCATTTAACCAAAGTGAGACCAGGAATAACATCATGGGGACAAGTGAAATATGGATATGCAGAAAATGTTGATCAAATGCTACAACGCATGAAGTTTGACTTGCTTTATCTAAAAAACAGAACCTTAGCACTGGACATCAAAATTATGCTTTATACGGTATTGATTATTGTTAAAGCGAAAGGTAAGTAACGGACGCCGAGCCTTAGTCGAGGTGGGAGTTACTTCACCTTGAATTCAAACATTTTTTGTTGATTCAGATATCCTTCCAAGGAATCTCCAATTTGAACTGGTCCAACCCCGGCAGGTGTTCCAGTAAAGATTAAATCCCCCGTTTTTAACGTCATGAATTTTGACAGGTACACGATGATTTGATTAATAGTGAAAATCATTTCTTGGGTATTTCCAACTTGAACAATTTCTCCATTTTTCTTCAATTCAAAACCTAGATTGTTTAAATCCACGGAATTCACATCAATTGTTTTATTGGAAAGGGGAGCAGAGTGTTGGAATGATTTTGCTATTTCCCAAGGCAAACCCTTTTCTTTGCAAATTTGTTGTAAATCACGCGCTGTGAAATCTATCCCAAGCGTTAATTCCTTGTAATAGTTAGGCGCAAATTTCTCTGTAATATTTTTACCCACTTTGCAGATCTTCACGACCAATTCACATTCATAATGCAAATCTTTCGTAAAGTCAGGATAATAAAAATGATTACCATCTTTTAAAATAGCAATATCTGGTTTCATGAAAAAAATCGGTACCGTTGGCACTTCAGCTTTCATTTCTTTTGCATGATCTGAATAATTCCTTCCTATACAAATGATTTTCATCTTATTTAAATTTGTTTTTTAAAGCATCTAATTTGCTAGCAATATCTTCAGAAGTATTTTCTTCTTTTTTATTGCTTTCTCGCTCCTTCTTAATTTTATCCATTTCGATGCGCAGACATTTTTTAGTATATAATGGAAAATCGGCATCTAACATCCATCCATAATATCCAGGTTCTATGCGAGCAACTTCTTTTATCGTTTTTCCTTTATGTTTCCCGAAATTATAAATTGCTTCATCCTTCTCGTTAATAGCTAATCGACCAGCAAAATCTAATAAATTATAATTTCCAGCTTTAGAAAATTCGGATAGGGAAGGGATATCATTTGATAAATCGGCATAATGAGCCATTTGTGCTTTCAAAACATCCCAAGTAGCTTGAGCGTCGTGTAATGCATTATGCGCGTTCTCAATTGGTTTTTTACAGTAAAATTGATGTGCCGCAGCTAAAGTTCGTTGTTCCATTTTATGGAAAATATTCTGAACGTCTACAAATTTTCTTTGTGAAATATCAAAATCAGAACCTGCACGCATTAATTCTTCTGCCAAAACAGGAATATCAAATTTATTGGAGTTGAAACCTGCAAGGTCTGCATCACCAATAAATTCAACTACTGAAGCTGCAATTAAATCAAAAATCGGTTCGTTTATTACGTCTTTGTCATAAATGCCATGAATTTCACTTGTTTCCTTCGGAATCGGCATTTGTGGATTTACACGTTTGCAAAAATGTTCTTCTTTTCCATCTGGATAAACTTTGATAATAGCAATTTCAACAATACGGTCGCTTGTGATATTTAGGCCTGTTGTCTCAAGGTCAAATATAGCTAACGGTCTTTCAAGATGTAAATTCATTCGAATAATTTCTTCAAAGATAATGCAATGATTAGACAAAAAAAAAGTCTGGAGTGAACCAGACTTTTTTTTAGTATTATTCGGTTTTCAGACCGACAAACTGATAAGGTTTGTATTTCTTTTGTTTTGCTGAGTCATTAACATATTCAGGCCCATCTACTATTGCTGAAACAATTACAACATTTACTTTTCCTTTAAATTCAGCTTTTGATTCAAAATGAGTAAAAATGTCATATTTCATATTCTCTGCACGAATTGTTGTTAGTTTTTCGTTTGTTTCATACGTTTTAGTTGGAACATGTGAAGCAGAAGAATACACATTGATTGTAATTGAAGTTCTACCTTCTTTCAATTGGGCTTCAACGTCTTTTACGAAATCTTTTAATTTCCCTTTATTGGCATACAATTTATTTTTATTGTAATCAAAATAATGTAAGAACTCAATATTTTTATAAGATACAACATCGATTGGGTCAATTTCTTTAATAGTGTCCTTCGGTACTGTAATGGTTCGATTTGGAACATCCAGAATTAATTCTCTTGATATTTCTTGATATTCAAGATTACATTCTGTTGTAAATGTCTCTTCGTACATTACTTTACTGTCAGAAGCGTTAAAATATGAAATAGTATACGTTTTACAAGCTTTTAATCCAGACATAAATAAACCATCTCTCAGACGAGGGAAAATAACTCTGTTTTTCTCGAATTCGTCACAATCATCACAAGTTAATTTAATATTTACGGCAAAGTCTTCAGGTAATGGTGCATTGTCAAGTGTATTTATTACTCCTTTAAACACGGCTATATTTTTGACTCCTAAATAATTATTAAAAATCTCGTAAATATCTTTTTCACCGTATCCGCCTTTTCTAAAAGATGTCATATAACCTCTCAATCCATCACTTGTAGTAGTGTAATAAATATCATCACTTGTTGAGTTGAATGGATAGCCTAGATTTCTAGAATCTGACCAATTATCTTCTTCCAATAAATCACAGACCATTATGTCAAACCCTCCAATACTTTTTACTCCATTGGAAGAAAAATAAAGCATTCTATTATCTATAGATACAAAGGGTGCATCTTCATCATTTGGTGTGTTTACCTTAGGTCCTAAATTGATAGGACTAGACCAAGTGCTATCAGCCTTTCTTTTTGACATATAAATATCTCTTCCTCCCAATCCGCCGGGTCTATCAGAAGTAAAAAACATTCTCGATCTATCATGCGAAACCATACAGTGTGTTTCCCAGTAATTTGTATTGATATCTTTATCTTTTAGTCTTTTTATATCACTGAATTTACTTGCATAGAAATCAGTATAATAAATGTCTCCATTGCCTGTTGAATCTTCGTACAAGTATATTTTACGTTCATCCATACTAACAGCTAACGTTGCTTCGTTTCTTTTAGGAAGACAAAATTCTAATCGTTTCGGTTCCATCCAAACTGAATCATTACTCAAATAACTCACATAAACATCTTCTGGATATTGATTATTTTCTGGATTTCGGAATGCTTCAGCTTCACCATTTTTCCAAGGTCTTTTAGAAGTGTAAAACAAAGCAGATCCATCTAAAGAAACAACCGGAGCATAGTCAGGGAATTTACTATTGATTTTATTACCTGTATTTTTTAATTTTACATCAACAGGATTTGCCATTGCAGCAATTGCGTTTTCACATTGCACCAAACGAAGTTTTGTTACTCCATATAATTCTGATTTGTCTTTTGAGGCAGATAGAAAACTATTATAGTACATTTTAGCTTTTTCAATGTCTTCGTTGAAGTGATAACATGTTGCTAAATGAAATAAAGCATCAGGCGGAGCACTTTTTTCCGATACACCATAAGCATCAAAATTTGCATCAATTTTCAAAATTGCTTTTTCTAAAAAAGGAATAGCACTCATATAATCTTTTCTGCTTTCTAAAACTACAAACCCCTTGCGGTAATTATAGTTAGAACTTTCAGGCTTAAGAGTTAACAGTTTATCTGCAACCATTTCGGCATGATACAGAAGGAATTCTTGCATCATTCTTGAATTCTCAGAAACTAACTGTTGCTCAGACCCTTCTTGAATCAATTTTAGAACATCATCATCATTAAGTTGGGCAAATGAAAACGTTGAAAATAATAGCAAACAAAAAAAAGTAATATTCTTCATAGCATTGGGTTTTTGTCTTTTTTAATAAAAAAACCTTTTAATCTAAATCCGTTACGATTTCTAGATTAAAAGGTTTCAGACGTGAATTTAAATAAAAAGAATTAATTAGCAATAAATCCTTTTTATTTTTTTATAATTCTAAATTCAGTTCTACGATTTGCTTGATGTTCGTCTTCGGAGCATTTGGATTTAACAATACCCTCGCATTCACACGCATTTACCAATTTTGATTCACCATAACCTTTTCCATAAATACGTTTTGGATTGGTTATTCTGGCTTTAATATAATCTGCAGATGACTTAGCTCTTCTCCCTGAGAGTGCTATGTTATATGCGTATGAACTTCTGCAGTCGGTATGTGAACCCAATTCAATTTGTATTGTTGGATTGTCATTCATAATTTTAACAATCTTATCTAACTCAATTTTTGCATCAGGACGGATAGTTGATTTGTCTAGATCAAAATAAATTGGATTTAAATCAAGAGTTACAGCTAAGTCGATACCTATTTCTGGCTTTTCGATCAAGTATATTAAATGAATATCACTTTTATCCCCTAAGATTTCTTTAAAATCAAATGTTTGTGTTAAATATTCGTCTTTAATTACTTTTACATGATAATATAGAGTATCGCCATACATGCTATCATTCAAGATTGTTGAAGTAAAGGCACCAACTGTATTCGTTTTTATACTTTCAATTATAGAATTTGTGTTTACTATATTGAATTCAACAATAGAATTTTCTAACTTAATTCCAGTATTTTTATCCGCAACAGTGCCATCCAAAGTGTATTTTATAGTTGGTATAATTCGTTTTCGCTTAACATCTAGGATTAACTCTTTATAAATTTCTTCAAATTCTGTTTTACAATCAGTTTTGAAGGTTTCCTTATAAATAAAGGTTGATAAAGAATCATAATGGTATGATATTTCGTATTCTTTACATGGCATTAAACTGTTAAAAAAAGAACCATCACGAAGTCTGGGGTTTATTTTATACGCCTTTTGATCATCGCAATTAGTACATTTCAGGGTGACATAAACTGATTCAGGAATAGGACTTCCGTCAGAGGTTTTTATTAATCCCTTTAAAATAGCCGTTTTAGTCATACCCATAAAATCATTTTCAATTTTATAAATATCTTTTTCTCCAAATCCATTTTTTCGGAATGACGACAAATAACCTGTTAAACCATCAGCTGTAGTGGTATAAAAGATATCATCACCAGTAGAATTGATAGGATAGCCTAAGTTAATAGGCTCTGACCAAAAATTATTTTCGTCACGAACTGAAACAAAAATGTCAAAATCACCCATACTTTTAATACCGTTGCTTGAATAATACAAGGTTTTATTGTCAACTGCTATAAATGGTGAATCTTCATCATTAGCTGTATTTACTGACGGACCAACATTAATTACATCGCTCCAGTTACCATTTGGTAGCTTAACTATTCTATAGATGTCTCTTCCTCCAAAACCCCCTGGTCGCTCAGATACAAAATACATTTGTTGACCATCAGGAGTCACTGAACAATGCGTTTCCCAATATTTTGTATTTAAATCTTGATATTCTAGTTTTGTTAAAGTCTGGAATGAATTATTTTGAAAATCTGAGAAATATAAATCGCCATTTCCAGTTCTATCCTCATAAGTATATACTCTTCTTTCATCTGAACTAATAGTAACGGTTGCCTCGTTTGTTTTTCCATCACAAAAACTTAATTTTTCTGGGTTACTTAATTTTTGATTCAAGCCGAGGTAACTTACATATATGTCTTCTGGATATTGATTTAATTGAGCGTCTTTATAATCATCCGTAGATTGATCGGCCCATTGTCTTCTTGATGTAAAATATAAAGATGTGCCGTCCAATGAAATAACAGGTGAATATTCTGGATAAACTGTGTTGATTGTAGCTCCTAAATTAGTTACTCTCGCTTTTTTTGGTTTAGTTATTAATTCCTTCGCTACGTCACATTGTTGCAATCGAATTTGAGCTTTTGTAATAAGTTCAGATTTACTTCCTGATTCATTAATGAATTTGGAATAATATTCCTTAGCTTTTTCAAGCTGTTCATCTAAATGATAGCAACGAGCCAAATGATAATATGCATCAGTCGGGGCACTTTTCTCTTTTGATGAATACATATCATAATTCTTATCAATATCAGTAATCGCAATTAAAAAATAGGGTATTGCGGCAATCCAATCTTGACGTGAGTCCAATATAATATATCCTTTCCTATAGTTATAATTCGGACTAGTAGAATTCAATTGTAACAAACGATCTACAACAATTTCAGAAAAATAAAAATAACCTTCCTGCAGCATTCTCGAACTTTCAATTATCAGTTGATCTTCAGTTGCTGATTGAGTCATTTGACGAACCTCATATTCGTTTAATTGGGTAGAGCCAATAAATGGCAGAAATAACACCAAAATTAGTTGAATTACTTTTTTCATGATTAGAGTGGTTAAATGTGCTTAAAATATATATTTATAATTCTCTATTAGGATCAAATTGTTCTAAATAATCAGCCACTCGTCTCACAAATTGCCCTCCTAATGAACCATCTACAACTCGGTGATCATAAGAATGAGATAAATACATTTTTGAACGAATTCCAATAAAATCACCATTAGGAGTTTCAATTACTGCAGGAATTTTTCGAATTGCACCCAAAGCCATAATTGCAACTTGAGGTTGATTAATAATTGGCGTTCCCATTACATTTCCAAATGAACCAACATTTGTAACGGTGAATGTTCCTCCTTGAATATCTTCCGGTTTCAATTTGTTGTTTCGCGCATTGTTAGCTAGTTGATTAACTGATTTAGTTAATCCAACAAGATTCATACGGTCCGCATTTTTTATCACTGGAACAATTAAATTACCAGAAGGAAGTGCTGTTGCCATTCCAATATTAATGTCTTTTCTTTTAATGATTGTTGTACCACTAACTGAAACATTAATCATAGGGAAATCTTTAATTGCCTTCACAATAGCTTCAATGATAATAGGCGTAAATGTGATGTTTTCACCTTCACGTTTAGCAAATTCGCCTTTCACCTTATTTCTCCAATTTACAATATTTGTTACATCCGCTTCAACATATGAAGTAACATGCGGTGCAACGTGAACAGACATAACCATGTGATCAGCAATAAGCTTTCTCATACGGTCCATTTCTATTATTTCATCACCTGGATTAGCTATAACCACTGGTCCTTTTATGTGCGACATGAAACCATTTCCTTGAGAAGCATCCGATGGAATAGCAACCGGGACTGAAGTTAATGTTTCTTTTGCTTCAGCTTTGATAGTTGATTCGGCAGAACCTGATGGTTTATTTTGAATGAATTCAAGAATATCTTTTTTTGTTACACGGC
>CANITF010000028.1 GCA_947470515.1 Flavobacteriales bacterium
AATTGTTGATAAAAAAATTATTCCGTAAACATCCATTTTTAAAGACAAATAGAAGAAGGTCATCCGTCAGCTGACGGATGACCTTCTTCTATTTGTCTTTAAAAATGGATGTTTACGGAATAATTTTTTTATCAACAATTTGATAAATTTCCAATGTTACTTTGTCATAAACATAAATCAACAAATGCATGTTGTCTGCATTATGCGTTGACGTATTTCCTGCTGGAACCAATTGATCTGGCAAAATATAACTGTAATTCAAGTAATATTTTGTTCCTGTCAATAAATCTGAAGTCAATGTTTTTCCCCATGTTTGTCCGTCAATACATCCTCTAAAAATATCACGGTGAACATAGTTTGGAGTTAAAACATTCAGAACGTTTTGAGGTGCAACTAACGAGTCTTCCATTAAGTAAACGACCATTCCTAAATCATTCGTTATTCCTGCATCCAATTTCTCTACTTCTGTATGTAAATAAAAACCATGTTTTGGTGTTTCATAATAATTCACTTTCGCTTTAATTGCAACCTTTAATGGAGCAGCAAGAATAGCATCCACTTTTGTTTGCCATGATCCTGAAGCTGCAAAATATTCACCCGCAACATTGGTGCGACTAACCGTTCCTGAAGGATTTCCAAAAAACCCTGAATTTATTAATGTGTTCCCGAAAAAAGTCCCCATTTCCTTGCTTTGGGGATTAGTAAAATCAACTGTATAACCCAATCCAAGATTTACGGCTTGAAAAGCTCCGTACCCAGGAACTTCATTTGATGCGTGAATACTTGCAACAAATATACGCGAAGGGTTTGCTGTATGTATATCATGTGCAACCGTTCCAGCAGCTGGACAAGCACTACAATTATGTCCTGTAAAATCTTCGATCAATGCATTTCTGTTTGGATCATCGTTTGGTAAAGTGGAAAAATCAGGCCATTGATTCGCAACATAATCACTCCAAGCACCGTTATAAATTGTCGTGTCTAAATCATTATTCACAAGAGGTGGAAATGGATTCTCTACTTTGTCGCATGAATTGATCATGAAACAGCCTATTGCAAAAAGTATAAAAAGTAATTTTTTCATATTTTCTTATTAAAAACTATGCGTAAATGAAAAAGTCAAACCATTTGAAGCTGGAACTGGTCTACACACACCTCCTACACAAAATAAACCTGCACGTTGGCGACCATATGACAAGGTTAATCGAGTTGCTTCACGTATGTAACCAACTGAAACATATGGGTGGTGTGCTCTATGGTCCACAACTGGATTTCCGAAATTATATTGATCCATTACACTCACAAAAAGGTGTGAATTAATTGTGTATTCTAACAATACCGTTGCCCAATCACCTTTGTCTACCGGTGTTCCTCCTTTAAAAAAGCCAACTTCATTTCCTAGAGTATCTCTTCTATTAACGAATAACGTTTGGAATTCAGCCCTCAAAGATTGTTTGTTTTCAAACTTATAAGCCATCTCTAAGACAAAAACATTGGATTTTATAAAGCCTTTTTCTTTGGTAACCGTTGCTACATCATTATTCAACGTAATATTGAAATAACTAAAGATTGCATTGAAATTCTTATTGAATTTTCGGGTAATGTTAAAGTTAATATCTCTCCAATACAAGCTATCACTCATATCAAACAAACCACTTGTGTAGGTAACTCCTGTTGAATCTAAAGGATTTATTGAAGATGTATGTCGCATTGGTTGCAGCGCAATAGAAACATTTCCATTGATAGACATTCCATATTTCCCTCCTAATTTCGAACCTTTCTTGAAAGTATATAAAACTTCTGCTTGAAAAGCTGTTTCACCAACGGGCTGTGTAGCATAAGGATACAAAGACGCAACTAAATTGTAGGTATGCGTTTTGTTCATTGACGGAAGATAATTGATAATTACATTTTGCAATTGTTTTGTTCTATCGGAACGGTAACTCATATTGTCTGCTGATTTTGCTGAAACTAATATTCCCAAACCTTTTTGAGAATACCCAAAATTCGCAATGGCTGCATGACCAGTGTTATAAATGTAACCGTTGTCTTGACTCGGATCTTGTCCTTTAAAAACATATTCTCCATCTAAGACAAATTTACCGTAGCGCAACTTTACACGGCCGCCATAACATCCTACATTTTCAGGTAAAATTAAATCTGTATTATCATCCTTCTGATATTTACTCACGAAAGACCCACCGATAGTGATGTCTAATTTTTTATCTGCGAGTTTTTTAATCATTTCATTCAAATGCATTTCACCATCAAAACCTCTGGTGATTCCAGCACTATGAACAATTCTTCCTTCTATGAAAGCATATCGTTGATAACCATATACACCTTTAAAAACCAATCCTTTTTTAGGACGAACAATTAAACGCACTCCATCCAGTTGACTATCGTAACCTAAGCCCATATTTTCATAAGCGCGTAAGGAAAGTCCAGCGCCGAACTGCTCATAAATAGAACCTAATGTTACATCAATAAAATCATTGGCATAACCGATATAACGCATTCCAATTCCCGTTCCATCAAACGTAGAAGGATAACCTTGAATTCTTGGAAGATACGATTCCATCCGCATTCCAGCTTTGAAATTTCCTTGGGTATAGAAAACATTCATATAGGAATTCAACAACCCTTTTGAAGCAGGTTGAGTTGCACCAATTAAGGTATCGGTATTTAAATATTGAAAAGTGCTTTCAATATTACCAGTGAAATTTCCTGTATTAACTTGTGAAAATCCTGAAAAGGCACTTGTTAAAGTAAGGGTGACGAAAAGTAGTTTTTTCATTTAATTTGGGTTCAGCTTACTCGATTTGATTATTCTTTAACGGCTTTGTTTGTTAGTTTTTTAATTTCTTCGTAAAGTAAATCTTCATCATGATCTGCGTAATTGTTGTGCGAATAAACAATTTTACCATCAGTATCAACTAAAAAAGTATGAGGAACATTGTTTACACCCATTGCTCTTTTGAAGTCACCATTTGGATCCATTAATACCAAATATTCCCATCCTTTACCATCAACATATAAAGAAACGGAATTCATTGTTTTTGTGTCGTCAATTGAAACTGCAACTAAGTTAACACCTGTCTCTTCTTGCCAATCCGTGTACAATTCATGAATTGTGTTCAATTCTCTTTTACACGGTGAGCACCATGTTGCCCAAAAACTAATTACTACTGGTCCATCAAACCCTAAATCTGCAGTATTCACAGACTTTCCATCCATGGTTTTTAATTCGACTGAAGGTAACTCTTTCAAATTTGATTCGTGTGATTCAGTTGTTTCTTGCGCAAAAACGTTGCTTACTAATGCAAAGCCAGCAACAAACAAAGCTATTTTTTTCATTTTCATAAATTTTAATATTTTTTGGCAATTGCATTTTCAAAAACCTTGCCGAACTCAAAGATATATTATTTCACTCATGATGAAATTAAATATGCATGTTTATTCTTGAAATCCTATTTGTTAGAATTAAAAAACATATACAATCCAAAATCCCAAAAAACATGATAAATAAAGGAATAATACAACAAATTCTTCTGTTGATTTTAAAGTATTTATCAAGATTATAGTTTAAAAAATGAAAACTGGAATGTTTTTTGCCCAACTTTAACCGATAAAGAATTAAATCGTTTTTTAAACTTGAAATTCACTTTTGAAAGTAGGATTTCAAGAAACATGCTTAATTAAGTTGTTTTTTGTACGATTATTCTTATATATTTGTAAGTATTAACTAGAGTTATATGAAAAAAAATCTACTTTCTCTCATTGCGATTGTCTCTTTAACACTTTCAAGTGCGATTGCTCAAGATGGAATCGAAATACGATTAGATGGTGTTGGTGCTGATATTTCTGGTGGTGTTCATTCTATAAATTTATATGTTGGTTCACCAGATTTAGTTGGAGGACTTTACCAAGTTCATTTTGATGTTACCAACAATACAGGTTCTGATCAACAATGGAAGGTAACACGTAAAAAAATTACTGTTCCTGCTTCTTGGATTGACCAAGTTTGTTGGCCACCACAATGTTACGTTACAAGTGGAGACGTTTATACGACTCCAAACACTGGTGGTAATCCTGCCCCAACAATTGTTAATGGAACGTCAACAACTACAAATGCTGAATTAGCTGAATTAAAACCAAGAATTACTCCAGATCCATCTGCTGCAAGTTACGCTTTGTACAGATACTATATTGTGAGTACTTCAGGTACATTAATGGATTCAATCGATTTGAGCATTAACTATGTTTTAGGTATTACGCCATTAAAGCAAACTACATCTTTAACGATAAGCCCAAATCCAGCAGATGATAATGTAAAAATTGCATTAGATGGAATTGAAAATTCTACGGTTAAAATTGTTGATGTATTAGGAAATGTTGTTTACAACGAATCAATCAACAACGGTACAAAAAATATCGATGTTTCAAATTTCAAAAATGGAGTTTACTTTGTTTTGGTTGAAGCACCAGGCATTAAATCGTTTAATAGAAAATTAATCATTAGACATTAATTCTTCACTATCATATTTAAAAGATCGTTTTCGGACGGTCTTTTTTTATGCCTTTTATTTCCTTCTTTTCTTATCTTTGAAACTAAATAAGGACTAATTTCTTTGCTATTATTGAAATCAATTGTAATCATATATTTATTATTCGCTTGTGTTTCAAATGCGCTGTCTCAGCAAAATTCACTCTTAATTCACTCTTATTTTAAAGATCGACTATTTGATAATTCAAAATCTAAGTCGTATCAAGGATCTTCGTTTTTACCAGCGTTTGAAAGTGAATCTGATTTAAATTATATCAACAGAGACTCTTCCATTCTATATTATGACGGCATAGAAGTCTTATTCAAAAAGCATTTGTTTGAAGTAAAGGGGACCAATTATTTCTTTACAATTTCTCCTATTGTTGATTTTTCAATTGGTAAAGATCGAAAAGACACGACTAATCGTCGTTTGTTTCAGAATACAAGAGGTGTTTTTATTGAGGGAGATTTGTTTAAGAATTTTTCTTTCACCACGGCGATTTATGAAAATCAAAGTCGTTTGACGCATTACGAAAGCAATTATTATTCTTCAGTAGGTGAATTGTACCCAAACCAATCAACAGGAGTTTATACAACTCAAAATGCTGTTATTCCGGGAAGTGGCCGCACCAAACCATTTAAAGCTGATGGTTTCGATTATGGCTATGCCGTTGGGAATATTGTTTATAAACCTCATCGATCCGTTCTATTAACCGCTGGAAATACATCTCAATTCATTGGAGATGGCTATCGCTCACTTTTTTTATCTGATAATGGTGTTTCAGCTCCGTTTTTAAGAGGTATTTTTCAACTTTCTAAGAAATGGCAATTCAACTACTTCCGAATGCGGTTGATCAACTTAATGCGCAGACCCGTAAGTTCATCCGTTGAATCCTATTATGAAACGAAAGGATTTTCAGCCAACTATTTGACATATCAACCGACAAAAAAAATCTCAATCAGCCTATTTGAAGGAATCATTTGGTCGAAAGGAGATTCCATTGTTTCAAAATCAGTCAATCCGTTATTTTATAATCCTGTTCCTTTTGTTGCAGAATTTGCATTAGCCGAAAAAGAAATCAATTCCGTTCTGGGATTGAATTTATCTTATTCACCTTTTCAATCACATAGATTATATGGTCAGTTTGCCATTGGAAATTTAAATACCGATCAAATCGCTTTTCAACTTGGATACAGAGGGTACAATTATTTTGGTTTAAAGAATTTCATGCTTCAATTGGAATATAACAATGTTTCAAAAGAAATGTATTCGTCAAATAACCCAAGGTTAAATTACAGCCATTACAATTTACCCTTAGGTCCCGTTAAAGGCAATGCTTTTCAAGAAGTAATAATTAGATCTAATTATGAAATCAAACGCGTTTATCTTGATGTGAAAAGTATACTATATCTTCTTAAAGATTACGCTCCATTGGATTTGTTGCCAGTTAATAAAAACCTTACCCAACAATCAGGATCGATCTTTTTACAGCAAATAGAACTGGGATATCGCTTTAATAAAAAAATGAATTGGAATGTATATGGAAGTTGGCAATTTCGCTCAGAGAATCTTTCGAAAACTCAACTTACCAATCAGTTTTCAATTGGTTTAAGAACGGGGATTAATAATCACTACAACGATTTTTGATGGGTAAATTAACCTGCATATTTTTATTTATTCAATTGACTGCGTTCAGTCAAGGTGGAGTTGGGGTGCTTTATGAAGAAATGCCAAATGATTCCGTTTTACCATTAAGTAAAGAAATACACACTTCTTTAAGGCCAGAAATAAGAATTAATAATCCAACAATTGGTTTGATTCCGTTAAAATCAAAATCCTCTCCTTTTTGTTTCATTACACCAGTATCTGATTTAAATTATCGCTATACAAGTCAATCTAACTATAGATTAGGAGCAGGAATAAGTATTGAAAGTATTTCAAATAAAAAAATCTATTACCGAGCAAATATTTTAGGTGGAACTGGATTTGGAGATTCTTCTTTTTCTTCTCGCGGTTATTTTATGAAAGGCACTTCTTCCAACTATTCCTACCTTGATGCACGCGGACGCATTTCTTATACGCCAAATTCTATATTCAATTTTCAAATTGGGTTAGATCAAAATTTTATTGGGGAAGGAAATCGCTCCTTATTTTTAAGTGATTATGGCACTCCCTCCCCTTTTGGATTAATTCGCACTAAATTTTGGAGAATTGAATATTCCATCATGTATCAGTTTTTTAGAGAAAAAATTAATTCAAATTGGCAAGCAAAAAACGGTGCCACTCACCATATTAGTTTCAACGCTACAAAATGGTTGAATTTCGGTGTGTTTGAATCTGTCATCTTTCAACCAAAAGATACGATGCTTAATCGCGGTTATGATGTTGAATATTTGAACCCCGTAATCTTTTATCGTCCCCAAGAATATGCGCTCGGGTCTTCAGACAATGTTTTGATTGGCGCAAGTTTTTCTGCTAAATATAAAAGTCATGTGCTCTATGGACAACTGATTTTAGATGAATTTTCATTAACAGAAATCAAGAAAAAATCTGATTGGTGGGCAAATAAATACGGTGGACAAATCGGGGTAAAAGGAAGATTGAAATTAGGAAAGTCAATTAGTTTTTACCGCATTGAATATAATGCTGTTAGACCATATACCTATTCACATATTGGTTCAGGGCAAAATTACGGAAATCAAGGAATGACATTAGCGCATCCGTATGGATCAAATTTCATGGAACTTTTGGGAGAATATAAAATTCAAAAAGGAAAATGGGCATTAAAATCATTTTTCAGTTATTTCCTTCAGGGATTAGATAAAGACGGCTTCAGTTATGGAGGGAATGTCTACCAACCATATAATAATAGACCTTATGAATATGGCCATTACATTGGACAAGGGAAAGGAAATAACGGGTTTAGGGCTATAATAACATTATCCTACCAAGTAATGAAGTATGGTAATCTTCAAGCCTTCTTTGAAAACCAATACCGCTATGACAGTGCTTTTAATAAATCGAGTTACATTCCGATGATTGGTTTACGCAGTCAGTTGTGGAATGATTATCGGAATTATTAAAAAAGGCGATTAACTTTAAAGTCAACCGCCTATATCTAACTGCACATCGTAGTGTTTGATTAGATTTTTAAAGTCCTATAATGTGGCGTAATTCCACTTCGGTAACACTCCTTTTTTTCCCTTCTTGATTGAGGTAGGTTCTGTTCACCAAGCGACCATGAATGGCAACTTTTTTACCTTTTTCCGCATATTCTTCAACGAATTGGGCCATGTTTCCCCAGGCAAAAATGCGGTGCCATTCTGTATCGGATTTCATTTTTCCGTTATTCGCTCGAAAGGTTTTGTCTGTTGCCAAACTGAAACGAGCAACTTTGCTGCCGTTGTCAAACTTTGTGATTTCTGTTTGAGATCCGATGTTCCCAATGAGTGTGATGTGATTTCGTATTGCTGTCATGTTTTTGTTGATTTGAAAGATTTAACTGATTTGACTTATTTGAAAGATTTGAAAGATTTGGATGATTTGAGGGATTTGAAGGATTTAAGTGATTTGAAAAATTTGGATGATTTGAAAAATTTGAAGGATTTGAAGGATTTGGATTTATAAGATAATTAAGTCATTTACTTCTACTTCTGAGATGCATTTTCGTGTGCCGTTATCTTTATAAAATCGAGTGACAAGCTTGCCTTCAACGGCTAAGTCCATTCCAACGATTCCCAATTCTTCCATTACTTGGACCCATCGTCCCCAAGCTGTAAGGCGGTGCCAATTACTTCTTGTTTTTGTTTTGCCAGTTTCATCTAGGTACATTTCTTTTGTAGACATTGTAAACTGTGCTATTTTTCTACCATTTGCCAATTCAACGACTTTCGAGATTGAACTTACTTTTCCAATTAAATTTACGTGATTCATGTTTGAGGTTTTAAAAGGAGCCGATTTCTCGACTCCGAGTTGGTTAATTAAAAATTATTTTACTGCTGGTTCGCTTTTCGGATTCAAGACTAAAAACTCCGTCGCTTCAATGATTGTTGCATAGCGTTTTTCGCCTGTTTTCGTTTCATACGATTGATGAATAAGCTTTCCTTCCAGGATTACTTCTTGCCCTTTATTGAGCGCTTTTTTAGCTCGTTCAGCTATTTTCCCCCAAGCATTGACGGTGTGCCATTGGGTGTTGTCATGCCATTGACCGTCTTTGTCTTTGTAACTTTCATTGGTTGCCATTGTGAAGCGTGCCAACGTTTTACCTGTTTCGAAAGTTGTTACTTCCGGTTGTGCCCCAAGGCGGCCAATCAAACTCACTTTGTTTCTTAATGTGTTCATGTTGTAATTTTTAAAAGTTTGAAAAAATTGATTTGTAACCCTATCAGAAGTCATTTTCTGTATTCGACACTGCAAAATTGCGGCACCATCAAAAGCGTATTCGGTTATTTGTCGTTTTCTTTCGATTGTCTTTCGTTTGTAAACGGTTATTATCGTTTAAAGCTTTTCTGTTCATGGTTTTATGAAGAAAAAATAAATTCTAATAAAAATTGATTTTCTATGAAAGAATGTCAAACATTAATAAATCAATTAATTATCTTTGAGTTAAACCGTTCATATTTTTATCATGGCTCGAATACTTTTGTTTTTTCTCAGTAGTACACTTTTGATTTCTTTTTCAGGTTATTCACAGAAAACAATTGAAACAATTAATTATGCAGGAGGTGACGTATATGAGGGTCAAATCGAGAATGGTTTACCAAATGGGATTGGAAAAATGACTTGGATCAGTGGATCTAGCTATATTGGCAGTTGGCGAAACAATTTTCAAAATGGTCATGGCACAATGATTTGGGAAACTGGCGATGAATATGAAGGAGAATGGGTAATGGGCGTTCAAAATGGCAATGGAAAAATGACTTGGAAAAGTGGGGATTATTATGAAGGGAAGTTCAAAGATGGTTTACTTGATGGAAAGGGAACGATGTGGTTTGAAAACGGCATTGTACAAAAAGGGAAATGGAAAGCAAATCAATTTATAGGTAAATAAAAGAGGGTTAATTATACATCCATGGGTTTTTTAGACACACCAAATCATTCATATAAAGATTTTTACGATATCGCTCGTTTTCGTTTGGCGTGGCGAATAAATATAATTCTAACCTTTACTTTATTCGGTGCAACAACCTTTTATTTTTTTAATAATCCAATTACAGCAATTCAATATTTTTCAGCTTTTATTATCGCTATCATCGGGGTAATCTACCTAGTTGTCACAAAGAAATATATCTTGGTTTCTTATTTCATGGTGATAAGCTCCATGATTTTAGTAATAACCACCATGTTATTCACGCTTGATGTTACGCATCTAGTAGAACCACTTTGGTTGATAATTATTGCTATTTTTTCCTATTTTAACTTAGGGAAACGAACTGGACATGTCATACTTGGAATTGTTGGCATTGCTGTTTCATATTACTTATTTTTCAATCTCAACGCTAATCTCACATTAAAACGGATTCTTACTTTCAATGAATTAATTGGATTAATCATAGAATTTTCGATTTGTTTTTTTGTAGTTGGATACTTTATTTTCAATTTCATTGAAACCACAACGAATGCTGAGAAAAAATTCCGTGAGGCAAATGACGCATTGAACGAACAAAATAAAATGATCAATCTTCAAAATGAAGAAAAGACCGTTTTATTGCAAGAAATTCACCATCGCGTTAAAAACAATTTGCAAGTTATTACAAGCTTATTGCGTTTACAATCTGCCGATATTAAATCCAAAGAAACTAAAATACATTTTACCGATGCCATCAATAGAGTAATGACAATGTCCTTGATTCATCAAAAAATGTATGAATCCAAAAATCTTTCTCAATTGGATGTTTCAGATTATTTCGAGACATTAATAAAAGATTTAATTCGTTCGTCGTCTGTTAAGATTCCAATTGAAATTTCGATAAACTCTCATTTAGAAAAAGTTGGATCTAAAACGATTGTTCCGCTGGCATTAATGATTGCTGAACTTGTTTCCAATTCAATTAAACATGCTTTTGACAATAGTGGTAAAATTGTTGTTCATCTAAGTGCCGAAATAAATAACGTATTTGAACTGACGTATAAAGACAATGGTATTTGGAAAGAACAAGCCAATAATAACTCATTTGGTTTACAATTGATTGAAACATTAATTGAACAACTGGAAGGGACTAAATCAGTTCAAACTTCAGAAAATGGAACAGAATATTGTATTTCTTTAAGTAATTTAGACGTTTAATTCATAAAATAAACTCCCAATCAACAATAATGTTTACAGGTATTATAGAACAATTAGGTGTGGTGAAACACATCAAAAAAGAGAAAGAAAATATTGAGTTTACAATTGGTGCTTTGTTTGTTTCTGAGTTAAAAATTGATCAAAGCGTTGCTCATAATGGCTGCTGTTTGACCGTTGTGTCATTAAATGACAATGAATATACGGTAACCGCAATTAAAGAAACGTTAGAGAAAACGAACTTGGGCACATGGAAAGTTGGAACGAAAGTAAATCTTGAACGCTGTATGCAAATGAATGGTAGATTAGACGGTCATATTGTACAAGGTCATGTTGACACCAAAGCAGAATGCATTCAAATTGAAGATCAACAAGGCAGTTGGAAATATACATTTAACTACGTTGGGGGAAATGTTACCGTTGAAAAAGGATCTATTACAGTGAACGGAACAAGTTTAACCGTTGTGGATTCCAAAGACAATCAATTCTCTGTTTGTATCATCCCATACACATACGACCACACCAATTTTCATCAACTAGAAATTGGAGATACTGTAAATTTAGAATTTGATATTATTGGGAAATACGTTGCGAAGTTGCTGGGAAGGTAAAAATTTTATTATTTCAACCGCAATGTAGCGATTGCATGCTCTAATAACTCAACCCTTGTGTTTAATGTTTGATTTTGTTGAATAAGCATAAAAACTTGTTGAGTCAAACTAGATTGAAATGTTTCATTCGGTTTATTAACCTCATTTATTAAATACTCATTTTCGTTTCTCAAAAAAGAAAAAGGATTCACTTTTAAAACTTCAGCAATTTGAAACAATCGAGTAATAGAAATATCTTTAATCCCTCTTTCAATATTTGAATATGCGGCAACGGTCAATCCAATTTCATCCGCAACATTTTGCTGACTAAAATTTTTTGCTAACCTTGTTAATCGTATTTTCTCTGCTACTTCTTCTTTCACAAAATAAAATTAATTTACCAAACACTAATTTCAACTATACTATTGCTATAATTTATACAGTAATAGTGTATTTGTTTTAGTATTTTTTTGATTTACATATATTTTAATATTACTTTGATGCCATCACTGTTGAAAATGAAACCCTCTAATTAATCCGTAATTCAAAATTAACGAGAATATTTTGCGCGTACACCGAAAAGCTTTACGTATAGATAAACAATTAAAAAATGAAAATGTTTCATTCGGTTTATTAACCTCATTTATTAAATATTCATTCCGTTTCTCAAAAAAGAAAACGGATTCACTTTTAAAACTTCAGCAATTGAAACAATCGAGTAATAGAAATATCTGTAATCCCTCTTTCAATATTTGAATAAGCGGCAACGGTCAATCCAATTTCATCCGCAACATTTTGCTGACTAAGATTTTTTGCTAACCTTGTTAATCGTATTTTCTCTGCTACCTCTTCTTTCACAAAATAAAATTAATTTACCAAACACTCATTTTAACTATACTATTACTATATTTTATACAGTAATAGTATATTTATTTTAGTATTTATTTGGTTTACAGGTCTTTTAATGTTACTTTTATGCGATTACTGTTGAAAATAAAACCCTCTGATTAATCCGTAATTCAAAATTAACGAGAATGTTTTGCGCGTACACTGAAAAGCGTTAAGAGTAGGTAAATAATAATATATATACAATGAAAAAAATTAAACAGATTACTATGGCATTTTTAGTGTTGACTTTTATTTTGTCATCTTGTTCAATGGAAAAACGCGTCTATATGAATGGCTATCACATAGAATGGAAAAAAGGCATTAATAAAATAAGCAAATCAGATTTGGTTTCGAACAATTCCAAAATTAAATTAAACGAACTTAAAGAAGAAACGTTTATAAATTCTACGGAAGAAATCATTGAAGAACCAATTGAGAACTTATCCTCCTCAACAGATAATTCAATTTATCTTCCAACTCAACAAAAAATAAGTTTTAATACTATCAATAATAAAAAAATAATTGCAAGCACAACAATATCTAAAGAGCAAATAAAAGCTGTTGTCAAAGACAATAAAAAAACAAATAAGAAACCTAATAATGCACCGGATGAGCATTCTGATATGATTGTGGCACTAATACTTTGCTTTTTCTTAGGTGTATTGGGTATACATAGATTCTATTTAGGTTACACAGGTATGGGAGTTTTATATTTATTAACAGCAGGTTTGTGCGGCATTGGGGTGCTAGTTGACTTTATATTAATTTTAACAGGTGGGCTAAAACGTAAAAATTAGTTGTGGCAATTAATAGAAAGGACAAACTATTAAACACTGCTTTTGGAGTATATATCAGTGGGTTATTATTAGCACCAATTGTTCTAATAATATTACCCACTGATTTTTTTGACAATGGAAAGTCTATGTGTATATCAGTAATACTATTAGATCGTAATTGCTACGGTTGTGGTATGACAAGAGCAATACAACATCTCATACATTTAGAATTTAAAATAGCATTAGAATACAATAAATTATCTATTATTGTTTTTCCACTTTTGACAATTATTTGGTTTAACGAATTAAAACGTAATTATAAAAAATTTAAAAGCAGAACATAACAGCAGCCTTGCAATATGCTGAGATTCAAGCAAGGCTCACAAAAGTTAGTGGAATGATATGTTTGGGAAATTGCAGACCAAGAAAGATTTAGAGGTTTTAAAATCGGTAATGTGGTGCAATGGAAAGAACTTACTATTACCAAAAAAGGTGTAATCACAGGATTAACTGATTCAGAAAAATGTATGGTTAAAGAGGAAGGTTCAGAAAATAGCCAATCGGTCAAATACACTGGACTGAGAAAAGTTAGTCAATAATCAATCTATAAGTAGAAAAGGTGGTTTGAACCTTTTCTACTTCCATTTTTTAACAATATGCTTCACTAAAATTTTTCTAAAGCGCTTAATGACTGAATCTCTGTTTGAGATGTTTCCACATTTTACAATATCGCTTCCAACAAATTTTCCATTTCTATAAAAAAGGAATTCAAAACTTACGGATGTAACTTCATCTCTATATAGTGGGAATAAATTTCCGGCATTCAATGCTGTTGCAATATCATCGTTTCGTTCTGAAATTCTGTATTTTTTATCATACCCACGAATTGAAATTAAAACATAGGTGTCAACTCCTTTCGCTGCAACAACTTTCTGTATCGAATCTGTTGCTAATATCGCGGCGTCACTTCCGAGTTTCATCATGTTTAAGGAAGGAATCGCTTTTACGCCAGCATCAGTCAACAACTCAGTTAAATTAATTTCCAACGCATAACGGTCTTCTTCCTTGTCCATTTGACCAATTACCAATGCATTTGTTAAATGAAGGTTCTTTGTTTGTCCAAATGCCAAATTTGAAAGAAAAAGCAAAAGAATCAGCGCGTATTTTTTCATTGTATAAAGTTAAAAAATTTCTTTGGCTATCGCCTTTACCATTGTTGAGTTTGACATTGTATAATAATGGATACAAGGAACTCCAGCTTCTTTCAATTCTTTCGATTGTTGAATTCCCCATTCAATACCTAATTGCTCTACTTGCTTATTGTCTTTGCATTTCAATAATTCAGAAGAAAGCGCTTCAGGATAATCAATTTTAAAGAATTTTGGCAAGAAGGTAATATGTTCTAACGTTTTGATTGGTTTCAATCCAGGGATAATAGGAACAGTAATCCCAATTTCACGACATGCTTTTACAAAAGAAAAATACTTCTCATTATCGAAGAACATTTGAGTTACGATATATTCGGCTCCAGCATCTACTTTTGCTTTTAAAAACTGTAAATCCGTTGTAAGATTCATTGCTTCAAAATGCTTTTCTGGATAACCAGCTGTACCAATGCAAAAGTCTGTCGGCTCAAGTTGTACGTCATCCATCATATAATTCCCCTTGTTGATTTCAACAACTTGTTCAATCAATTCAACCGCAAAACGATGACCGAATTTGTGTGGCCTAAAGGTTGATTCTGTCTTAATAGAATCTCCTCTCAAAGCCAAAACATTATCAATTCCTAAAAATTGTAAATCAATTAACGCATTTTCTGTTTCCTCTTTACTGAAACCTCCACAAATCAAATGAGGCACTGCATCAACTTGGTATTTATTCATAATTGCAGCACAAATCCCAACTGTTCCAGGACGTTTTCTAATGGCAATTTTTTCTAAAAGCCCATTTTCACGTTCCTTGTAAATAAATTCTTCTCTGTGATAGGTTACATTTACAAAACGCGGCTTAAACTCCATCAAAGGATCAATTCCATCATAAATTGATTGAATGCTTTTGCCTTTCAAAGGAGGTAATATTTCGAAGGAAAATAGCGTGTCTTTTGCTGCTTTAAGGTGTTCTGTAACTTTCATTGTATCAATTATTGAGGTGCAAAGATACCTTAGAATTAGGAATTAAGAATTAAGAATTGTTAATTAATTCATTAGAGACATATAATATGTTGCTATCTCCAAATCCATTTTATTCGTAATTTTTATGTTTTCGATATTCCCGTCAATTAAATGAATTGGAAAACCTGCTTCTTCAACAAGGCTCGCATCGTCTGTAATTCCAGCATGAAAAGGAATTGTGTATGCATTTTCCAAAACACTTTTTTTGAAACATTGCGGCGTTTGAACAATGCAATATCCCATTCTATTCACAGCTCTTGAGCTATCGTCAAAAACTTGTCGCAATGATTCATTAATTGGAACAACAGGGATAACTTGCCCTCGTTTTTCAACCTCCTTAAAACACAGCGAGATAGTTTCAATACTTACTAGAGGTCGCACTCCATCATGAACAGCAATAAAATCTCCCGTACAAATTTTCAAAGCGTTTTTGATAGAATGGTATCTTTCTGATCCACCCTCACTCATAACATGGGGAATTGTACACTGATGTTTTTGCAAAAGTTCCTGCCAATATTCTTTCCATTCTGCTGGAAGTGTAAGAATTAATTGAGCATTGCAATCATATTTGTAAAACAATTCTAGTGTATGCATCAAAATTGGTTTTCCAGCTATCTCAATGAATTGTTTAGGAAGATCTCCTCCCATTCTTTTGCCAATTCCTCCTGCTGTTATTATGATAGAATAGTTGCTCATTGAATATCTTTTACACCAAAACAAAAAAGGTTGTTGACCTACAGACCAACAACCTTTATATATCTTAAATGAATGAAATTATTTTAATTTACCTTCTTTTTCCGCTTTTGCAGATAACTTACGTTGCAAATTCAACCAATAGAATAGGCCTACAAATCCAAGAACGATTAATGAGTAATTGAACTTGTTTCCAATTACTTCAAAAAACCCAAAAGTCCATTGTAAAAAATCTGCTATTCCGTAAAAAAATGGTGAAGAACTCATCTTGTTTGTTTTTATATAATGACAAAGAAAGTGATTTTTATTAAAAAAAAAAGCATTTTGAACTAGAAAATCACTTATTTGAAATCATTCTATGTTTTATTCTATTATTTGACCTGATTTATTCAATGCTGTTACCGCTAGAGTCAATTCAATAAAATCATCTACAGATAGTCTTTCGGGGCGCAAAGTAAGAAATGGATGATCGAAATCTGTTCCGCTAATTAACTGTTTTATCGAGTTTCGAATCGTCTTTCTGCGTTGATTAAAACTCATTTTCACCAATTGAATGAACAGTTTTTCATCACACGGTAAAGCGCCTCTTTCATTTCGTGTGCAACGAATTACACCCGATTTTACTTTTGGTGGTGGATTAAACACATGCTCATCAACCGTAAAGCAATATTCAATATCATAGAATGCCTGAAAAATAACACTCATAATGCCGTACTTTTTAGAACCAGGCTTTTCCGCAATGCGCTCAGCAACTTCTTTTTGAAACATTCCCATTATTTCAGGAATTTGGTTTCTATAATCCAAACATTTGAAAAGAATCTGTGTTGAAATATTGTATGGAAAATTTCCAACGACACCAAAAGGCTCTTCTCCCATGATTTTCGTCAAATCCATTTTCAAAAAGTCTTGTTCAATTATTTTGTTTTCCAGAATTGGGTAATGCTCGTTCAAATAGGCGATTGAATCTCTGTCGATTTCGATAACATACAAATCCAACTCTTCGCGCTTCACTAAATATTCTGTAAGCGCTCCAGTTCCCGGACCAATTTCCAATACTTTATTGCAACCTTGGTGATTCCTATATTGATCTGCGATTTTTTGACAGATGTTTTTATCAATCAAAAAATGTTGCCCGAGGTGTTTCTTTGCTCTTACTTTCATTCTATTTAAATTCTTCTATGACGTGTAAAAATGTACGAAACGCAGCGAATTTGCCGATATATTTTTCTGAATGACTTTTCTGAAGTAAAGGCGCATGTTTTGATTGATACTCATCTAACAGCTCTTGATTTGGAGATAAATATGTGATTGCAAACGTCACTCCTCCCTCTTCTTCTCCTTGAACACGTGAAAGTCTACTTTCAACAAAACAACCTGTTGCCATCACTTCAGGAATATGAATTGTTCGCATCCAAGAAAGCCATTCTTCAGAAACAGATGGGTCAATACTAACGGTAACATTGTATAAAATCATAGTGCAAAGTTACGTAGAATGATGCATTAGGAATTAGGAATTGGGAATTTAATTTAGTTCACTATTTAAATCAACTCATCCCTAATAAAACCCTCTTTCCGCGAAAATTCCTATTTTTGACAAAAACACGTACTATGTTAATGTCCATGACCGGTTTTGGAAAAGCGACCGGAAACTTTCAAGATAAAAAAGTATCAATTGAAATTCGTTCTCTAAATAGCAAGACTTTAGATTTAAATGTTCGCATGTCTTCCGCTTATCGGGAAATAGAAGCTGAGATTCGAAAAGTGATTAGCGCATATATGGATCGTGGGAAAGTAGACGTTAACATCAATGTGGACAATACTGGAGACACTAAAAACTTTACTTTAAATAAAGATTTGGCAAAAGCATATTATGCCGATTTGAAAGAAGTGAATGAACTAATTGGTGAAAAATCAGTTGACTATTTAGCCATGATTTTAAAAATGCCTGATATTCTAATCAATGAAAGAGAGGAAATTGGTCAGGAAGAAAAAGATTGGATTTTGGAATTGACGAAAGAAGCATGTGAAAACATGAATGAATTCAGACGTCAAGAAGGAATAGCATTGGAAGTTGAATTTACAGAGCGCATTGAAGATATCCGTCGCTTGCTTAATGAAGTTCCAAAATACGAAAATGAGCGCGTTGAAATTGTCCGTGCACGGATGAAAAAAGGATTAGAAGAATTAGAAAACAGCAAGCACGATGATAACCGTTTGGAACAAGAAATGATTTTTTACATTGAGAAATTAGACGTTTCAGAAGAAAAAATGCGTTTAAGCAACCACTTGGACTACTATTTAGAAACGATGGTTCTTCCGCTTTCTGGGAAAAAATTAGGATTCATTTCTCAAGAAATTGGTCGTGAAGTAAATACCTTAGGAAGTAAAAGTAACCACGCGGAAATGCAAAAATTAGTTGTTGACATGAAAGACAACTTGGAAAAGATTAAAGAACAAATATTAAATACACTTTAAGCTGATTGCAAAATTAGCATTAAGTAAAAAATGAATTTTATGCCAAAAGGAGGTAAATGTATTATCTTTTCTGCTCCATCAGGAGCTGGTAAAACAACGATTGTTCATGCGTTGTTGGATGCAAATATTGGACTAGAATTTTCGGTTTCTGCATGCAGTAGAGATCCAAGGTCAAATGAAATTGATGGAAAAGATTACCATTTTTTAGGGGTTGATGGATTCAAAAAACACATTGAGGATGAGGCTTTTGTTGAATGGGAAGAGGTGTACACGAATAACTTTTATGGAACACTAAAATCAGAAATTGAACAAATTTGGTCACACGGAAAAACTGTGATTTTTGATGTTGATGTAGTAGGTGGGTTGAACCTTAAAAAAGTATTTCAAGAAAATGCACTTGCTATTTTTGTTCAACCACCCAGCTATGAAGAACTTGAAAAACGGTTGCGTCACAGAAGTACTGAAACAGAAGATAAAATTTTGCAACGTATGAGCAAAGCACATAAAGAATTGAATAGCGCTCCAGAATTTGATTTTATTTTGATCAACGATGATTTAGACAAAGCAATACTTAAAGCAAAAGAATTGGTTCAAGAATTTATATCAAAATGAAAATCGGATTATATTTCGGGACTTTTAATCCTATCCATGTTGGACATTTGGTAATCGCCAATTACATGGCTGACTTCACTGAATTGGATCAAGTTTGGATGGTCGTTTCGCCACATAACCCATTGAAAGAAAAAGCAACGTTATTAACTGATATGCACCGTTTGGCCTTGGTGAAAGTTGCAATTGACGATAACTCAAAACTTCGTGCGAGTGATATAGAATTTAACCTTCCAAAACCAAGTTATACTTCTACAACACTCGCATATTTAAAGGAAAAATATCCAGAAAATGAGTTCGCTTTGATCATGGGTGAAGACAACTTGCGCACGTTACACAAATGGAAAAACCATGAAACAATCTTAAAGAATCATAAGATTTATGTTTATCCGAGGGTTTTAACAACGCAAGAAGAGGCAGAAGTTTCAGATATTAATGCTAAAATTGGCAATGACTTTTCACAAAATGCAAATGTTATTTTCTGTGAGGACGCACCTGTAATGAAAGTGTCTGCAACATTTGTAAGAAATGCCATTAAAGACGGAAAAGACGTGCGGTATTTATTGACCGAACCCGTGCATAAATACATCGAAGAGATGCACTTTTATAAGTAATTAAAAAGAGTTATTAATTGCGAATTACAAGTTGCTAGTTATTTGAATTGTTATTTACAGGTGTAAATTCGGGTATTAAATTTTTATTGCGCCTCAATTAATGACTTTTGTAACGATCTATTGTGATTTGAGAGAGTTGTTAATTGCGAATTACAAGTTGCTAGTTATAATTTTCGAATGAGAACAAATCTATGTGACCTATGTGTCACTTCGACAAGCTCAGTGCATCGCTATGTGGTTTTATTTTTTTTTTACAGCTTCATTTCTGGAACAAAATCTGGAACAACTAAATCTCCCTCTGTTTTTGAAATTATTTCTTCGACAGAAACTCCAGGAGCGCGTTCTAGCAGATAGAACTTATTGTCTTTGATTTCCAAAACTGCCAATTCAGTTACGACTTTCTTAACGCATCCAACGCCCGTTAAAGGCAAGCTACATTTCTTTAAAATTTTCGATTCTCCTTCACGGTTTGAATGCATCATGGCAACGATAATATTTTCTGCTGAAGCAACAAGGTCCATCGCTCCACCCATTCCTTTTACCATTTTACCTGGAATTTTCCAATTGGCAATATCTCCATTTTGAGAAACTTCCATTGCACCAAGAACAGTCAATTGAACATGTTGACCACGAATCATCGCAAAAGACGTTGCTGAATCAAAGAATGCAGCTCCTTTTAACGTTGTTATCGTTTGTTTTCCTGCATTGATAAGGTCAGCGTCTTCTTCTCCTTCAAAAGGAAATGGACCCATCCCTAGAACGCCATTTTCTGATTGAAATTCAACTTCAATTCCTTCAGGTATATAATTAGCTACCAACGTAGGAATTCCAATTCCCAAATTAACATACCAACCGTCTCTCAATTCTTGAGCAATTCGTTTTGCAATCCCTATTTTATCCAGTGCCATTTTTTAATATTTGAAAATTATTGAATTCAAAAATTTGAAGCATGCATTCAAATAATCAAATCTCCGAATTATTGATTTTTTATTTTGTGCGAACAGTGCGTTTTGCAATACCAATTTTATCTAAAGCCATTTTCTTTAAAATTTGAAAATTCTTGAATTCAAAAATTTGAAGCATGCATTCAAATAATTAAATCTTCGAATTATTGATTTTTTATTTTGTGCGAACAGTGCGCTGTTCAATGCGTTTTTCAAACTTTTCACCTTTAAAAATGCGTTGTACAAAAATTCCGGGTGTGTGAATGAAGTTTGGGTCTAATTCTCCAGCTGGCACTAATTCTTCCACCTCAGCAATAGTGATTTTTCCTGCCATTGCCATCATTGGATTAAAATTGCACGCTGTTGCTTTAAAAACTAGGTTTCCTTCAGTATCTCCTTTCCACGCTTTAACGATAGCGAAATCTGCTGTTAACGCACTTTCTAAAATATGTGGTTTGCCATTAAAAACGCGCACTTCTTTTCCTTCTGCTACTTCAGTTCCGTAACCGGCAGGCGTAAAAAATGCTGGAATTCCTGCCCCACCAGCTCTGCATCTTTCAGCCAAACTTCCTTGAGGAATTAGATCAACTTCTAATTCACCAGAAAGCATTTGACGCTCGAATTCTGCGTTTTCTCCAACATAAGAACTAATCATTTTTTTGATTTGTTTCTCTTGTAACAATAATCCAAGACCAAAATCATCAACTCCTGCATTGTTCGAAATGCACGTTAAATCTTTGACCTTCATTTTTACTAATTGTGCTATTGAATTTTCTGGAATTCCACACAAGCCAAAGCCACCAAGCATCAAAGTCATTCCACTTTCGATACCTGTTAATGCTTCTTCAACATTTTTTACAACTTTATTCATTTCTTATAAACCAAAATTTGATGTGTCAGCTGGGGCATCCAAAATATCATCCCCTGAGCAAGAAAACATTTTTGGGTCGTAGGACCGTGGTTCTGCGAAATCTGTTGTAGAAAGTGCGACCACTGGATCTTTATATACTTTTTGCATGTAATACCCATAAATTGGTAGCGCCATTCTTCCTCCTTGTCCCCATTCCATTGTTTTAAACCTAACAGATCTATCTTCTGCACCAACCCAAACTCCAGTAACCAATTCAGGTGTTAAACCAACGAACCATCCATCAGCATTACTTTGTGTTGTTCCAGTTTTACCAGCAGTTGGAGCTAAAATATTTCCCCATGATCTTCCACCTCTTAAGCTTCCAGCCGTTCCTCTCGTAACAACTTGCTTCATCATTTTCAACGTTTCGTATGCCACATTCTCATTCAATACTTCCTTAGAATATGGTTTTGCATTGTAGATTACGTTTCCATTTCTATCTTCAATTCGAAGGATTGTTGTTGGACGGTTAAAAATTCCATTGTTCGCAAATATTGTTTGCGCTCCAACTAATTCAAATAAAGATAAATCCATGATTCCAAGACACATTGCTGGTACCTCATCTTCTGGACGCATATTGATATCCATTTGTTTCAACAATTTTGAAATGGTCTTTGGTCCAGCATAACCGCCCATTTTTGACATCACACCAACTGTAATATTGTTCATCGACATTGCCAAACCTGTCTCAGCTGATACAACTCCTGCTTCAGATCCACCTGCATTTCGTGGACACCAACGACCATCAACATCACCATCTGAATTTTGTAAGTCAACACAATAAGCCGTATTTGCAAACTGTGTACACGGCTTCACAACACCCATAGCGATTGCCGTTCCGTAAACGAACGGTTTAATTGTTGAACCAACTTGTCTGCGTCCTTGTTTTACGTGATCAAAAGCGAAATGATTAAAATTTGCTCCACCAACCCATGCTTTTACAAACCCAGTTTGAGGTTCAATTGAAATTAAACCTGCATGTAAAAATGATTTATAATAGCGAATTGAATCATTTGGGGACATTGTAGTATCAGCTTCTCCTTTCCATGAGAAAACTCTCATCGAAATTGCAGTGTTGAAGTTTGAACTTATTTCACTATCCGATAACCCTTGTGCTTTCAGAGAACTATATCTCGGAGAATTTTTTCTTGCTGAATTCATGATTGATTCAGCTTCGGAATCATTAATAGAATTCGTGAAAGGATAATTACGCAAATTTCGATTGTTTTGATCAAACGCTTTTTGTAATTCATCTTTCAAATGTCGTTCAACAGCTTCTTCTGCATATTTCTGAAGATTTGCGTCAATCGTAGTATAAATTTTCAATCCATCGCGGTAAATATCATAGGTCGTTCCATCCTGACGTTTGTATTTCCAAGAACCGTCCGTGTTTTTTTCTTTGAATAAGGCGGTCAATTCTTTTCTAACATTTTCTCTAAAATAAGGAGCCATTCCTTGTTTGTGATCTACAACTTGATAATCTATTACCAATGGCTTCAGTTTTAGAAGATCAAATTCTTCTTGTGTCAATTTATTGCGCAGTGCTTCGTTATTTGAATTACTATTTTTCAACCATTGAAACAATACTTGGTTTCTTCTTGAAACTGCTCTCAATGAATCGGCAGCGCGACTTTCAGCAATTTCCACTTCTGTTACAGCGTCTAAAGCTACTTCTTTGTCCGCAGCAATAGAACGGCGGTAGTTCTTAATCTTGTGAGAATAAGGATTAAACAAAGAAGGGTTTTTACACATTCCCACTAACATTGCTGCTTCTTCTCTCGTAAGATTTATAGGTTTTTTATTGAAATACACCTTTGCTGCGTTTTCAATTCCAACAGCATTGTACAAGAAGTCGAATTGATTCAAGTACATCGTGATTATTTCTTCTTTTGTAAAACGCTTTTCTAAACGTGTAGCGATGATGTTTTCGCGCACTTTTTCGTTTATTCTTCTGAACATTCTTCCAATTCTACCGCCAGAATTTCCACCGATAGATTCTCCATTTGCACGCGCTTGTTCTTCTCGTTCTCGTTGTTGTAAGGTGAATAACAATTTCGCTAATTGTTGAGAAATTGTTGACGCTCCTCCAGCTCCTCCAACATTTACAATGGCACGACCTAAAGCTTTGAAATCTACACCAGAGTGTTCTATAAATCGCTCATCTTCCGTTGAGATTAACGCATCTGTAACGAATGGAGATATTTCTCTGTATTCAACACTCGTTCTATTCACTTTCCAATATCTTCCAAGTTCGGTTTCGCCATCGTCGGCATAAACAACGGATGCTAATAATTCAGGCGGATTATCAAGCATTTCAACTGGAGGGAGATCATCCTCAGATTGGAATAAAAATAAAAGACTTACTATTACAAAAGGAAACATGGCAAAACCCCAAAAGGCGTATGTCATTTTTTTCTTGCCTACTTCAGAAAAAGCAACTTTAGTTTCTTTTCTATCCTTCATATCAGATTATTTTTTGTAAAAATAAAGATTTCTTTCATTCATTGTGTGCTTTTTAGTTATTGAAGATCTTCTCTTCTTTGACTATCTAATTTCAATAATATAAACATCATCATTGAAAAAGACATCATTGAAGAACCACCATAACTAAAGAAAGGTAAAGGTATTCCGATTACCGGTGCAAAACCGATATTCATTCCGATATTGATGGCGAAATGATAAAATAAAATCATGGCGACGCTATAGGCATAAATTCTATTAAAGGATGATCGTTGACGCTCTGCGATAAATATTATTCGGAGCAACATAAACATGTATAAAAACACTAAAATGATTGTGCCTAAAAATCCCCATTCTTCAGCAAAGGGACAAAAAATAAAATCCGTTTCACTTTCAGGAACATGGTTACTTTCGACACTTGAAACAGAAGCTTTATTGTATCCTTTCCCTAAAAACCCTCCTGATCCAACAGCCGCCATGGCCCGGTTTCGGTTGTAATCTTCTCCGTCAGGATCTTCCTTTAATCCAAGAAATAATTCAATTCTATCTTTTTGATGGTCTGCCAAACCTTGAAAACCAAAATTAACTGTAGACACCAATCCAGCGGCAAGAATGTAACCAATAATAACTATTAAAATTACTCTATTTCTATCCCTCCGCGAAGACATGAAGCGTAGAATAAGAAAGATTAAAATAGCAAGTATTGATAAGGATAACACGACCACCCAAAATCCAGTAATTTGCAAATCAGGAAAAGTATCAAAGGCTAGCATTTCATTGCTCATTAATAGTGTAACAAGACTTAAAAAGACAACTACAAACAACAAAGGAATAAAGTGCGTTCCAACCCATGTTTCTTTAAATTTAAAACCTGGAACGCCATTTAATAATTTTAATATAATTGGATCATACGTAATTCCTTCTCGATACATTACAAATAGAAAAGAAGTAAAAACAACAAATGTTCCAGCATCTGGCTGCAGTAAAACCAAAGCCATTGGAATTAGAATGATTGAATTTGCCAATAAAACTGTTTTAACCGTTTGTTGTTTAATGTTGACTGAACTTATTACTCTCGACAATAAAAGCGCCGTACCAATTTTTGCAAATTCGGCTGGTTGAATTCCCAATGTTCCTATACCTAGCCATGCCCGAGCGCCATTTACAGGTGGCATAAACAAAACGATAACAAGTAAAACAAGTGTAAATAAGTAGATTGGGATTGAGAATTTTCGGTAAATATCTGAATCAATTAGAAAGACCAGTAAACCAAGAAATAAAGAGAAACCTACCCAAATTACTTGTTTTCCATATTTTTGAGAAAAATCAAAAAAATTGGGATGATCTTCATTATAAGCTGTGGAGTATACAGTAGATAAGCCCATTATCATTAAAATAATGTAGATGACGAACAATGTCCAATCAAAATGAGCTACTATTGATTCTCCTTTTCTCATTTTATTCCAGAAAAATTTGCCTCAAGAATTATCTTTTCCCTGTCTTTTTCCATGATTTTTCGTGTCAAATACTTCTCGATCATGAGTCCAGCAGTTGGTGCGGCCCATAAACCACCGCCTCCTTTTGCGTTTTCAATAAATACTGCGATAGCTATTTTCGGTTTATACATTGGCGCAAATGCTACAAATACAGAATGATCTTCTCCATGTGGATTTTGAACGGTACCTGTTTTTCCACAAACAATAATATCGTTTAACTTTGCTCGTCTTCCTGTTCCTCCAGGTTCGTGAACAACGCGCCTCATTCCCTCAACGATAACAGAATAATGTTTGGCATCAACCAATGAATAATGCTTTTTCTTGAATTGCTCGAGTGGGCCATCTTGACCGATTGATTTGACAAAATGTGGTGTATAATACCAACCCCTATTCGCAATAATTGCAGCAACATTTGCCATTTGCAACGGTGTCAACATGACCTCTCCTTGTCCAATTGAAATTGATCGAATAGTAGAAAATGCCCAACGATGGTGACCATACCATTTATCGTAATAATTTGCATCAGGAATTGAGCCTGGCCGTAAACCCGTAATATCTGTTTCGAGATTTTGACCTAACCCAAAACTGTGCATGTATTTTGCCCAAAGATTCAATCCAATTTCTGCATCTACAAAAACGCTTTTTTCTTTATTTTGCTGAATAATTCTGCGAGTAACGGCATAGAAATAAGGATTACACGAATGCTTGATGGCATCCGCCAAATTTCCTGCGCTCGGATGATTATGGCACCCAACAACAGATTTATTACATGGAAATCCAGATTCTGAAGTGATAACTCCTTCTTGCAATCCAATTAATGAATTCAATAATTTAAACGTTGAACCAGGAGGATATTCAGCAGCTAACGGTCTTGGATATAATGGTTTACTTGGGTCCAATAAAAGCGTAGGATAATTTTTAGAAATATTTCTTTTCCCAATAAAAAGATTTGGATCATAAGTAGGAGCCGAAACCAACGCTAGAATTTCACCAGTTGCAGGTTCGATAGCCACAATACACCCTCTTTTGTTGGCTAATAATTTCTCCCCATATGCTTGTAGAATAATATCAATCCCCAAATTCAATGGTGGACCTTGTTTGGCAATTGTATCATATTTTCCATCAGCATATGATTCAATGGCATTATTTAAAGCTGATGTTACGATGTATTTTATTCCTTTTCTTCCACGTAATTCCTTCTCATAAAAGCGTTCTAAACCTGCTCGACCCATGTTATTGCCTGGCTTATAAAATCGGTCTTCGTCTATCTCTTCTCGATAAACTTCTGATAAATATCCAACAATATTGGCTCCGTTGGCATAAGGATAACTCCTCATACTTGTCACTTCTTCATAAAAACCAGGGAAATCTTCTAAATGAGCAGCAATCGTAGCAATTTCTTCTAAGGTCATTTCCTTCAGAAAAGGATACGCTCGAATTTTTTGATAATTTGATGAGCGTTTGCCAGTATGCTTATTCCGATAAGTGCCTTCTCCTTTTACAATTTCTTTGAATCGTTCACGTACTTCTTCTCTTGTCCAACCAATCAATTTCGCAAAAGCAACTGTATCAAAGTTTTTCATTTCGGACTCTTTCATCATGAGATTGAAATACGTTCGATTGGATACTATTTTCTTTTTATTTCGATCAAAAAGGACTCCTCGAGGCGGTGTAATTTCTTTTCTTTTTTCAGCGATTTCTTGGGCTCTCAACGTCCACGTTTCATCCACTACCTGCATGTAGAAAAGTCTAATAGAATAGATAATTCCGACTAGTAGCGTAACTATTATAATTACATATTTTCTTCCATCGAGATTCATCGTGTATTCGGCTTAGTGACGAACATTGCTTGAAAAAGAAGGCAAAATAAAAATGATAATGGGACGCTAAATAGTGTTTTTTGGAATACATATAACATATCATCAAATCGGAAAATTTCAAGTGTAAAAAACCACAAATGATGAATGAGGAGCATGAGGCCAAAAACGGAGATGAACCATCTTGTGCCCATATCATACATGTTTCCTTCTTTTAGCACATCGTATCCATCTCTTGGTCCGAAGAGTTTAAAAATTGCTGGACGCAAATAGGTTACCAACAGCAAAGAGGAAGTATGTAAACCATACGTATTTGAAATGGCATCAATTGAAAGACCCATTACAAAAGCAATCAATAACATGTATATGATTCCTAAATCAAATGGCAACAAAACAATTAACAAAGGATAAACCATGAATTGAATACCAAACCCAATTTCCAATTGGTTCAACACTAATACTTGTGCTGCTACTAAAACGATGAATCGTATGATATGTTTAACAACTATATTCATTCTTCTTTATCTTCTGGTATGAGCAATTCTAATTTATTTTGTTCTTCTTGGAACAGATTTTTTATAACATACACACGTTGTATTGTTCTATAATCTTCAGAAAAACGAATTACTACGTCCCAAAGAGGTTTTCCTTCAACAGGATTTAATTTTTCAACTTTTCCAACATTTAACCCTCGTGGAAAAATTCCAGACCCTCCTCTTGTTACCACTTTCGACCAACGTTTAATTTTAAGGTCATTCGAAATTCCAGTTATAGAACCGCGTCTTGGATCTCTACCGTCCCATTTCATCAAACCAAAAAGTCCGATTGGTTCAATCATCACGTCGATATTAATGTTTTCTGTAAGCACCGTTTTTACAACAGCAAAGTGTGAGCTTGATGTATGAACGATTCCAACTATTCCTTTATCAGAAAAAACGCCCATTCCTCTTACAACTCCTTGTTTAGAACCAATGTTCAAGGTAAAATAGTTATTTCTTTTTGTGCTTGTTGAGTTGATAACGGAAGCTGGAATATATTCGTATTGCTGATGAAAAAGTGTATCATTAATTTTTGCCCATCCATTTTCCATTCTTTGGAAGCTTTGAGGCAATCGATTGCGTAAACGTATATTCTCTTTTTGGAGTTTATCGTTATTCAAACTTAAATTAAAATGCTTTGTAATATCATTTTGAACGGTAAGAATAAGTCCTGAAACCTTTGATGCGCTTGTTAAATATTGCGACCGCGGAAAGTTTAGAAACGTGAAATAAACGGACAGGGAAAACACCTGTAACAGAACAAAAACCAAGAATACACGGAAGCGCCTAAAGAAGGCTATCAAGTTGCGCATGCACAAAGATAAAAAAGTCCCGATAATTAATTACCAGGACTTTTAATTTAATCTCTTATCAAGAATTGGAATTTATCAATATTTTTCAAAGCGATGCTTGTTCCTCTTGCAACTGCTCTTAATGGGTCTTCAGCGATATGAACTGGTAATTTCGTTTTAGCTGAAATTCTTTTATCCAATCCTCTCAACATTGAACCACCTCCTGCAAGGTAGATTCCAGTTTTGTAGATATCTGCTGAAAGTTCTGGTGGCGTCATTTCCAATGCACTTAGAATCGCTTCTTCAATTTTTGAAATTGTTTTGTCTAACGCATGAGCAACTTCAGAATAAGTAATAATAATTTCTTTTGGAATACCTGTCATTAAATCACGACCACGAACTGCATAATCGGGTGGTGGATTGTCCAATTCAGGAATAGCTGCTCCAACTTCAATTTTAATTTGTTCTGCTGTACGTTCACCAACAAGAATGTTGTGTTGACGTCTCATATATTCTTCAATATCACTTGTGAAATCATCACCAGCAATACGAATAGATTTATCACAAACGATACCTCCAAGAGCAATGACAGCAATCTCGGAAGTACCACCGCCGATATCAATAATCATATTACCCATTGGTTCTTCAACATCAATTCCGATTCCGATAGCAGCAGCCATTGGTTCGTGAATTAAGTATACTTCTTTTGCTCCAGCGTGTTCTGCTGAATCGCGAACGGCACGTTTTTCTACTTCAGTAATACCTGAAGGAATACAAATTACCATTCTCAAAGTTGGGTTGAACAAGCTTCTACCTGGATTGATCATTTTAATCATTCCACGAATCATTTGTTCCGCACTTTGGAAATCGGCAATCACACCATCTTTTAATGGTCGAACAGTTTCAATTAATTTATGGGTTTTACCATGCATTTGTTGTGCCTTCTTGCCAATAGCAACAATTTTTCCTGTTTGAATATCTCTCGCAACAATTGATGGTTCGTCAACAACCACTTTATCATTCATGATGATAAGTGTATTTGCTGTTCCCAAATCAATTGCAATTTCTTGCGTTAAAAAGCTAAATAATCCCATTTTCCAGTTCGCTTTCTTAATAGTTACTTATAATGATAGTTAGTTTGTTCGTAAAAATCGCCTTTTTGTTTCACTTTTCGACCAAACTTATTTTTTTAATGTTTAAAATGACGATTTCCTGTAAATACCATCGCCATTTTGTTGGCGTTACAGTAATCGATTGATAATTGGTCTTTTATAGAACCACCTGGTTGAATAACCGCTGAGATTCCAGCTTTATCCGCTATTTCAACACAGTCAGGAAAAGGGAAAAAAGCATCAGATGCCATTACCGCTCCATGCATGTCAAAATTAAACGATTTCGCTTTATGAATCGCGTGAACTAACGCATCAACACGAGATGTTTGACCTGTTCCACTTGCCAACAATTGCTTGTTTTTAGCTAAAACGATGGTATTCGATTTCGTATGCTTCACCAATTTATTGGCAAACAACATGTCTTCAATTTCAGAAGCTGTTGGTTGTTTTTTTGTTTTGGATTCAAGATTTTTTGCCGTTTCGGTAATTAAATCTTTTCCTTGCACTAAAACGCCATTTAAGATTGTTCTAAACTGACGATTCGGTAAAACAACCTCTTTTTGAGCCAAAATTATTCTGTTCTTTTTTGATTTTAAAATCTCTAAAGACTCATCTGTAAATGCCGGGGCGATAATTACTTCACAAAATAAATCATCCACTAATTCAGCAGTTTTTTTATCGATCGTTGTATTTGCAATTAATATCCCTCCAAAAGCACTAACTGGATCACCAGCCAATGCGTCAATATATGCTTTTCGTAACGTTGAACGTGAAGCAATTCCACACGCATTGTTGTGCTTTAAAATTGCGAATGTTGGTTCGTCATCTTTAAAATCTGCCATCAAATTTACAGCAGCATCAACGTCTAATAAGTTGTTATACGAAAGTTCTTTCCCGTGCAATTTATCAAACATTCCCTCCAAATTACCGTAAAAAATTCCACGTTGGTGTGGATTTTCTCCATAACGTAAAACATGTGATTCTTGAATGCTTTCTTTAAAGACTTCTTTTTTCCCTTGGTTGAAATACTTAAAAATTTGAGAATCATAATGCGAAGTAACGTTGAAGGCTTCTTGTGCAAAAGTCTTTCTCTGACCCAAAGTAGTTTCTCCATTTTGAGCAATTAATAACTCTAAAAAAGAAGCATATTCTGCTTGACAAGGAAGAATAACGACATCCTTGTAATTTTTTGCAGCGGCACGAATCAATGAAACACCACCGATATCAATTTTTTCAATTATTTCGTCATGACCAGATCCAGCAGCAACAGTTGCTTCAAATGGATATAAATCAACAATTACTAAATCGATTTCAGGAATTTCAAACTCAGCGATTTGTGCTTGATCTTCTTCTAAATCTCTTCGGTTTAGGATTCCACCAAAAACTTTTGGGTGCAATGTTTTTACACGACCGCCCAAAATTGAAGGATATGAAGTCAAGTCCTCAACGCGCACAACCGGAATTTTCAATTCCTCAATAAAGGATTGTGTCCCTCCAGTTGAATAAAGAACAACGCCATTTTTGTGTAATTCTTGAACAATTGGTGCTAAACCGGTTTTGTCAAAAACAGAAATTAACGCTGATTTAATTATTTTTGATGTACTCATCTCCTGAAAATATAAGAAAGTGCAAAATTAGTCTAATTTTTCTGACCTTCAGCACTTATAAAATAAAAAATAATTAAACGTGTTTAGTAAAAACTTTAACTTTAACAATTAAATCTAGGAAACAAAAAAAATATGTCGACCATTTGCCTTGTTGAAGATGAGAAAAGTCTTTCCGACTTAATTCAAATGAACCTAGAAATGGAGGGATACGATGTTGATTCCTTTCAAAATGGGCTTGATGCATTTAAGATTGGTGACAAAATAAACAAGTACCAATTGGTTATTTTGGATGTCATGCTTCCTGAGGTTAGTGGGTTAGACATTTGTAAAGAAATCAGAAAATATTCTGCTGTTCCCATTTTATTTCTTTCTGCCAAAGGAACAACGGAAGACCGGATTGCTGGATTGAAGTTGGGAGCAAATGATTATTTGAGCAAACCATTTGATTTAGAAGAATTGCTGTTAAGAGTATCAGTACTCATTGGTAAACCTGTGCTTATTAAGGAAACTTCTCTTTTGAAAATTGGCAGTAAAGAAATTAATTTTGAAACATTTGAGGTAGAAGATGCTGTTTCAAATGATTCTTTTACCTTATCAAAAAAGGAAATTGAATTGTTAAAGTTGTTTTCTGAAAAAGAAAATATTGTGCTTTCTAGGGATGAGATTCTTGATGTTGTTTGGGGAAAGGATCAGTTTCCAACAACAAGAACAATCGACAATTACATTCTTTCCTTTCGAAAATTATTTGAAGAAGACCCTAAGAATCCTGTTTTTTTCCATTCAATCAGAGCAGTTGGATATAAGTTCACAAATCCCAAATAAGTATAAATTAAGTGAACATCCAATTCGTACCGTTGCATTTTACTACTTTTGGGTTACTTAATAGGTTATGAAAGAAAAAGAACAACAAAAACAATTACGATACGACAAGGCATATTTGAAAATGGCCGAATCATGGTCTGCCTTATCGCATTGCAGTAGAAGACAAGTCGGTGCAATTATCGTTAAAGATGATATGATTATTTCTGACGGTTATAATGGAACTCCAGCAGGATTTGATAATTGTTGTGAAAATGAGCAAGGTGAAACAGAGTGGTATGTTTTACATGCTGAGGCAAACGCAATATTAAAAGTTGCAAAATCGACCAATAATAGCAGAGATGCAATCTTATATTTAACCCTTTCACCATGCAAAGATTGCAGTAAATTAGTGCTTCAAGCAGGAATCAAAAAAGTAGTTTTCAAAGAATTATACAAAGACACTTCAGGTGTCGATTTCCTGAAAAGTGCAGGAATTGAAATTATTCAAATAGCAGATTAAATGACTGATCAAAAACCAACAAAATATTATTATCTACCCGTAGTTTTATCCTTATGTATTGCTTTAGGATTGTGGATTGGTAAATCAATGACTAATGGCATAAATAATCCCATGTCAGGAGGATCGGCAAAGTATCAAAAAATGCAAGACATTATTGATGTTTTGGATCAGCGATATGTAGATTCCTTAAATGGTGAGGCACTGTTTGAACAGACTATTTCTGATATGCTTCACAAGTTAGATCCGCATAGTAATTATATTGCTGCGAAAGATTTAGAATTGATGAATGAATCGATTCAAGGTCAATTTGGTGGAGTTGGGGTGCGCTTTTTCATTTTACGAGATACAATTTGCGTAACGAATGTAATTATCGGTTCTCCTTCTGATCAAGCTGGGCTGAAAGCGGGAGATAAAATCATCAAAGTTGATGGAAAAAATGTTGCCAAGAAGAAGATTACGAATGAAAAAGTAATGGCTTTGTTGAAAGGGAATGAAAACACAACTGTCAATCTTCAACTTTTGCGCAATGGAAAACTTATTACTAAAAAGGTTGTTCGAGGTTCTATTCCAATAGAATCTGTCATTTCAGCCTACATGATTGAGCCAACAATTGGGTTCATAAAAATTGATCAATTTTCCGTTAATACATCGCAAGAATTTAGAAAAGCTGCACTTTGGTTAAACCAAAAAGGAATGAAGAAACTCATTCTAGATTTACGCAACAATGGTGGTGGTGTTTTACAATCGGCAACAGATATTGCAGATGAGTTTTTGAGTAATAATTTGCCGATGCTTAAAACGAAAGGCGAGCACACGAAGTCACAAACTTATCGCGCAACAGCTGGAGGAATTTTGGAATCTACAGAGCTTACAATTTTGATTAATGTTAATTCTGCTTCGGCAAGTGAAATTTTGGCTGGAGCGATTCAAGACAACGATAGAGGAACAATTATCGGGAGACGTTCATTTGGAAAAGGTCTTGTTCAGGAAGATGTGAGATTGCGCGACGGAAGTAACCTTCGTTTAACAATTGCTCGCTACTACACACCAACAGGAAGGTGTATTCAAAAATCTTATGATGCTGGATATGAAGAATACATGAGTGATCAAATGGACCGATATGATAACGGAGAATTGTATGCTCCTGACAGCACTTTATTCGCGGATTCATTGAAATTTAAAACCCCAAAAGGTAAAATCGTTTACGGCGGTGGTGGAATCATGCCAGACATTTTTGTTCCTTTCGATTCAAGCGGAACGAGCTGGTATTTCACAGATTTACGGTTCTCTCAAGCATTCAATGCCTTTGCATTTGACTTCGTGCAACAGCTTAGAAACAAATGGAAAACAATCGAAGATTTTGATAAGAATTTTACTGTTTCAGATGCGGTTTTAACTCAATTCGTGCAGTTTGCTCAGAAAGAAATCAAGATTGCTAAAAACAAAGAAGGCCTTGCACATAGCAAGACCTTAATTGTAAAAACGTTGAAAGCTGAGATTGCTCGTCAGTTGTGGTTAGAAGATGGATACTATCGTATTACTAATAAAACCGACAACGAAGTTCAACGGGCAGTCAAGTATTTAAAGCATTAATTCTTTATCAATTGTTTTGTGCTGTTTTGTCCATTCACATTGATTGAAACAAAATAAACACCCTTTCGAGCTTCGGCGTTTGCGTCATTTGTTCCATCCCATGTTGTAGTGAATCCATCCGTAGAAGAAGTTTCAGCCTGAACCAATTTCTTGATGAGTTTCCCTTGATAATCGTATACATACACTGAAATTATGTCGCCTGATTTCACTCCTGGATGAACGATGTTCGTGCCTTCAGAAAAAGGATTAGGATAAATGTTGATTGGGCTATCAGTTGCAACCATTTGCTCCTCCATACTTGCTGACATTAACGCTTCCATGTCGTAGTTTTCATCCCCTGTTTGATGCAACATGTAATGGAAATAAACCAAGAACATTTCGTCGGAAGTGTTTAGCCCAGCGCCAACAGTTATTGGTGGTGAATTTGGATTATTCGGATTTGCGGTTGTATTATCGTAAACTCCTTGTCCTTTAATTACTGTTCCAGTTGGTGCCCAAACTATATTTTTGAAAAAGTAAAACCCTTGCCAGTGGAAATCCCATGCAGGAATATTTGCCAATTTCAGCGTATCTCCATTCGGTTTAATTCCAAAAGCTTTGATACTTTTTCCAACTTGGTGCATATGAGGAAATACGCTTAAAAGCGAAATGTTCGCAGGAAGTGGTGTGTATTGTCCAGACACATTTGTAAGTTGATTTGGTGGTAAATTGAACGTCCAATTTTGAATTATTGGATCTGCGTTTACTTGTCGAACGCCAGTTGTTCCAAGCGGATAAAAATGGAAAATAACTTTTGTGCTATCATACATGCCATACGTTCCAGCAGGGTAATGCATTCCAAAATACACATTTGAACCAGCATCAATGTCCATTCCAAGTTTCATTGGAGCAACAGTTGGAAGCGTCATTGGAGATGCTCCCGGCGTGTATCCTGCAATTAATTTCGTGTTTGTACTGCTAGGACCAGCGCAATTTCCGCCAACTGTATCAGTAACCTCTGTTGCTGCAGCATCTAAATAAATTAATGCATGGTGCACGATTGCTCTATTTCCAGGAACAATTTCAACTGATTTTATTACTCTATTTTGCAAAAGACCCGATGGAATAGAAAAACAAGCATAATCATCATTTGATGCAGTTGCCTTACTCATATAGGTTGGTATTTGAACTGTTAAATCACCGTTTCCAAGAATAGAACCTGTTAAATATACAGGCGCAGGCGGCGTATTTGCAGCAATTCCTTCTAAAGCTCCACCAAGAACCCAGTCCATTATTGTTGTTTTGTCTGCTGCACTCAATGCTCTGTCATGCACATACTGATTGTATGTATTGTCAATTGGCCAAGGTGGCATTTCATCTGTGCTCACATAAGCTGCAATTGTAGCCGCCATAGGACTAGCTTCCGCGTATGTCATCATTGAATTTGGTGCAATTCCACCAGTATGGTGACACATTGTACACTTGTTGAAAAAGATTTGTGCAACGTTATCGCTCCAAGTTTGCGCATTCAAGCCTAACGATAGAAAAGTGATAGCAAGTAGTAATAATTTTTTCATAAATTCTAAGTTTAGAATTACAAATTAAGAACATTTTATTGTAAATCACATTTTAATTTCAGAATTTCCTGCAAAACAATTTTTTGATTAGCTTCGTTTACTCGAAAGACTGATTCAATACATGAACTATATTTCAATAAAACTTCTTAGAAACACGGTTGAAATTCCTTCAAATTTTGTAGATACAGATTCTATAAAATCGGTCATAAAAACAATAGATGATCTGTCTATTAATGGAGAAATTCAACTTGGAACGGACACTTTTAAAACAGCCGAAGTCAGAGCATTTATTGAATCCTTGGACACAAAGAAAATCGTTTTTCTCGATTGGGCTGAATTGAATCACGACTTATTGCTTTTGCTTCAAGGTAAACTTCCAAAACACCACTTTCAAGATGCGCATAAATGGCTTGGGCATAGTTTGTTTAAAGATTTTCAGCAGTTTTTATCACCGTATTTGCAACACCGTTTTTTAGCGTTAGGACAAACTATTTCCCAAGATCAATTAGCTGTTCTCTTTTCATTTGCTGTCCTTTTACCAGAGGATGAACGCATGTTTATTGAGCAAATGCTTTATAAATCCATTCAAAATAAGCTAGATGAATCCAAAGAAATCATTGCCCATTCAAAAACGGAAAAAGAATTATTGGCCGCAATTCAGCCGTTGTGTAATGCCTCAGTTTTAGGAATTATCAATCACTTTTCTCGTTCGAATTATGCAACGAAATTAGCATACGTTGATTATTTGTTGTGGGTCATCAAACAAAATGCATGCAGTGTTCGACTGGCAAATTGGATCCTGAAAGAAATTGAAAAAATAAGTTTGAATCCAGAACACTTGGAGAAGATTGATGCCTTGAAAAAGGACTTGCAAGAAGGAAGGATCAAAATGAAAAACAGTTTGGTGCAAGCGCGCAACCATTGGACTACATCTCAACTAATTTCAGTTGGAATTGGAGTTGTTCTTGTTGCCGTAATTGCTTGGATTATTCTTGAAAAACCGTTCAGTAAAACAGTTGATGAACAATTTACCACTGCAACATCGTACGAGAAATTCACCAAATCGGAACGGAAAAAAATTGATTCATTGTTGCGTCAAATTCAACAAACACATGCCCCAGAAGAAGTTGAGATTGACCCGAATCGTTCCATTTTAGGAAATGGCATCAGCATGGCGTTAAGAACACCTTTTCACAATAAACGTATGGAAGCGTTGTACCAAGATTTTTTAATTGACGCCGATTTGCATGATTTAGGAATGGTGGATAGTTGTGCTACTTTTCCTAATAAAACAGCAACTACTCACTTTTACAGAGACGTGAAAAGTGCTCTGAATCGCAAAGGAAAAATCGAAACGCTGTTTAAAAATGAGGCCGTTTATGATGTGTACCTCATCGTTTTTGAAGACATGAAAAGAGGAAAGGTTTTCTCAACACTGATTAAAAGCAATGAAACAATTGAATTAAAATTGAACAGTTACGACCATCTCATTTTTATCGCAGGAAATGATCTTGGTAAATTTATTGCGCCAAAAGGAGCTGCTGAACTTCCGTCTGCTGACTTTGATCATCATTTTTGCTCAACCGATATCAACTATACTGAATCATTGCGCAGTATTTACTATTTGTCTCGACCACAATCTGGGAAGAACAAGTTTTTATTATCGGGAGATAAAGGAGGATATTTTTCTGTGATTGATTTGTATGGGGTGTTGGAGGTGATTTGAGTGAGGAGTGAGGAGTGATGAGTTTAGAACTGAGAGTTTAGAGTTGGGGATTCTATGTGTCACTTCGGCAAGCTCAGTGCATCGCTATGTGGTTTGAGTGATGAGAGCTGAGTGAGGAGTTTAAAGCTGATAATTTAAAGTTGGGATTGCTATGTGGCCTATGTGTCACTTCGGCAAGCTCAGTGCATCGCTATGTGGTTTGAGAACTGAGAGCTGAGTGAGGAGTTTAGAACTGATAGTTTAGAGTTGGGATTTCTATGTGGCCTATGTGCCTATGTGGTTTGAGAACTGAGAACCGAGAACTGAGATGATGCTTGTGATAAGTCAACTTTTTCATTAACTTAAGGTGAAAATTGATTTTTCATGTACCCAATTATTTATTTAAATCGCCAAGAGATTGGCTTGAAAACCTTTTATTACGTCAGTTTTGACTTTAACAGGATCATTTATCAACTGTTCAAATCGCTTGAATCTGTTTTTTGGGATAAACACGAAAAATGTTGGGTTTTTGATGAGGCACATTGTTCTTTGAAGGAATTATATGCTCATTTTGAAGGAAAAGCAGATTTTGTTTTATTGGAAAAGATATTAGAAAGTGTTGAATATAAAAAAGCACAGTTGCGACCGTGTCATTTTTTGGAACCATTAGATTCTGACAAGGAGCTTGAGATTCAGTTATTCATTCGGTATTTGACATCAAAGCGTTACAGTCCAAATACGATAAAAGTGTATTCGGATTCCTTGTCTACTTTTTTGCGCTTTTTTTCAACGAAGAGTATTTTGGAAATTTCGAATGATGACCTCATCGATTTCAATAACAATTATATCTTGAAGAACAACTTTTCGGGTTCATATCAAAATCAGGTTGTAAATGCTGTCAAGTTATTTTATTCAGCAATACATCACCATAAAATTGATGTGGAATTAATTCATCGGCCGAGGCGTGAGAAATTGCTCCCAAATGTGTTGAGTAAAGAAGAAGTGAAAGCGATTTTAGAGGCTCCATACAATTTAAAACACCGAGCCATGTTGGCCATGATTTATTCATGTGGATTGAGAAGAAGTGAATTATTGAGTCTTACAAAATTTGATGTCGATTCAAAACGAATGGTCGTAATAATCAGGATGGCAAAAGGTAAAAAAGACCGAATTGTGCCTTTATCGCCGAAGATTTTAACCTTACTTCGTGACTATTACAAAAGTTACAATCCCAAAGAATTCCTTTTTGAAGGTCAAAGTGGAGGCAAATACAGTGAAAAAAGTCTAGAAAATGTTTTAAAGCAGTCCTTATTTAAGGCGCGGATTGAAAAACCTGTAACGCTTCATTGGTTAAGACATAGTTATGCCACCCATTTATTGGAGAATGGCACTGACTTAAGGTATATTCAAGATTTACTTGGCCACAAAAGCAGTAAAACAACTGAGATTTACACCCACGTTAGCACTAAGAATATTCAAAATATCCGCAGTCCGTTTGACGATTTATAACCAAATTAAACACTATATTTAACTAATGAATTCTATTAAATTATTTGAAAGTAAAAACATCCGCTCTGTTTGGAATGAAGTGGAGGAAAAGTGGTATTTCTCAGTACATGATATTGTTTTTGTCTTAACTGATAGCACTGATGTGAAGCAATATGTCAAAAGGATTTTAAGCAGAGATTCTTCTCTAAGGTTGAAGTGGGGTACAATTTGTACCCTAGTTGAAATGAAAGCTGCTGACGGAAAGAATCGAAAAATACTTGCAGCAAATAGCCAAGGGTTACTAAGATTAATTCAATCAATTCCTTCTCCAAAAGCTGAACCTTTCAAACTTTGGCTTGCACAAGTTGGCTCAGAAAGATTAGAAGAAATAGAAAATCCAGAATTAGCAATTCAACGTACCAGAGAAATATACAAACTCAAAGGATATTCTGATGAATGGGTTGAAAAACGCATGCGAAGTATCGCGATTCGTGAAGAATTGACAGAGGAATGGTCTGAACGAGGAATCAAAGAGCAGAAAGAATATGCAATTCTTACAGCACAAATTTCAAAAGCAACCTTTGGTTTAACTCCTTCTGAGTATAAAGAAGTAAAGAATTTAAAGCGAGAAAATCTTAGGGACCACATGACGGATTTAGAGTTGATTTTTTCTATGCTTGGAGAAGCATCTACTACGGCCATTGTTAAAACTCAAAATCCAAAAGGGTTTATCGAAAACAAAAAGGCAGCAAAACAAGGAGGTGATGTTGCTGGGAACGCTCGTAAGGAATTAGAGAAGAAGACCGGTGAAAAAGTTGTTTCAACGACGAATTACAAAGTTTTAGAAGAAAAAAAGCAAAAGAAACTTAAATAATGACTAGTTTTAATAACCCTCATAAAATGAGGGTTATCCGCCCGATTTGAGAGATAACCCTCAAAAAATGGCGGTTATATATAAGTTAGCAGTAATCGACGCATATGATAAAGCATAGTTTAATATTTCTCATCTTGTTTACTATTTGTTCTTGTAAAAGAGGTACAAATGAAATGAAATTTGATATTGAAAAATGGAATGATGAATCGGATCGTGGAT
>CANITF010000029.1 GCA_947470515.1 Flavobacteriales bacterium
CAAATAGGATTTTTTCATTATTGAAAAGTATAAAGAATTTGAAACATAATTGGATATTAATTCTAAAAACAAGGTGTTTCTAATTCCTTTTTTGTTCTTTTGATTTGAAGATGTCGAATTTATTAGAAAAATATTCTATAATAAAGTCCCTTGGAACGCAATCGAAGCGAAAATTTGGAGCAGTATATTTGGTCCAAAACAAACTCACTTTAGAATTAGCTGTACTGAAATCACTCGTTAAAACCGAAGTAAATTTTCAATTACAAGCACGTCTATTGAAAGAAGCAACCTTTTCTTTTAATACTCTTGGATTACCAAAAAATATTGCTTTTTTTGAGACTGAAAATGAGATAATTGTGTTCAAAAACTATTCAGAAGGAATTTCATTAGATGAATATTGGCAGACGATAAAGAGAAGAAAAAGAATTAAAGTATTTCAAATTATCTTACCCAAACTAATTTACTTATTAGAAATTTTGGCAGAACAAAAAATAGTTCATTGCGATTTAAAACCAAGCAATATTATCATACATGAAGAGAATGGACAAATTGAAGTAAAACTAATTGACTTCGGAATGGCATTGAGAACGGATGAAGAAAATCACCGTCAAACTCTTTTTGCTTTGGGATATGCAGCACCTGAGTTATTATTGAATAAACTTGAAATCGTAGACCATCGTACAGATCAGTTTTCACTCGGAATAATTATTTGGAAACTTTTTACTGACAAATTACCGTTATCACATCCCAATCCAAGTATTTTTACAAATTTGCAATTAACGCATCCTCTGCCCGATGATGTTGAATTGCCAAAAGGATTCTTTCCAATTCTTCTCAGAATGTGCAATAAACATCAGTTTAAAACAGCGCCAAATTTGATTTCTAAAGAAGAAATACATAGCAGTTTAATGGAAGGTATAAATGGAAGGTTCAATAATTATGATGAAATTCTTCTTTCTTTTCAAAACATTCCTAAAAGAAGAAAATTATTTTGGTTTTAAAAGAAATCTTTTCGGAACCCTATGTTAAACGTGAACAAAAGAGGAGCATATAATGTATTTACAACACTACTCGCAGTTGAATTACTAGCCGATGAAGTTATAAGATAAGCAAAGTTCGCATCAAAATACATGGTTCCAATTCCAGCAAATGTATATTTGACACCTCCTCCTAAGCCAAAGCCAAGATTAAAAATTGAACCTTTTGGCATTTCTGTGGAAGGTAAACTGTATAAAACTTGATCATAATCACCATACGTTCTTTTTATTGAGTTGAATGCCAACAATAAATTACCCCCACCGTAACCTCCAAACCCAGAATCATACCCATTACCGATATAATACCTATTACCTCCTTCGAGAATTGTATAATTCATTGAATTCACATAACTGATTGTTTGAAAACCTGTTAAATCAGCAGTTTGAACAAAAGTCGAATTTGTTGTTGTTTCTTTTTGTCTTGCGTAAAAAGAAATTCTTGCATATAGAGAATTCTGATCATTTCTAGGTAATTCACCTCCTATATGCATTCCGATAAAGGGTTTTGCAGTAGTTCCAAATCCTTTAAGAACAGATGCCCCACCTGAAACTCCGAACTGTCCCATTACGTTCAAAGAACCTAAAATTAGAACGAATATTACTAAATACTTTCTCATAATTCTAACCATTTTGGATTTGTTTTTTTTACGATATCAAAAAATTTACAATTTTCATCATGCGCACCTTTTAAATAACCAGTACTCATTAAAAATTCATTAACAATTTCCCCTCCTACAAATTTAAACGTCTTTTTGAATAAAATAGTCCATTCTTCTTTTGATTTTGGATGATTTCTATCCAACCAATTTTTAAACGACCCTAAATCCTCCTTAAAATGTTGAATTTGTTGTGCATTGTATACAACAGCTCTAACTTTTAATTTGTTTCGAATAATGCCATCATTTGTTAATAAATCTTGAATTTTAATTTCGTCATAACTTGCAATTTTAGCTATTGAATAATTATCAAACGCTTTTCGAAAATTTTGTTCTTTCTTTAATATCGTTGCCCAAGATAAACCTGCTTGATTGATTTCCAAAATTAAACGTCCGAACAACTCATTATCGTCCTGAATCGGAAAGCCATATTGACTTTCATGATAAACTCTATGAGCGTCGTGCTCCTCTCTTCCAATACAAAAACTGCAATAACTCATCTTAAAAAATTTATCAATCTCACATAGGACGTATAATCTTTACATAAAGTTAGTTTAAAATAATTAGCAGATTTTTTATTCTATAAATACAATTGTATATTTGTTTGCACAAAACACCATGTCGAAACAAATTTATTTTTCTTTTATCATTGCAGCTTTGTCTTTTATTGCGGTGAAACGTATTCAAAAGGCTGGTGTTGAGCATTTTTATATGCTTGAAACACTTTTTCAAAAAGAAGATGGATGGTTCAATTTCGAAAAACCTGAATTTATTTTAAATCTACCGTTTGAATTAAGAGAAATATCAGGAGTTACAAAGCTTGAAGGAAACGAAATTGCATGTATTCAAGATGAAAATGGAATTATTTTCGTTTATAATTTAGATTCAGATTCTATAATTCGGCAATTTCAATTTGGACAAAATGGCGATTACGAAGGAATTACACTTGTCGATAGTACTTTTTATGTCTTACGCAGTGATGCGACTTTAATTGAAATCAATTCACCGTGGGATTCATCTAACGTAATCGAAACAAAGTTGAATATTCCAAATCTTGACAATGAAGGTTTGTGTTACGACCAACGCACAAATAGTTTATTGTTAGCACCAAAAAGCAAAACAGGAAAAGGTCCAGAATATAAAGACAGCAGAGCAATTTATTCAATTGATTTAGGAACTAAAAAATTGAATGAAAAGCCTCTTTTCGTAATTAGTGTTTCAGAAATTGAAGCTTTTGCCAACGAAAAGGGAATTCCATTGCCTCAAAAACTTTCAAAACTAACTGCAGACAGTATTTCAGCGTTGAAGTTTATGCCATCTGAATTGGCTGTTCATCCTAAAACGGACGAAATATACATTTTATCAGCAATAGACCATACAATGGCGGTTTACACTAAAACAGGAGAACTAATTAATTTTATTTGTTTAGATACCGGTCTATTCAATAAACCAGAAGGAATCACTTTCCTCCAGAATGGTGATTTAATTATCACAAATGAAGGTCAAATGGGTATACCAACTTTGCTTAAATTTCAATGGCAAAAATTAATTGAGGAAGAATAAGTAATTGACTTTCAGGCCGATAATAATTCTTATTTTATTTGAATAAAATCGAACTAAACTGTTACATTTTATTCGTTCTCCTTTTTAAAATCAACGCTTAACAAACTGTTGATCTAATTCAACAATAAAGAAATATTTTTTTTAAATCAATTAAATGAAAGTAGAAATTTGGTCGGACATAATGTGTCCATTTTGCTATATCGGTAAACGACATTTTGAAAAAGCAATCGCACAATTTGAGCAGACACATTCAATTGAAATAGAATGGAAAAGCTTTCAGTTGGATCCAACTATTCCTAAATCCGTTGAAAAAGTTAGCGTGTACCAATATTTAGCAGATGCTAAGGGTATTTCTTTTGAAGAGTCAAAAAAAATGCACGATAATGTTGTTCAATCTGCAAAGAACGTTGGATTAACCTATAATTATGATAATGCGATTATTGCAAATTCATTTGATGCCCATCGAATGATTCAATTTGCAAAATCTGTTGAATTAGGTGACCAAGTGGAAGAAGCTCTTTTTAAAGCATATTTTACTGATGGCAAAAACATTGGAGACTTCAACGATCTGATGGATATTGGTGAGTCTATTGGGCTGAACAAATTAGACTTGAAAGCTGTATTAGAAAGTGAACAGTTTGCGAATGAAGTAAAAAATGACATCGCAGAAGCTCAAAAAATTGGAGTTAGAGGTGTTCCCTTTTTCGTTTTCGATAGAAAATATGCTGTTTCAGGTGCGCAACCAATTTCCGTTTTTATTGAAACGATAGAAAAAGTTTTGAGTGAATCCAAATAAGTTATAGAAAGACATTAATATAGTTTCTGACGAATGTCACCAATGTTACCAAGTGAATTCCAATTTTGAAGTAATATCGTAGGGAAAATTAAGTTTTAAATTTAACTTCTACATGATGAAAACAAATATGGGAAATGCTGACAGAATAATCCGATTGATTATGGCAGCAGTCATTGCAATTCTATTTTTCACAAAAGTTATTCCTGGCACATTGGGAATTGTATTACTTGCTTTAGCCGGCGTGTTCGTGCTAACAAGTTTAATTAGCTTTTGTCCATTGTATTTGCCTTTCGGAATAAGTACGTGCAAAAAGAAATAATCCACTAAGTTATAAATGCTTTTTTAGCTTTAAATATTTAGTAATCGCTATGATACCACATGACTAATTTATAACCCCTATAGGGGTTAAATGTTTTTAGCGCTGGATGCCATCCAGCGAAAAAACATTAAATAAATCACTTTTTGGCATGTATCCGACAGCTGGCGGATCATGACAAAAAGATTTTGTGGTAACAAAGCGACATTCAATTAAAACACTTGATTATTGCCACAAATGCACAGATTAAGTTCAATGTAATCAGTGAATCTGTGGCTGAAATAACATGAACAAAAGAGACAAAGAAAAGAGGTCTGTGTCTATTTTAGTCACACTTTATTTTAATTCTTCGTATCGAATAATATTAACTGGGCAATGCTTTTTTGCTGCGTCTAAAGCTGGTAATTCATCGTTATCAACGATTATGCTATACCATCCTTTTTTTTCAACCCCACCAATCAAGGTACTTTTCCCGTCTTTTTTTGACATGCGCCAACGGTATTTGTCTGCTTCAACGCAGGCATTGCAACCAATACACTTAAAACGATGTTGCACCACTCTTATCATTCAACCGGCACTAATTTATAAAGCTTATCAGAGGGTCGTATTTTCTCACTAACAGGAAACGTTATTGTTGCTCCTTTTTTTACATGTTCAACAGGCGCATTATCAACGCGCATTTGTGTTAATACTGATTCAATTAAACCAGTTGTCGGTCCAGTAATAATGAGCTCATCTCCAATTTTTAAATTTTGCGCTTCGATATAAAATTCGCCAATTCCAGCAGTGTCATAGTACTTCATTCCCTTTCCTACATAAACTTTCCTCTTTGTAGCTTTAGAACCTGGATTGTCACTCCACTCCCCCATTTTTCTGCCCAAATAATATCCATCCCAAAATCCACGATTAAAAACAATACTCAAGCGTTCCTTCCAATCGATTACTTTTTCTGCTGTAAACGTTCCGTCGTAATAAGAATCAATTGCCTCGCGGTAACATTGAGTTGTTATATAAACATAATCAGCACTCCTTCCTCGTCCTTCAATCTTCAAAACAGATACGCCAGATGCGATCACTTTATCCAAAAAATCAATCGTGCATAAATCTGACGCTGACATAATGTATTCGTTGTCAATTTCAAATTCTGTTCCTTCATCTTTGTCTGTCACAATATAGGATTTTCTGCAATTTTGAACACACGCTCCTCTATTTGCAGATGAAAAATGAGAATGTAAACTCAAATAACATTTTCCCGAAACAGCCATGCACAATGCACCATGACCAAAAACTTCCGTCTTAACCAAATCTCCAGATGGACCTGAAATTGCTCTTCTTACAATTTCTTTATTCATCAATTCAACTTGCTGCAAACTTAATTCTCGCGCCATGACCATTACATCGGCAAATACCGAATAAAATTCAACAGTGTCGATATTGGAAATATTTGCTTGTGTAGAAATATGAACGGTTACACCAATTTTCTTTGCATAATTCATGACAGCATGATCTGATGCTATAACTGCAGTAACTCCACTTTCTTTGGTTGCATCCAAAATTCGTTTCATTAAACTCACATCGTGATCATACACAATAGTATTCAATGTCAAATAACTTTTCAACCCATTTTCAGTACAAATTCTAGCAATTTGAGGTAAATCATCTAGTGTGAAATTATGTGTTGATTTGGTGCGCATGTTTAATTGTTCAACACCAAAATAAATTGAATTCGCTCCAGCCTTTATCGCCGAAATCAGTGCTTCAAATGACCCCGCAGGAGACATTAATTCCATCTTTGTCATTTCGCAAAATTGGTTCTAATTTAGTTTTGAAAATATGATGCTAATCATAATTAAATGTGACTTTGAACTCCTTAAAAAAGTTATACAACTGTAATTTTGAATTTTTATGCTTTTTTAAAAATCCTAGGTTAACTTTGTGAAAATATTTTGATTATGAAATTGAAAATCCTTCTTATCCTTTGTTTAATTGCTCAATTTGGGTTTTCTCAAAATGAAAAAATTGAAAACCATATTTATAAAAAGGGAACTTTTTCAATGTATTGGGGTTGGAACCGCGCTGCTTATACTAAATCAGACATTACTTTTAAAGGAACGGATTATAATTTTGAGTTAATGGATGTAATTGCCAAGGACAGACAATCTCCTTTTAATGTTAAAACTTACTTTTCTCCAACTAAAATGACAATTCCGCAGTACAATTTTAGAATTGGTTATTTTATAAAGGACCATTATCAACTTTCCTTTGGTGCGGATCATATGAAATATGTAATGGAACAATACAATACGGTTAAAATCAATGGAACAATCAGTAAATCAGGCACCTCTTATGACGGAATATACGATAATGCCAATATTGTTTTAGCAGATACTTTTCTAAAATTCGAGCATACAGATGGATTAAATTATGAAAATTTCGAATTACGTCGTTTTGATGTTTTATTTCAAGTTAAGAATTTTTGTTTCAGTGCGAATGAAGGTTTAGGAGTTGGGTTTCTGCTTCCAAGAACAAATACTACTTTACTGAATAATCCAAGATATGATGAATTTCATTTAGCCGGATTTGGAACAAGTGTTGTTCTTGCCTTAAATTTAACGTTCTTCAAGTATTTCTTTATCCAATCTGAATGGAAAGGTGGATTTATTTCAATGCCTGATATTCGAACTACAATGCACAAAGAAGACAGGGCGAGTCAACATTTTTTATTTTCACAATACAATGTTGTTTTCGGAGCGAATTTCCGTATTCCGTGTAAAAAAAATCCTAAAGATTAATTCTCATGGCAATTTTTGAATTCAATGGTTTTAAGCCGGTAATAAAGGCAAGTAGCTTTATTCATCCCAATGCTACGGTTACGGGAAATGTGATTATTGGAGAAAAAGTGTACATTGGTCCAGGTGCAGCAATTCGTGGCGATTGGGGTCAAATAATCATTGAAGATGGTTGTAATGTTCAAGAAAATTGCACGATTCACATGTTTCCAGGAACGACTGTCACGTTAAAAAAAGGAGCGCATATTGGTCATGGGGCAATTATACACGGTGGAACAATCGGCGAAAACTGCTTAATCGGCATGAACAGTGTTATCATGGATGATGTTGTCATGGAAGACGAATGCATCGTTGGTGCGTTGTGTTTCGTTCCTGCAAAAATGCATTTACCAAAAAGAAGTTTAGTTGTTGGAAATCCAGCGAAAATCATCAAAGAAGTTTCTGATGAGATGATGGAATGGAAAACCAAAGGAACTGCGCTGTATCAAGCGTTGCCGAAAGAATGCCATGACACATTAAAGGAATGTGAGCCGTTACGAGAGATTGAAGCTAATCGTCCGAGTCAAGATGCGATGTTTGTAGCGTGGGAAAAGATAAAGGGGGGGTAGAAATCATTCACATTAAAAATATCCCCACAAAAAAAGGATGCAATCACTTACATCCTTTTCAATCTTATTTTTGTTCTTCTATTTTAGAAAATGCATTTCAACTCTTCTATTTTTTGCTTGTCCTTCTTCAGTATCGTTATCAGCGATAGGATTTGATTCCCCATAATAATAAAGATCAATTCGATTTGCATCAACTCCATTGGAGACAAGCATATCTTTAACAGCTTGAACACGGTTTTTGGATAATGTCATATTATATTCATCTGTTCCATTATTATCTGTGTGTCCATCCAAGCGGATTCTTAGATCTTGTCTAATCAGCATTAAATTTGTTAAAGATTCCAATTCACCATATGATTTCTTCAAAATGATAGCCTTATCATACTCGAATTCTAATTTTCTCGAAGCTAAATCTAACACACGATTAGCATCTTCATCAGAAATTCTATTGACATTTGCCTCATTGATATAGATTGTATCTACACGTTCTACAATCAATGTGTCCGTTTTGTATTCCACCGTATAAACAGTATCTGGTTGATCAACTTCTTCTGTTAATAATGAATCTATCATCGGTTTTTTCTTCTTACACAACTTCAAACCAATAACTATTTCATGCGAACCAGAACTGTATTTTGCGATGTTTTGCATGGGAACTTCGTATGCATAACCAATAAAAAATAGATTTTGAATGTTTACTCCCACTCTACCAATTAATCCTACTTGCGTGCGATATCCAATTCCACCTTGTATGAAATTCTTATAATTAATGTCCGCATTAATATCAAATTGATTCGTGTTATTGATTCCTTTGTACAAAACGGATGGCTTCAGACTCAATTTCTCATTCAATTGAAATTTATAGCCAACTAAACCTACCATGTGTCGTCTCAATCCATAACCATCTAAACCGGTATATCCAAAATTTGAAAAAGACTGAATAACTTGCTTTGAGGCAAATGAAAGTTCTAATCCTTTGAATTGATAAAGAAATCCAACTTCACTATTGATGGAAGACGAAGATTGACTTCCACTATTTACAATTACATCTTGTGCGTCAAACGCAATTGCACCTGTTGGATTTAATCGAAACTGATAATAGCCTCCAGTAATTCCAAATCGCAGGTTATGTTGCTTTGCAATGGTAAATCCATAAGAAATAGACCCTGAAGCTGCTACTTGTTGCAACATTCCCAATTTATCTATCAACAGGTTTCCACCGATACCAAACGATTTTCCAATTCGCGTATTTGCACTAAACAAACTCGTTACTGGCGCTCCTTCAACTTTTACCCATTGATTGAGGTGTGAAAAGAAAATTTCTGCACAACCAGATGCTCCAGCATATGCAGGATTCAATGAATATTTATTATACGAATAAACATTCGACTGCGGCGTTTGTTGGGCAAACGAACTCAAGCTTATTATTGAACAAGCTATGATTAAACGGGTAGTTAATATATTTTTCATAGCTCTTTATTTTTTAAATCTGAATAAGTTCACAGTTCCCTTGTATTCTGTATCAGAACACTTTATAGAATAATAATAAACGCCATCAGGCAATGGTTCACCGTCTTTTGTTCCACCCCACTCATTTTGATAATCATTCGATTGATACACTGGCTGACCCCAACGGTTATAGATTATAGTTGTACAACCCGCAATTTGCGTATAATCTGAAATCTTCCACGTATCGTTTTGACCATCTTCATTCGGCGTCACAATGTTACTTATTTCAAAAGGCCCTTCACAATTTTGAACTGCCAATTCCAAATGTACTATTGAATCACAACTAGATGCTGTTTGAAACACCTCATCGTAAAGTCCACTTAATGTCAATGTTTGCGTTCCGAATACATACGCTTCTCCTTCACAAATTGTTGTATCACGGTAAAATTCAATTGCATCATCCACAAATAGATAGAGCGAAACGGTTGAATCACATCCTGATGCCGTTTGTAATACATCCGTGTATGTTCCTGATGCACTTATTGTTTGCGAACCAAACGTATAACTTTGTCCAGCACAAATTGTAGCTGAATTAGACGACGAAATGATTGGATTAACAGTTAAATATAAGGTCACAAGAGAATCACATCCACCACTTGTTGTAAACATTTCTGTAAATGTTCCTGTAGAAGATAAGGTTTGACTTCCAAATACATAATTCTGCCCTTGACAGATTGTTGCAGAAACAGAACCTGTAATTGTTGGATTCACAGTCAAGTATAGTCGTTCTATTGAATCGCAACCATTAATAGTGATCAAGGTATTCAAATAAATTCCTGATGTGTTTAAAACGGTCGAACCGAAGGTGTACGATTGACCGTTACAAATAGTCACAAATACATTACTCGTATCAATTGGAAGAACGCTTAAAAATAACGTTACAATTGAATCACATCCACCAACAGCAGGAAGCGTATTAGAATAGGTTCCGGCAACTGTTAAACTAGTTGCACCAAACGCATATGAATCACCTTGACAAATTGAAGCACTTGAATTTGATGTTAATGTTGAAGCAACAAACAAGGTTGTCGTAATTGTACTATCACACCCATTGGCTGCAACAAGCACATCCGTGTAAATTCCAGAAGTGCTATACGTACTTGTACCAACATTAATCGAACTTCCTTGGCAGATAGTAAATGATTGAGCAAAAGTAACAGGTTGAATAACAGAAATAGTCGTATAAATTGTACTATCACAACCATTTGCAGCTGGAAAAACATCTGTATATAATCCTGCAGTTGTTTGATTTGCTCCTTCCAAGAAAATACTTTGACCGTTACAGATCGTTGTTGCAACAAAATTCACATTTGGATTTGTGATACATGGATTTGCACACAAGGAAGCATTAATTGTAAAGGAATATGGACAAGCTCCATCCGAAATTGAAATAGTATATATTTCAGCAGAAGGAACTGGGAAAACGACATTCACTCCTGCCGCAAAACTGCCCGTAGCAACAATATTACTAGTCGAATTCTGAATAATATAAGAGAAGTTTGAACCATAATAGGTAGCTAAACCACCTGAACTAGTGAAATTGATTTCACACAATGCGCTGTTATAACTTGAAACTGGAACTATTGGTTGTAAATAAACCACTGGAACACCGTTCTCAACCGTTGCACTGATACATGTTAAATCACCCCAATTCGCAGGTTCATCTGCCATTGGAGAAACATAATACAATTGGTTGAATAAAGGATTTCCGAATGTTCCAGAACCATTTGTATTATTTACAAATACGCCATTTTCTGTTTGCACCGAATCAATAAAAGTAAATCCAGTATTTGCAACAGGATCTGGAACTGGATTTGTTGAATGAATAACATAACCCAATTGTAAACAAGAAGGAATATCAAGAGTCGTCAAACCTATTCCATTTAATAGGATTCCAGGACTTAACGTATCACCAAAACAAACAAAAGCAGTATCTGCAGAAGCAACATCAATGATACTTCCATTTGCAATTTCAACAAAAATATCTCCTGCATCACTTGCTACTTCTTTTATATATTCGATGATGTATTGACCTTCATCTCCTGGAGAACCTCCATCTAGTTGAATCGCATAAATAGCTCCAGGAGTTAAGCAACATATTGATTCTTGATTGCCAGTAAAACCAGCTGAACCTTGAAGTAACGGTGTGATAATTGAAGTTGTTTGCGTTCCATCGGTTGTATATGTAGCAGGATTTAATCCACCATAACACTCTGTTCCATTTAACAACTCATAAACAGAATAACGCAAAAGGTTCATTCCAATATATGCTCTAATATTCATTTCAATTGCCCCAGACGGTGGAGCAATGAAATAATGCCATACTGTTTGGTTCGCACAATTTGCTGCCAACGGATCAATTGCTGGTTCGCCCGCTAAATATTCTCTACAAGCAAATTCATTCGAACCAGCAACAGCTTGAAATGGCGGTGTTACGCCTGCTGGAGTAACAACAACTTCATACAAAGGATCAATTGTCGTTAAGCAAAGAATATCGTTCCCTGGAGGATTAACTACTGGATCAACAACCGACGGATCATATAACCAATTATTAATATTTTGCGCATTGAAAAGTGTTAAACCGTTAGCAGGATCTACCATTCCAAAATATTTGTAACCCGGCTCCATGCAGCGTGCGTCAATACGAGCACTTTGAGAAGCTCCACCTAAAAACCCATTTAAGCCACCATCTGCAGCGTATAAGACTTCAAGATTTGCACATGAATAATCTGAAGGAATTCCTGGGGAAAAACGATCATCATAACCAAACAATGCATTGCTTTCAGAATAAATAGCACTTTGATAATCTGTTTCAAAAATCATACGTCCATCATTTGGAGCGATGAAATTCAACCAAACACTTTCATTCACATCATCATTATTTGCCGCAACGTGATCGTAATCATATGCATGGTATTCATTTGGATTTGGAGAAGTATGCACCGATCCAGTCTCACCAAAATCATTTCCACCATCTAGTGCACATCCAAACGTTAAATTGGAAGTAATAGGAGAACTTAAAGCCGAGGTGATAACTGCAGTTCCTGGAGCAACTGTACCTGATAAACACGGAATATCCTCCAAATTAGGAGCACTTCCACCAAAACTATTCACTCGAATTTGAAAATATCCACGATCACCGCCATTGTCAGCTGCAAATTGGACATAATAGGTTTGTCCCGGAATTAATTTCTGATAACTAAAGGGAGAAACAGGATCACATGCATCTAAAACAATTTCAGCCTCAGGGTCAATATCTAAGAAATCAATTCCATCAGAAAATTCAATATGTGATAAATACTCAAATTTATCTTTGATCAATAGTGACGTTATAGGTTGCACACCAGTAACACATGAACTTGCGTCTGCAGCATGATAAATTTCAAAATAGGTTCCTAATTCCGTTCCACCAAGATCAGAAGTAATCCCAACAGCTCCGCTTGCAGGAGCAATAAAACTAAACCATCCCGAGCCACTTGCAGCAACATCACTTGATGCAGGTTCATTTGGTTCGAGTGTATAAGCGCACCATCCATATGTATAAGTAGTGTTCAATGCTATAGATGCGGCATTGCAAATATCATCTTCTAAATAACTAACGATCAATGGCAATCGAATGACTTGTAAAGTAATGCGATAATTTTGTGTACAACCACCATCTGTACTATTTGCTGTATAAACGTAATTTAACGATCCAACACCTGCAGGAACAGGCATGGAAACATTTTGTATTCCAGTTTCTCCATCCGTTAAACCTAAAATATCATAATTTCCAACGTCATCATTTTCATATGCTTCCCATCCAAGATTTATTTGGGTAGGCACATCAGCGGCACATAAATATTGGTAATCGAAAAAAGTTCCGTTACTCGGAGAAAATTGACCACTCGGGGTAGTCATGGTATATGGACCATTATTCCCATTTTGATAGGCATAATTGAACCCATAAATACCAAATAATGCAGGATTATTATTTGTAAAGCCTAAAGTATTGTCTGTCCCAGTGAATTCCCATACAAAATCACTGTTTCCAGTAAAGAAGCCATCACAATCTGTATTATTAAGCGCTTGAACGGATATTACACGTACTTGTATAATTGCTTGACCAAACGAAAAATTTGAAATCAATAATAGTAGTAGCATAATAGTCCGAACACAAAATATTCGATTTTTTTTCATAGCAAGGTTTAGTTTTAAAAGTTTACTTTGGTTTATTTTAATCTATTCAATTCACATCAGCATCATCACTGGATTCTCCAAATATTGTTTAAATGTTTGTAAAAATGCAGCTCCAGATGCACCATCAACAACGCGATGATCACATGACAATGTTACCTTCATAACATTACCTGGCACAACCATTCCGTTCTTAACAACTGGTATTTGTTTAATTCCACCAACAGCTAAAATACAACTATCTGGTGTATTTACAATAGCAGTGAAAGATTCTATCCCAAACATACCAAGATTGGAAATAGTAAATGTATTTCCTTCCCAGTCTGCTGGTTGCAATTTTTTATCTTTTGCTTTTTGAGCGTATACTTTAACCTCTGCACCAATTTCCATCAAACTTTTTGTATCAGCAAAACGAACAACAGGAACTAACAATCCATCTTCAACCGCCACAGCAACTCCGATATGAACATGGTTATTTCTGCGAATAACATCTCCTAACCAAGAACTGTTTACTGTAGGATTTTTTTTCAATGAAAGTGCTACAGCCTTCACAACCATATCGTTGAAAGATACTTTAACCCCTTCAACAAGATTCATAGATTGACGGATATCAATAGCATTATCCATGTCAATATCCAATGTCAAATAGAAATGTGGCGCAGTAAATTTACTTTCAGATAAACGTCGCGCAATTGTTTTACGCATTTGCGAAACCGTCTCATCCGTATATGATTCAACACCTGGCACAGACTTCGTAAAAGAACCATTAGCTGGCGTATATGGAACGTAATGATCCACATCACGCTTTACAATTCTACCTGCCTCACCTGTTCCTGAAACAGCGTTGATATCAATACCTTTTTCTTCTGCAATTTTCTTCGCTAAGGGCGATGCAAACACACGTCCGCTGCTATTTGAAACTGGAATTGCGACTGGCGCTTTAACTTCCGCAACTGCAGGCGCAACAACTGGTGTTACTACTTCTTTTACTTCTTGAATTGGAGCAGACTTTACTTCCTCTTTAACCTGAGCAATAGATGGTCCTTTTGCATTTGCAATAATAGAAGTTACATCCTCCCCTTTTTTACCGATAATTGCTAAAATTTCATTTACTGGAGCAGCTTTACCTTTTTCAACGCCAATGTATAATAATACACCGTCAAAAAAAGATTCAAACTCCATTGTTGCTTTATCTGTTTCAATTTCAGCTAATATTTCGCCTGATGCTACAGTATCTCCAACTTTTTTTGTCCATTCAGCAACAACACCTTCTGTCATGGTGTCACTTAATTTGGGCATGTATATGATTTCAGCCATTTTTTTTTAGATATTAGAGTTGAGACCATTTCGTTGTGAGATTTAAGATTTAATCTCTTTTCTCAACTTTCAGTTCTCAGTTCTTTATTTATTATTTTCTACTACTAGTGTTGAGACAACCGTTATGACATTCGAGAATAAATCTCAGCTCTCGGTTCTTTATTAATACTCTTTAATATAAGGATAATCTGTTTGCATGTAAACATCCTCGTACAATTCATGTGCTTCTGGGTAAGGAGAGTTTTCAGCAAATTCAACTGATTCAGCCACTTCTTTTTTCACCCATTCACTCATATCTTCGAGTTGCTTTGCGTTCATCCATTTGTTCTCTTGAATCACTTTCAAACAATGTTCGATTGGATCTTGCTCCATCCATTCTGCTAACTCATCTTTTGTTCTGTATTTCATTGGGTCCGACATCGAATGACCTTTGTAACGATAAGTACGAATGTCTAACAATGTTGGTCCGTTTCCTTTTCTAGCTCTATCGCACGCTTCTTCAATCGCCTCATGCACAGATTCTGGCGACATACCATTTACAATTCTTGAAGGCATTTCATAAGAAAGTCCAATTTTTGACAAGTCTGTAACATTGGTAGTTCTTTCTACAGAAGTCCCCATTGCGTAATTGTTATTTTCAATGATAAAAATCACTGGTAATTTCCAAATCATAGCCATGTTGAATGTCTCATGCAAAGCACCTTGTCGAACAGCACCATCTCCCATCGATACAAAAGCAACATTGTCTGTTCCATTGTATTTTTCAGCAAAAGCAGCACCTGCTCCCATTGCTATTTGCGCTCCAACGATTCCATGTCCACCCATAAAGTTTTTTTCCTTTATGAAAAAGTGCATAGATCCACCTTTACCTTTTGAACAACCAGTTGACCTTCCGTATAATTCAGCCATTAAAACTCTTGGATCAACTCCTAAAGCAATTGGATGCGCGTGATCTCTATATGCAGTCATGTGTTTGTCACCCGGACGACAAGCGCTTGCTGTACCAGCAACAATTGCTTCTTGACCAATATAAAGGTGGCAAAAACCTCCAAAATTTTGTTGAATATATAACTGACCTGTTTTTTCTTCGAATTTACGAATGAGTAACATGTCTTTATACCATTTGATATAGGTTTCTTTAGAAAACTTTGTTTTACCAGCTACTGCTGATTTTTTAGTTGTTTTTGATGGTTTGCTTGCAGTTTTTACCGCCATGTTTTTACCAATTAAAATTCGAAAGACAAATATAGAAAATTCTAATCATAGATGTTTTAAAACACCTACAAATCCAAACATAAATTTACTTTGGTTGGATTTTTAAAAATGGTTTTAATTCTTTTAACGGAATACTTATTGAAATACTGCCCGCTGCATAGGGTGCAATTTCATAATTATTGTATAAAAAATTCAAATTTCCATCTGCGAAATAAAAATTCTCATTGCACACAAAAATTCCATCCGTAAACCAAAAACCTGCATCTGTTAAATTGGTGTTTTCCTCAATTTCGTTTTGAGCTCTAAAGTATTTTTCAGCTAATTCAGTGAAGGTCGGAATGTCGTTAATGAAATCTGACAATGCTAATTGCTTTCCATTGACACGATCAATCAACGAATAACTGGCATAACCATTTCCATGCGCTCCACCTGCATAGCTCCAACTAGACAAATCAAGTTCTACAAAATTCTTAAATTCTATGATGTCAATTGTTGATTCCAATTCCCACAATTGACCTTCTTCTAACATGTCAGAATCAAAACGACTCAATGAATCAAAATACATTAATTGCTTTGAGAAAAAATCGGTATTTATATTTATGGCTGGGTTGTAATCAATTTCAAATTCTGTAGTTGACCGAACAAAATCAACTATTCTAAAATTAATTGAATCTTGATACGGCAATAGACCCTGACTTTGGTTTTCATAAAAATCATACGTTATGACCAATAAAGCGGTATCTGTTTTAAGTGCTGTAAAACTTTGAAGTTTCGCTTCACCGTGCACAATTGAATCTGAGTTTATATCCGAGTCAATTTTGGTTTCAGGCAATGTTGATTTTGAAGAAGAACAAGACTCAAGTATGATAATGATAAAAAGAGAAGCTAAGATTTTCATAAAGTTTGTTTGCGTTTGTTATATAAATTTCTAGTTTGTTCTTGATTCGGGTCAATTGCTAAAATTTTCTTATAAATTTTCAATGCTTCATTTTTCTTTAATTGAATATTTGAGAATATTCTAAAAAAAGCTTATCAAAACCAAACTTTTCAAAAATTACCATCTACTTAACAGTTTGTTCCGAAGGCAAAAGGTAATAAATCTTTTGCAGAATTAAATACGATGGTTTTTTCATTTTGACTTACGAGAATTACTCTATAAGACTTTTGTTGACGAATTTCTGTTTCTAACATTACTTGTCGGCAACCGCCACAAGGAGCTAAAATAGTATCAAAAGGAATTAAATCGCCATGAGCAACAATACAAATCGTTTGAACAGCTATATCTGGAAAATTTGCTCCAGTATAAAAAAGGGCAACACGTTCCGCACATAAACCTGAAGGATAAGCGATGTTTTCTTGATTGTTCCCTAAAACTACTTCTCCATTTTCTAACAGAACGGCAGCGCCAACACTGAACTTACTATATGGCGCATAGGCCTTTTCACAAATTGAATAAGCTTTTGTAATAAGTTCTTTATCATTGATCGATAACTCTTTCCAAGAATCGAATAATTGGTATTCTATTGTATGCTTGTGTTTCATTTCTGTAATTATTGTTATCAAAACTAATCAAAAGCTACATTTAACGAGCATTTCAGTGAATTTTTAAAGAATTCGTTTAAAATAGCTTAGTTTGGTTTGTGCAATTGGTCGAATAATTCTAATTTTACAGCTCTATGATTCAATACAAAAAAGTTGCATTCTATACACTCGGTTGTAAATTAAATTTCTCTGAAACATCAACAATTTCAAGGTCATTTGAAGATGGTGGATATGCAAAAGTTGAATTCGAAGAAACACCTGACATTTTTGTGATTAACACCTGTTCTGTTACTGAAAATGCAGATAAAAAATGCAAGCAATTAGTCAAAAAAGCATTAAAGATAAATCCTGATGGTTTTGTGGCAATCATTGGCTGTTTTGCGCAATTAAAACCAATTGAAATAAGTCAAATTCCTGGAGTAGATTTAGTTTTAGGTGCAAATGAAAAATTCAATATCATCGAGCACATTGAAAAACTGAATCAGAAACAAGAAGAAACTATTGTATCTTTTGAGTCAATCAAAAAAACAGAAGATTTCATTCCTGCATTTTCAATTGGCGACAGAACGCGTTCATTTTTGAAAATTCAAGATGGTTGTGATTATTTCTGTACGTTTTGCACCATTCCTTTGGCAAGAGGGAAAAGTAGAAATGCATCAATAGTTAGCACGTTAAAAGAAGCTGAAAAAATAGGAAAAACGGTTATCAAAGAAGTCGTTTTAACGGGCGTAAATATTGGGGATTTTGGTCAAGGAGGAGATGAAACGTTTTTTGATTTAGTGAAGGAATTAGATACCGTTGAGGGAATTGATCGTTACAGAATTTCATCGATTGAACCAAATTTATTGAGCAACGAAATAATACATTTTTGCCTGAACGAATCCAAGCATTTTGTGCCTCATTTTCACATTCCTTTGCAATCAGGAAGTAATCGTTTACTAAAAGCAATGCGCAGAAAGTATTTAAAAGAATTATACGCCGAACGTGTAGCTTATATTAAATCTTTGAGACCTGACACGTGTATTGGCGTGGATGTAATTATTGGATTCCCAGGAGAAACGGATGAGGAATTCCTTGAAACAATGGATTTCTTAAAAGATATCGATATTTCATATTTACACGTTTTCACTTATTCAGAAAGAGCAAATACCACAGCCTTAAAACTAGGAGATCCCGTTCCAATGTCGGTTCGAAAAGAACGCAGCAAGCAGTTACACATACTTTCCGACAAGAAAAAACGTGCCTTCTATGAACAAAATATAGGCTCTACTAGAACTGTTTTATTTGAAAACGAAGAGGACAATGGAATCATGTATGGATTTACAGAGAATTATGTAAAAGTTAAATTTCCGTTTGATTCAGCACTCATCAACACTTTTCAAACTGTAACGCTGACAGAAATTGATCGTGATGGGATTATGAAATGTACCCTACAGTGAACAGATTCCCAATACTTAATTCAATTTAAACACATAGACACATAGTTCACATAGGTTATTTGTAGCTTGCAACTAATAACTCATCACTCTTTCTCAACTACATAGGTAAATAGATCACAAAGGAGAATCTAATTCTTAATTTGCAATAGTAACTTATCACTCCTAATTCATCACTTAATAACTCATCACTTGTAACTTGTAACTTGTAACTTGTAATTCGCAACTAATAGCTTGCTACGATCAACGATCAACTCATAACTTAACCGCTCTCGTCATTTCCCTTTTTCCCGGAGGACCCGGTAATCCTTCTACTTTAAATCCCAAAGATTTTAAATCGCGTTTCATTTGTCCCTTTGCGCAATACGTAACAAGAATTCCATTCGGTTTTAACATGTCGTGCATTTTCTTTAAAACATCGATTGTCCATACCTCTTTCTGAACTTTCGGCCCAAAAGCATCAAAGAAAATAAGATCAACTGAAGAATTCAAAGGTTGGTAATCTTGTATTTTTAAATGAATTTTTTGAAATGTGAAATTCGGGTGTAAAATGTGCTTTTCGCTCCATGGCAATGAATGCATCAATGAAAATGATTCAGTAAATTGCTCATTAACCAATGATTCGTAGTTAATTTCTTTGATTAATTTTAATTCTACAGGAAAAGCTTCAATTCCAATATAATTAATCTGCTTTTCCGAATTAACTGCCTCAACTAGTGTCAATAAAGCATTTAATCCAGTTCCAAAACCCATTTCAAAAACTTTAATTTCATCGTTAAAATTGATTGTCCGAATTCCATTTTGAATAAAAACATGTAACGCTTCTTGCAGCGCCCCATTCGTGGAATGATAATTTTCATCCATTTCTGGAATGTAAATCGTTTTTGAACCATCAGCTGTAAGAATGACTTCTCTTTTCATTTTACAAAAATACATTTTGAAAGTAAGTCATCTCCTTATTACCCTCCAAACTTTTTCTGTACACTAAAGAATGACACTTTTTCTATAGATTAAACAAAATATTTAGGAAATGTATCCGCGCATTTCAGCGAAAACAGAGGGGAAAAATGAAAAAATAATTCAGCAAAAAACGCTGACTAACACTAATGGAATCATTGCTTTTAATTTTATTTTTTATAAACTTAATACGGAGAAATATACTATTAACAATTGTTGAAAACTAGTATTTATATCTTTTTAAGAAAGTTTTGCAAAAGCATTTGAATCGAGCCGATTGATTTTCTATCTTTGCTAAATGGATAATCAACCCGAAAATAGCAGAAAACCAATCACAAGGGTTAAAAACACCAATACATTAGCAAATGATCTTGGTAAAATTCCGCCTCAAGCTGTAGATTTAGAACAAGCTGTTCTTGGCGCAATGATGCTTGAGAAAAATGCCGTCACAGATACCATCGATATTTTGATGCCGAGCAGTTTTTATGATCCTAAACACCAATTCATTTACAATGCTATTCGGGAATTATTTGGTAGTTCTGTTCCAATTGATCTTTTAACGGTAATCAACAAATTAAAGCAAAACGGCGAATTAGAAGCATCTGGTGGAGCAGTTTATATATCTCAACTAACAAGTAGAATTGCTTCAACAGCACACGTTGAGTTTCACGCGAGAATAATTTCTGAAAAACACATCAAACGAGAATTAATTCGAATGAGCAGCGAAGTAATTCGTGATGCTTATGACGATACGAATGATGTTTTTGACGTTTTGAACAAAGCCGAAAGCGAACTTTTTAAAATCGCTGAAAACAACATGGGGAAAGATGTTTCTACCATGCAAAATGTTGTTAAACAAGCAATTGAAGAGATTGAAAAAGCTTCACAAAATACAGACGGAATTTCTGGCGTTGCAACCGGATTCTTCGATTTAGATAAAATTACATCTGGTTGGCAAAAATCAGATATGATTGTGATTGCAGCACGACCAGCGATGGGAAAAACAGCTTTTGTTCTTTCAATGGCTCGGAATTCAGCAGTAGATCACAAAAAGGGTGTTGCAATATTCTCACTTGAGATGTCAGCTGTGCAACTTGTAAAACGTTTAATCGCTTCCGAAACAAGATTAAGTGCAGAGAAATTAAGGAAAGGTGATTTACGTGAACACGAATTCCAACAATTGCATTCTAGAATCACAAAACTTGCCACAGCTCCAATCTATATTGATGATAGTCCTGGAATTAGTGTATTTGATTTACGTGCAAAATGCCGTCGATTAAAAATGCAATACAACATCGATATGGTCATAATCGATTATTTGCAATTGATGACTGCTGGCGGCACTAAAGGTTCTGGAAATCGTGAACAAGAAATTTCTACAATTTCCCGTTCAATTAAAGAAATAGCCAAAGAATTAAATATTCCAATCATCGCTTTGTCACAATTAAGTCGTTCAGTTGAACAACGTGGAGGTGATAAACGACCTGTTCTTTCCGACCTTCGCGAATCTGGTGCAATCGAGCAAGATGCAGATATCGTTTCATTTATTTACAGACCAGAATATTATGGTTTGATGGAAGATGAGGAAGGGAATTCTAATCAAGGAGTGAGTGAAATCATTATTGCTAAACACAGAAATGGTGCACTAGATCGTGTACGACTCCGTTTTATTGGAGAATATGCACGATTTGATAATTTAGAAACTTATAATGAAGATATTAATGTTCCAGCTCATACAAGTTTAAATGCCAGTACTGATTTTGATGAACCTAGTCCAGCAAGTTATACGATTGCAAGTAAAATGAATTCATTTGATGACAATGCCGTTGATTTTAATAAATCCTTAGATGACGAAACGCCATTTTAAGAATGGATTGATAGTTGGTATTCAAAATTGAAAATAGTTAACATGCGGTATATAATTATCATCTTCTTTTTAATCTCAATTCCCTTTAAAGGCTTATCAACGCAGATTATCATTCCAATGGATGATTCTCAGTCAGACCATTTAAAAGCATATGGAATTGCGTTTTGGGCACTTGAAAACAGTGTCACAATTGAATGGCTTTTAAATTACCGAGGTGGATCATTTTTAGTTCCTCATTTAAGAGCTTTGGAAGAAGAACTTGTCTTGAGAAATGTTAAATATGAAGTTTTAGCTGACGGACAAGTCAATCAAATTAGAAATCAAATTGCAAATCCTGAGGTGAACATGGAAATTGTTCAACTTGAAAAAGCTCCTAAAATTGCCGTTTACACACCACGTGGAAAGCAACCTTGGGATGATGCTGTGACCCTAGTATTAGAATATGCTGAAATTCCCTATGAAAAAATATACGATTCAGCAATTGTAATGGGCATGCTGCCAAAATATGATTGGTTGCATTTACACCACGAAGATTTCACAGGTCAATATGGAAAGTTTTATTCTGCTTATCGCTCCTTTCCTTGGTATCAGCAACAAGTTGAAGATGCTGAAGCAGATGCAAAAATGCTTGGTTTTAAAAAGGTATCTGAATTAAAACTAGCTGTTGCGACAAACATTAAAAACTTTGTCATTGGAGGGGGTTTTCTGTTTACTATGTGCAGTGGAACAGATAGTTTTGATGTTGCTCTAGCGGCGCACGAAACAGATATTTGTGAACAAATGTTTGATGGAGATGGCACTGATCCAAAATGCCAAGAAAAACTAGATTTTGCAAATACTTTTGCGTTCGAAAATTTCAAATTAGAAAGAGATCCACTGATGTACGAATATTCTAACATTGATGGAACGGATATTCACCGTCAGCAAAGAGTAACAGAAGCAACAGATAAATTTACCTTATTTGATTTCTCCGCAAAATGGGATATTGTTCCTACCATGTTAACACAATGTCATACAACTGTGATTGATGGTTTTATGGGACAAACAACAGACTTTAGAAAAGATTTAATCAAACCAAATGTTTTAATTCTTGGTGAAAATAAGGCGTTAGAAACAGCTCGTTACTTGCACGGAGAAATGGGTCAAGGAACTTGGACTTTCTATGGTGGACACGATCCTGAGGATTACGAGCATAAAGTAGGTGATCCCCCAACAGATTTAAATCTGCATCCAAATTCTCCCGGATATCGATTGATTTTAAATAATATACTATTTCCAGCCGCAAAAAAGAAGAAAAGAAAAACGTAAAGTTTTTTATCAATTCTAAGGATTTTTATTTTAAATTGGCAGGAACTTTTAAACTGCTAAAATGAAAAAAATCTACTTTCTACTAATACTTTTAGTATCATTCAATTATTCTTATTCTCAGCAAAACGTTGAAAAAGAAACGAATAAGTCCCAAAATATAAATGCTAAAAAGCTTGGTGCTCTGCCAAACTCAAGTAAAACTATTCAAGAAAAAACAAATGAAAAGCCAAGTGGTTTTGGGAATCACACCTGCAAAACGCACGAACTAACAGAAAAACATTATGCTGAACGTGGAATTTTAAAAGAGTTCAATGACGATTATGAAAGTGCTACGGCGGAAATAAAAGGTCCTCAAATTATTAAAACTCCAGGTGTAAATAATATTTCTGTAATATTTCATGTTGTTTATAATCCAAATAATCCTGCAGAAAATGTATCGAATGCGCTAATTATGCAAGTTTTTGAAGACATTCAAGAAGATTATCAATTATTAAATACTAATGCATCAAATGCACGCAGTTCTTTTGGATTTGTTCCTGCTGATGCGAATATTAATTTTTGTTTAGCAACTCAAACTGCAGCTGGTGTTCCATTGTCAGAAGTTGGTGTTATTCGCGTTTCAACAGCCGAAGATTGGTACGATTCAAATAATGGTGAAGAGAACAAAATGAAAGCGTCTGCCACAGGAGGTTCTCAAATTTGGAATAGAAACAACTATTTGAATGTTTGGATTTGTGATATTTCAAATGGCGCTAATTCAGGAACAGCTGGTTATGCTTATCGTCCAACAACGTCATTCCTTCCTTCTTCAAGTATTGATGGAATTGTGCTTGATTATAATTTAGGGATGAACAATGAAAATGTTTTAACACATGAAATTGGTCATTTTTTAGGATTGGATCATACTTGGGGCGGTTCTGGAAGTTGTTCAATGGATGATGGATTTACGGATACTCCAAATACAGCAGGACCTTCATTCAATTATGCTGGTTCTTGTTCTGGAAACCAATCAACATGTTCTGGTATTCAAACCCAATATGAGAATTATATGGATTATAGCAATTGTACTGTAATGTTTACACAGAATCAAGCTAGTTTTATGCTTGTTATTTTATCTGGTATTAGAGGTTCGCTGCTATTATCTTCTGGTTGTAATCCAGTAAACGCTCCGCCAGTCGCAGATTTCAACGCAGATTTAAGTCCGCCGATTATTGTTCCAGCTGGTGGTTCTGTAAATTTCTTTGACCTATCTTCAAATGTTCCGACCAGTTGGACTTGGAATTTTGGAGGTGGAGCAACAAATCAATCTGTTCAAAATCCATCTGTTACGTTTAATACTGTAGGAACATACACTGTTACTTTAACAGCTTCTAATGGTTACGGGAGCGATCAGGAAGTGAAAACTGCATATGTGCAAGTTGTAGCGGCTGCTGCTGGAACAGCTTGTGATACGTTAAGAAATTATCTTCCTTTAACCGAAGCAGAAGCATACTATAATTGGTCAACTGGATGGGGATTCTTTCCAGGTCATGGTAGATATACAACAACACCTCAGTCTCAAATCTACCAATATGCCGATAGATTTACTGCGCCTGCAACTACCTTTGTTAGAAGATTACGTTTTCCTATCGCTAAAGCTGTAAATCAAAGTGGTGCTGGTTTCATGAAAATCAGAATACAAACTGATGTTGCAGGCAGTCCAGGCGCCGTATCAGGTGTTGATACATTATTAATTTCCGATATGAATGCTGGATTCTATAATGAATTCGACTTTACAACCCCAGTTTCTGTAACTGGAAATTTCTGGGTTACCTTCGAAATGTTCTATGGCTCACCACAAGATTCTATTTCTTTGTATTGTGTAGATTTTAATTATAGAAATGGCACTATTGCTACAGGTTTAAATACAATGAAATGTTATTATGGAGGAGCTACTAGTACTACTGGTGTATGGCATGTTCCAACAGATATAAACCCAATTTGCAAATCAAGTCTTTGGTTGGATGTTTTAACTTCAAATGGTCCAGCACCTGTGGCTGATTTCACCTTCTCAGAAAGTCAAGTTTGTGCAGGTGGTCAAATTACTGTAAATGGCTCTTCTTCAACAAATACAACTAATTATTATTGGTATATAACAGATGATCCATTTACAACTGTAATTTCTCAAAGTGTTGCTGCAGGAAATAATTTTACTTTTCCGACTGCGGCTAACAGACGAATCTATTTATTTGCGGACGGTTCATGTATGACAGACGGACTGTATTTACCTGTTGTTGTTAATGCGGTCCCTACTGCTACTGTTGTAAGTGCAAATACAACATGTGGTGTCAATAACGGTTCTATAACGATAACAAATCCTTTGGGAGGAAATACGCCAAACTACACTTACAGTATTGATGGCATAAACTATCAAGTTTCCGGTTCATTTACAAATTTAGCGCCTGGAACTTACACTGTTTATATTCTTACTCCAGGTGATAATTGTATAAAAACATATACAAAGGTTATAACCGCTTCTACAGAATTGGTGGCGACAGTTAGCCCAAGTGTTACTATTTGTCCGGGTGATTCACCTACCTTAACTGCAAGCGGAGGAACAGGCTATACGTGGTATGATGGGTCCACAAATATTGGCACTACAGCATCAATTACGGTTACTCCAACAGCAACAAGTCAATATAGCTGTGTTGTAACAGATGGAACTTGTCAAGCAACAGTTTATACCTATGTTACAGTTGATGTTTGTGGTGGAATAGATGAATTATCCTCCCAGGTTAATATTTACCCTAATCCAACTAATGGCGTCTTCACAATTGAAGTTCCAGGTGATTTCAGCTACAAATTGTATGATTCAAGAGGCAGATTAATTGCAAATGGCAAAGCAAATGAACTAGTGGATTTATCGATAAAATCATACGACAGTGGTATTTACTTCATTGATATCTCAACCGATAAGTATGAAAATACCTTTAAAATTGTCAAAAAGTAATACAAAATAAATTCTAAAAAAAAATCCCGATTGGTAACCAATCGGGATTTTTTTTTGAAACGCTTTTATCTATTCTTTTATAAATGGAATAGTTGTCACTTTTTTATTCTCAGATACTATTCTAATCGTATAGTATCCCGAATTCCAATTCATAGAAGGTACTTCAGTTATTTTATCTTGTGTGATTGTTTCATATAATAATCGCCCCTGAAGATCAATTATTTGAACTGCTAGATTACCTTCCTCATGCGAAGAAATAAATACATTTCCACTTGTAGGAACAGGATAAACTGAAACATTCAACGGCAATAAATCTTCACTAACTGACAAGAAGCAATTGTTTGATGCTGCAAATGTTGGGTTACCATACGTAAATGTTCCAGCGTCTGGACAACGTGCATAAGAAACATCTGTTGTTTGAATTGGGAAATCTATTCCATCCAATACTGTAACACCATCACTGATGATAACTGCTTCACCATTAATTCCCAATTTAAAATTAGCATGTAAACCAGATTGCAATGTATCATTATCAGCCCAAACGATTAAATATTGATTTGCTGTAATCCCCGTTCCTGCTGGGAATTGCCATTTGGCCAAATTAAAAATATCATCGGAAAGATATAGTCCACTTAAATTCAAACCTGTTGAAGTTGTGTTATAGATTTCAATCCAGTCGTTGCTTTCTCCATTTGCATCAAAGGCAGACGCTGTGTTATCCGCCATTAATTCATTCACAACAATTTGTCCAGCTGTTGGAGCAGGAAGCGTAACCATTAATGTATGGTATTCATGCTCCGCTCTTTGAGGACTGAACAATCCAGCATTCGCATTTTCAGCATAAATATAATATTCCAACATGATACAATTCATTGTAACAGATGCGCCATAAACATTGTCTCCTGCAGCTCCATCGTTATGCGCTCCATCATCAAACATTTGAACACGTGTAAATTTTAATGGAGTATCCATTCTGTAACCTAAATACACATTTGTTTCATTAGAACATGTAGCTGTAAGTGTAATTGTTTGTCCATAAGTAGGAGAAGCAACACTCGAAGCATAAGCCGAAATAGCTGGAGCCACTAAAATATAATTGGCATTTGAACTAAAAAACGTTGCTCGTGCATCCATCAATGCTTTAATTCCAGGAATCGACCCTCCAGGACCGCCTGTTGTTACAGAAGTCGTTAAACCATTAATAAACTGCGTATAAGTAAAAAATTTATATGGATCTGCAAGCACAGAAGCGTCTATAGTTGCTCTAAGGGTATTTGCTGTTGTCACATATAACGAAGAAGCAAACATCTCTTGAACTATTGTACGAATATGCGCCATGTACATTCTTTTATATTGCGCATTTCCTAACATTTTGACAATTAACGGATGAATTGAAGAAGTATTATTTGACATAGGATCTAATGTAGTTGCAGTATATGGGCCAGAACCCGTTCCACCCGGGAAACCTCCAAAACTCATGTTATAATCCCAACCAATTGGTAAAAAACGTTCGTTCAAATCCTTATACAAATAATAGTTTTGTCTGAAAGCTCCAGAATAAGAATCCAAATTGACCAAAACATTGTTAAAAGCCAACATCCACAGTGCTCTATCAACGTCAAGGATACTTTCAATTGCTGTAAAATTATTATTCAAGGTGTCAATCATTTCAACTAAATCATTCCAGCCATAAGTTGATTTCAACTCATATCCATTCGCATAAGAACTACTATCTGAGTTGATGTATTTTAAATCAGGACTAACAGATGCTCCTGGTCCAGCTCCACCAACTGGGTTACATTTAAAAAATGTTCCATTAGAAGAATAAAAATGATCTCCATTAAACTTGTCATTAATACTTTCAGCACTAGAAAACAAACCTCTCAATGTTCCATTTATGTATACATTGGCGAAATTCGATTTTGGACAATCCATATATTGTTCTAAAATAGCATAGGAAAGTACTTCACGAATCATTGAAGGGTCTTGATAGCCATTTTGCAATTTTACATCGGTATATCCTTGGTAATCGTAACTTCCATGAACCCAATCTAAAGAAATATGAATTGGATTTTTATTATTATTTGCATTGTATGAACTATTCCCCTTGTACTTAACCCCTACACTATCGAAAACAACACCATTAATTCGAACCGAATCTGCTAATAAATAGTCTTCAGTTGAAGCAGCTAATGCATCCATTTGAGCATCCCATGTTGGGCTAGTGAAAAATATTTCAATTGTTTGGACTGTTGCTCTGTCATAAAAGTCTTGTGAAAACGAAAAATTCGCTTGTAAACAGACAATTCCGATAATAAAACTAATTCTTTTCATACTTTGATATTAACGTTAAGGTAATATAGATGTTGTTTTAATTTAATACTTGTGCTAATGTAAAAAATAAAAAAACGCCCACACAATTGTGGACGTTTCAACTTATAACTCATTAGAATTAAATATCAATTTTTGCATATTTTGCATTCTTCTCGATAAACTCTCTTCTTGGCGGAACATCATCCCCCATTAACATGGAGAAAATTTGATCACACTCAACTGCATTTTCAATTGTTACTTGACGAAGCGTTCTTCTTTCAGGATCCATTGTTGTTTCCCACAATTGTTCCGCGTTCATTTCTCCTAGACCTTTGTATCGTTGAACATTCACAGAAGATTCAGATCCACCGCCTTTTAATTCGTTGATTAAACGGTCACGCATGTCTTCGTTCCAAGCATACTCAGATTTACCACCTTTTTTAACTTGATATAAAGGTGGAGTTGCAATATATATATATCCGCTTTCAACCAACGGTTTCATAAATCTGAATAGGAATGTAAGAATCAATGTTTCGATGTGGGAGCCATCCACATCGGCATCACACATAATGATAATCTTGTGATACCTCAGTTTTTCAACGTTTAAAGCTTTTGAATCTTCTTCTGTTCCGATTCTTACTCCAAGTGCTGTGTAAATATTCTTGATTTCTTCGTTTTCAAATATTTTGTGGATCATTGCTTTTTCCACGTTCAAAATCTTACCTCTTAACGGCATGATTGCTTGAAAATGTCTATCACGACCTTGTTTTGCTGTACCACCCGCAGAATCTCCCTCGACGAAGTAAATTTCGCATTTAGCTGGATCTTTTTCAGAACAGTCAGCCAATTTACCTGGCAAACCTGAACCTGTCAATACGCTTTTACGTTGAACCATTTCACGTGCTTTTCTAGCAGCGTGACGCGCTCGAGCAGCAAGAATAACTTTGTCAACAATAATTTTTGCTTCTGCAGGATGCTCTTCTAAATAAGCAGATAACATTTCTGAAACGGCCTGACTTACAGGAGCAGTAACTTCTCTATTTCCTAATTTCGTTTTTGTTTGACCTTCGAATTGTGGTTCTTGAACTTTGACAGAAACAACAGCCGTTAATCCTTCACGGAAATCATCCCCATCAATTTCGATTTTTTCTTTCGTCAACATCCCTGAATCAGTAGCGTACTTCTTCAATGTATTTGTCAAACCACGACGGAAACCTGAAAGGTGCGTTCCTCCTTCGTACGTATTAATGTTATTTACGTAAGCTAGAATGTTTTCTGTGTAGGTTGTATTATACGTTAAAGCAACTTCAACAGGAATACCTTCTCTTTCGCCTTCAAAATAGATGACATCTGCAATCAACGATTCACGATTACGATCCAAGTATTGAGCGAATTCACGCAAACCACCTTCTGAATGAAAAGCGTTTGATACTGGCACACCATCATCATTAACTTCTCTTAAATCTGTTAAAGTAATTGTAATTCCTTTATTCAAGAAAGCCAACTCACGCATACGAGCCGACAACGTATCATAATTGTATTCTGTGAATTCGAAAATTGAACCATCTGGTTTAAATGTTACTTCTGTTCCAGTGTCAGTTGATTCACCAATAACTCGAACATCATATAATGGTTTACCAATACTATATTCTTGTTCAAATAATTTCCCATCTCTTCGAACAGTTGCTTTTAAATGAATAGAAAGTGCATTCACAACAGAAACTCCAACTCCGTGAAGTCCACCAGAAACCTTGTATGTATCTTTATCGAACTTACCACCAGCATGCAATACGGTCATTACAACCTCCAAAGCAGATTTTTTCTCTTTGGTATGCATTGCAGTTGGAATTCCACGACCGTTATCTCGAACTGTAACTGAGTTATCTTCGTTGATCCAAACACCAATTGTATCACAATGGCCAGCCAAAGCTTCATCAATTGAATTATCTACAACCTCATATACAAGGTGATGCAGACCTTTAAGCCCAATATCGCCAATGTACATTGCAGGTCGTTTACGAACTGCTTCTAAACCTTCTAATACCTGAATATTATCCGCTGAATAATCGTCTTTTATAATTTCCTCACTCATATTATTTTCTATTGGAAAATTTTTTTTTTGATGAACCAACAAAAATAAGGAAAGAAGGCTGTTTTTACTAACTTTTAAAAGGGGTAAATAACGAACTTATCAACAAAATATCAACGATAAGTAGATATTGCTTTAAATGATAAAAAATAAAGGTTAAAAAGTACTTTTGAATAAATTACTCCGCAATCCATTTTATGATTTCAGGATCATTTGGCAATGTTCCAGGATTGATAACTTTAATCAATTTACCATTCTCATCTAATAAATACTTTTGGAAATTCCATTTTACTGAGCTACTTTCCAGTCCGTTCAATGATTTTTCTGTCAAAAATTTATATACTTCACACATGTCATCGCCTTTGACAGAAACTTTACTCATCATTGGAAAAGAAACACCATAATTTTTCTGACAAAATTCAGCAATGTCTTTATCCGTTCCAGGTTCTTGGGACATGAAATTATTCGCTGGAAAACCAACAATCACAAAATTGCTGTCTTTGTAAGCTTTGTAAACTTCTTCTAATTGTTTATATTGTGGTGTTAATCCGCATTTAGAAGCAGTGTTTACTACCATGATTTTCTTCCCTTTTAAAGTTGCAAAATCCAACGTACCTCCATTTATTGTTTCTACTTTAAATTGATGAATTGATTGAGCTGTAACGCTTACAGAAATGAATGTTATTAGGATGTAAAGAAAGTTTTTCATGATCTTGTTTTTTAATGATAACAAACATACGAAAACAAAGTTCAATTAAACTATCTGTTTTTCGGAACTATTTTTGAGTTTATCCGAATACTATAACATGAAATTAAGAATCATTCAATATTTACTATTCCTTTTCACGACACTTAATGTATCGGCACAAACCGATTTTAATGGTGTTTGGCAAGGTGTAATGCTGAGAGATGGCTATAAATTTGAACAAGGAACACTTCTATATTGTACGTTTAGTATATCGGATGATGTGCTCGAAGGAAAAATGAGAGATGAAATTTATTCAAAAGATTTATTCGCAGTAAAAAAAATCAAGGGATATTTTCGAGAAAACAAATTGGAAATCAATCAAATTGTGATTGAAAAAAAGAAAAGTGCATCGAATACAAATTGGTGTATTATAAATACAATTTTAACCTATAATGACAGCACAGGTTATTTGGAAGGACGCTACACGAGCAAGGATTGCAAAGGAAACAATGGGAAAATAATCTTATACAAATCAACAACTACTTTTTCGGCAACGGAGCAGTCACCAACTACTCAAACATGGTTCAATCAATTCCTAAAAGATTATAAAAAAGGATTAAATGCACCTTTAATTAGAGAGAATGAACGTGCAAACTTCAAATTTCAACCAATTTACTTCGATTACGACAAAGCAGAAATACATCCGGAATATGTGGCTTTCTTATTAAAAATGGTGCGTGTTATTGAAGGACATACCGATTTGAGAATTAAAGTAATAGGAAATACGGATGCTGATGGATCAGATGCATACAATCTTGAATTATCAAAAAAACGAGCTGAAGCGTTAATTAACTTTTTTGTGAGCAAAGGACTTAGTCGTGATAGAATTGAAATTGAATTCAAAGGAGAATCAAATCCTATTGACACAAATACCACTCCTGAAGGAAAACAGCGAAACAGACGAGTCGATTTTTCGTTTATTTGATTTTTTTCTTAGTTGCAAATTCAATAATAATCCCCAATGAAGGTTGTAAAATTCCAGAAGTTTGATCTACTAATTTTGTTTGATATTTAGTTGGGTCTGTTGGATCAGTCAAAGCTATTCCATTTGCATCTTTAACAAGCAATAAAACTGGAGCAACCTTAGTTTTATACGCGTATAGATTTTGAATATCCAAATAAAAATTCATCGTAAATTTCTCAAAAAAGAACTTTTTATCTACTCTAAAATTCAATTGATGATAAGCACTTTCGCGCACAGAATTCAATTTAGAATAATCGGGTAAACCTCTACCATTTACATCCCAAACCTGCTTAATACTTGATGTTGAAACGTCAATTGGCGTATAAGGAGAACCTCCTGAATAAAGCCATCTCACTCCTACTTCCCATCCTTTTTTGAATCGTTTACCTCCAGTCAGGGAAACAATGTTTTTACTGTCCCAAGAACTAGGAACATACGCGTTGTTTTTATCCTTAAATTCAGAATTAACAAATGTATATGCTACTATTCCATAAAAACCTTTGATTAATTTTTGTTGGTATAAAAACTCTACACCATAAGATCGACCGTTCGAAGTAGATCGAACAACCTCATTTCCAACTACTCCAAAATCAGTACCTAAATTTGCCAGTGAAATGGAATCATTTAGAGAATAAGGATATCGGCTATAACTTTTATAAAATCCCTCAACCGTAAATCTAGAACTGAAATCTGTTAAGTATTCCGTTCCCAAAACAAAATGATCTGCTCTGATATATTTTACATCATTGGTTTTATTTAATAATTCCCCATTTGTATTTCTATATCCCAAAATAGTGTAAGCTGGTAACTGATGATATCGTGCTATATTTCCATTTATAGACCATTTTTCTGTTAATCTGAATCCAGCGGAAAGCATTGGTGACAACTGATTCAATGGATTCATTAAACTTTTTGAATAATTGCTAAAATCAGTTCTTAACCCAAAAGACAAATTCAATCTTTCTGATAGTAATGATTTTGATACTTGTCCAAATAATGAACCTTTACTTAAATATAAATCTGACGAATAATCAATAGTTATTGGCGCACCTTGAACAGAAATTTGATTATACGTTTGGTTATTATATCTCACGTATTCATAACCTGCTCCAGCGTTTATTCGCCAGCCATTTTTTGAATATGTGTGCTCAAATCTGATTTTATTTTCTGCTTCAAAAGAAGAATAATCTAATATTTTATTCGCATCTGAAACGATATTGTTTAAATAGCGCTTTGCACCATTTTTCAACATATTTCTACTTGCAATAACATTTTGAAATGAATTCTTTGAGAAATGCATCCAATTCACTCCTACTGTATAATTCCATTGATTTTGAGTGGGAATATTTCCTAAAATATATTCATTGTATTCTCTTTGAGTTGAATCGGTTACCGATTCGTTTACTTTTGAGTTCAATGCGAATTGGTCCAGAGCGCCTAAACCTATAAAAGTTAGCTTATTCTTCTGATTTATTTTATAATTAAACTTGAATTGAGAATCATTATAAGTAGGTAAAAAAGGTAATTTAAGGGCAGCAAAAAGAAATTGCAAATAAGATCTTCTGACAGAAAAGATAAAGTCAACTTTTTTACCGATTGGACCATCAAAGGTTAATGCTGCATCACTAGATCCTACAGCAAAATTCGTGATTAAACCATCAGGATTTCCATCTTTTTGTTTGAAAGCAATCACCGAACTCAATCCATTTGCTCTATTAGAAGGAAAAGCTCCAGAATAAAAATCTACTTCACGAATGAAGTTAACATTCAATAATCCTACAGGTCCGCCACTACTTCCTTGTGTTGCAAAATGGTTGATGTTTGGAACTTCTATTCCGTCTAAGTAAAATTTGTTTTCACCGGGAGATCCACCACGCACTATAATGTCATTTCTAAAAGTAGCTCTTGATGCAACTCCTGGTAATGCTTGTAAGACTTTACTAACGTCTCTTCCCGCTCCAGGAAGACGCTCAATTTCTGTTGAATTTAATGTTCTTAAAGAAACCGGTGATTCACTTTTTTTGGTAAACGGATTGGCTTTAACAATTATCTCCTTTTGATCTTTAATAATTGGTTCAATTAAAAAATCTAGTTCTACGGTTCTTGAATTGGTAATTGTAATTTCATTAACCATCAAATCCTGGTAACCAGAGCAAGTGATTTTAAATGAAATAATTCCCGGATTTAAATTTTCGAAAATGTATTCACCGTCAACAGAACTAACTGTTCCTAATTGTAAATCAACAATTGAAATTTTAACAAAAGGAATTACTTCGTTGTTAATTGAATTTAAGGTATGGCCTACTATTTTTCCTGTTTGCGAAAAGGTGGAAAAACTAAGAAATAAGATACTATAAAGAAGAAACTTCATCAGAATTTTTCAGTAAAACAAATTTGGTCTGTTTTTGTTCTAAAAATTATTCAGTTTTAACCCATTTTTGGGTTCTATAAAATGGTCCAATATAACCTCTTACATTTAAATAATTAGAATTATCAGGTTCTAACCACATTTTCACGGTATATAATTTTCCGTTTTCAGGGTCAATGATTGTTCCTCCCTCCCACTGAGTTCCGTCCCATTTACAGCCTCTAACGATTTGTAAACCTAAAAGCGGTAAATTCTTTCGATCATCAGTGCATTTCGTGCATTTCGCATTTGGTTCTCTGCCTTCACGCGGAAATAAATAGGTAATTTTTCCATACAACTTCCCATCACTCTTATATAATTCAACAATTGATTTCTTTTTATTCGTCTCATCATCGATTGTAACCCATTTCCCAACACATGTTTGAGCCATTGAATTCATTGATAAAAACAAGATTAGTGCACTTATAAGATTTCTCATTTCGTATATTTTTAGATTAGTAAAAATAAACAATTAGGTGATATAATTTTATTAACAAGAAAATAAAAAGTTCTTAAATACTTCTTTTCCATTTTCCGTTAAAATTGACTCGGGATGAAATTGAACGCCAAAAACAGGTAAAGTATGATGTTCGTATGCCATTAAGACATTATTTTCAGAAAATGCCATGGGAAATAATTCTCCACTTTCTTTCAACTTTACAGCCCAACTATGGTATAAACCAACTGAAATTTCATTTTTAAAATTTAAAAACAACCTATTTGGTTGAAGGATATTCATCTTTTCACTCACGCCATGTTTTACCAAATTTTGATTGTACAATTTAGCTCCATAAAACTCTGCAATTCCTTGCATACCTAAACAAACACCTAATATTTTCTTTGACTTAGAAAAGCGTTCTAAAACTGCAAACAGTGATTTTGTTTCTTTCGGAATACCTGGTCCTGGCGATAATATAATAAAATCATATTGCTCGATTTCATCCAAAATAATGGATTTATCTTCCACAACAGTAACAGCTGCGCCTAGACTTTCCAAATAATGAAAAATGTTGAATGTAAAAGAATCATAAAAATCAATGAGTAGAACTTTCAAATAATTTCTCTTTAATTGTTAAACTTGCACAAAGTTAATAAAGTGTGAAAACGATAAAATTAAATTTTAAGATACTTTTCAGATTAAATTAACAATAGTACCGTGATTTAAACGTTCATGTTTTAATTAAAAATAAAATGAAAAAAGCTATTCACATTCCAGGAGCCCCTGCACCTATTGGACCATATAGTCAAGCAATTTTAAATGGTTCTACTTTATTTGTGAGTGGGCAAATTCCATTAAATCCATTTACTGGCGAACTTGTAATTGATACTATTCAAAATGCTACGCATCAAATCATGAAGAATATTACAGCGCTTTTAACAGAGGCTGGAATGACGCTTGAAAATATTGTAAAGTGCAGTATTTTCATGAAAAACATGGATGATTTTGCTGAAATGAATGGTGTATATGGCAGTTATTTTAATGATATTCCACCTGCACGTGAAACAGTTCAAGTTTCAAAACTACCACTAGATGTTACTATTGAAATTTCTTGTATTGCGATAAAAAATTAAAATTGACCAAAAACAATTCCTTTAAAATATCTGTAATCATTGTCAATTACAATGTTGAGTTCTTCTTAGAACAATGCTTGAATTCCGTTCAAAAAGCATTAGAAAAAGTGAATGGACAAGTCTTTATTGTTGATAATAATTCAATCGATGGTTCTGTTGAAATGGTTCAACGAAAATTTCCGCAATACAATTTAATTGCAAACAAAGACAACAAAGGATTTTCAAAAGCAAATAACCAAGGAATTCTTTTATCTAATGCGGAATATATTTTATTGTTGAATCCAGATACTGTTGTTGAAGAAGATACGTTTTCAAAGGTTATTGAATTCATGGATAACAATCCAGAAGCCGGCGGATTAGGCGTTCGAATGCTGGATGGTAAAGGGAAATTTTTACCCGAATCTAAACGGGGATTACCAACACCAAAAGTTGCTTTTTATAAAATTTTTGGTTTATCTAAACTCTTTCCGAAATCGAAGAAATTCGGACAATACCATGCTGGACATTTAAGTGAATTTGAAACAAATGAAATAGACATTTTAAGTGGTGCCTTTATGCTGATGAGATCAGAAGCATTGGACAAGGTAGGACTATTAGACGAAGCCTTTTTCATGTATGGAGAAGATATTGATTTGTCTTATCGTATACAAAAAGGAGGCTATAAAAATTACTACTTTCCTGAAACGCGCATCATTCATTATAAAGGTGAAAGCACGAAAAAAAGTAGTGTTAATTATGTATTTGTTTTTTACCGAGCGATGATCATTTTTGCTGAAAAGCATTTCTCACAAAAAAACGCAAAACTTTTCTCTTTTTTAATCAATGCTGCTATCTACTTTAGAGCATTTTTAGCAATTTCGACGCGTTTTATCAAAGGAGCAATATTACCAATAGCTGATTTTGTTATTCTTATAATTGGATTATTTGCGCTCACCAATCAATGGAAAATAAGCAATATTGATTTTCCGGAAAATTTATTAGAAATTGCTATTCCTTCGTATACAATTACGTGGATGTTGAGTATTTTGTTTAATGGTGGTTATGATTTCCCTCTTAAATTTTTCAAGTTTCTAAAAGGCGCTCTTATTGGCACACTAATAATCTTAGTTTTCTATGCATTGCTCCCAAAAGAATGGCAATTCTCGAGACTCTATATTTTAACAGGAACACTATGGGTTTTTCTGTATTTTACATTGTCAAGAATATTCCTTCACTTTTCAATTGGCAAAAAATTCAATCTTATTCAAAAGAAAAACAAGAAATTCGCCATTGTTGGTCACAAGGAAGAATTTGATCGCGTTAGTGAAATACTAAAACAAACGAACGAGAAAATTGACATAATTGAGCATGTTTCATTAGATGACACGAAAGAAATTGGTGCGGTTGGAACATTAAATCAATTAGACCAAATAACACATATTCACGAAATTAATGAGATCATTTTTTGTGCGAAAGACACAACTGCGCAATCTATCATACACTGGATGTCGATTATCGAGTCAACAAATATTGATTTTAAAATAGCTCAACCAGATAGCTTATCGCTAATTGGCAGTAATTCAATTGAAACGGCAGGAGATTTATACGTTTTGAATTTAAATTCCATAACAAAATCTCAAAATATTCGGTCAAAAAGAACATTTGATTTTCTAACGGCGCTAATTTTTATCATTGGACTTCCTATTTTAATATTTGCGTTTAAAAACAAAAAAAGTTTTATCAGGAATATATTCAAAGTTCTGATTGGCAAAATTTCAATTGTTGGCTATTTAAGCTCAAAAAACAATTCTTCTATTCAACTTCCAAGAATCAAGGGAGGAATCTTAAACCCTACAGATAGCCTGTCTTTTATTGATGAATCTTTAACTGAAAAGTTGAATTTAATTTATGCCAGAGATTATTCAATTCAGAAAGATTTAGGCATACTTCTCAAAGCATGGAAAAAGCTTGATAGATAATTGACAATTTCCCTTTGTTTAAAACGTTTTTTCCGTATTTTTGTATCCTAAAAAAAAGTAAAATATCCTTTTTCACATGGCACAAATTGAAATTAGACTCCCGAAAATGGGGGAAAGCGTTACGGAAGCAACAATAACGAATTGGTTAAAAAACATTGGAGACACCGTCGAAATTGATGAGCCATTAGTTGAAGTTGCTACAGATAAAGTTGATAATGAGTTGCCATCTGAAGCTGGAGGGATTTTAATTAAACAATTTTTTGAAAAAGATCAAGTTGCTCAAGTTGGTGATGTAATTGCTCTAATTTCAACAGATGGTGATGATATTGTTGCAGAAACTGTAAAGGAGGCAAAAGTTGAAACAACGAAGGTTTCTGATAATAATAATTCAATTCAATCCGTTACTGAAACTGCTAATCCTTCATCAGAACTTATAGATAAAAATGGTCCATCTGGGAAATTTTATTCACCACTCGTTCGCAGTATTGCTGAAAAAGAAGGTGTATCAATGGCTCAACTTGAATCTATAAATGGCACTGGTCAAGCTGGCCGTG